>DATAZV010000516.1:0-6552 GCA_036271855.1 Burkholderiales bacterium
CTGGCCTGGGAACTCAACAAGCAGTGGACCGCCAGCGCCTCGCTGGCAAAAGCCTATCGCTTTCCCACCGTTTCCGAGTTGTATCAGTCCATCACCACCGGCGCGACCATCACCGTGCCCAATCCGAATCTCAAACCGGAAAACGCCACCTCTAGCGAAATCGCACTGGAGCGTATCGGCGACAACGGCCGGGTGCGCGTCTCGTTGTTCCAGGAAGATTTGAAGGACGCGCTGATCGCACAAACCGCGCCGCTGGTAGCCGGCTCGACCACCCTGTTCTCCTTCGTGCAGAACATCGAAAAGGTGCGCTCGCGCGGTGTCGAAGTGGTGGCCGACCAGTACGACGTACTGGTGAAGGGCCTGCAGCTCACCGGCAGCATCACCTATGTCGATTCGCGCATTTTGCAGGACGCGGCCTACCAGCCGGCGGTGGGCAAGATCACTCCGCAGTTGCCGACCTGGCGCGCTACCCTGGCCGCCACTTACCGCCCGAACGACAAGTGGACCGGCACCGTCGCCGCGCGCTACAGCGGCCGGCAGTATTCGCAAATCGACAACTTCGACGGCTACAGCAACACCTTCCAGGGCTTCGGCTCCTTCCTGGTGGTCGATACGCGCCTGCGCTACCAGATCGACCCGCACTGGAGCGCGGCGGCCGGGGTGGACAACCTGGGCAACGACAAATACTTCATCTTCCACCCCTTCCCGCAGCGCACGGTATTTGCCGAATTGCGTTACCGCTATTAAAACAATTACTTGTGTGGCGCGATCAACCATCTTTGGTTGATTTTCGCCAAACGCGGCGCGGCGCATTCATTTTTTGTGTCGGCGCGTGTAGGCTAGGTTCCAGTGATGTAGTGCGGCGGTGGCATCTCGCCGGCGCGCTTGCGCGCGTCGTAACAAAACCCGTCTTGCCATTACCGACGAGGAATAGGGAAGCTGGCGGCCACTTACAACATCCGTGGTGCAAGCTGCAGAATATTTCCGAAAAAACACCCTCATCTACCGTCATTTCGAAAAACGCGGCGCAATTTTTCCGGAAATTTCTCAGGTTTTATCAGGTTGCCGTTTAACAGCGTCCCTTTGGGCCGGGCCTTTCACAAAAGCGGATGCGGCGCATAAGACCCCTGGCCCCGCCAGCGCGGTTATCTTTGGCTCCGCAGCTCAAAACCTGCTCAGGACCCGGGGAGAACACCCGTGGCCGGGCGCCGGACCCGCGCATGCGGTCCGGCGGACCAGACCCAACGGAGACAAAATGAAATTCCGCCTTGCATTCGCCATGCTGTTGCTTTGCGCCACGACCCAGGCCGGCGCGCAGGCCGCGCAGTCCGATTACCCCGCGCAGTCGATCCGCCTGATCGTGCCTTCCGGCGCCGGCGGCATTACCGACGTGCTGGCGCGCATCCTGGTGGAAAAGGTCGGGCCGATACTCAAGCAGTCGATGTTCGTCGAGAACAAGACCGGCGCTTCGGGCATTGTCGGCTCCGACTTCGTCGCCCACTCCAAGCCCGATGGCTACACCCTGTTGATGGCTTTTCCCTCGCACGTGGCCAACCCGTCGATTGCCAAAAGCCTGCCCTACGACACTGTGAAGGATTTCGCGCCGATCACCAAGGTGGGCTCGGTGACCGAGGTGCTGCTGGTGGACAAGTCTTCGCCGCTGCCCAGCGTGAAGGGGCTGATCGAGGCGGCGAAGGCGGCGCCGCAGCCGTTCACCTACGGCACTGTCGGCACCGGCAGCCTGGGCGACCTGGCGACGCTGATTTTCGAGTCCAAGGCCAAGCTCAAGCTGCTGCACGTGCCCTACAAGAGCGAGCCGGAGATTGTCACCGCGCTGATACGCGGTGATTTGCAGTTCGCCTTTTCCTCGCCGCCGGGGGCGCTGCCGATGCTTAACGCCGGTCGCGTGCGGGCGCTGGCTATTTCCGACATCGCGCGCTCGCCGATCTTTCCCGACCTGCCGACGATCGCCGAGTCCGGCGTGCCGGACTACAACGTCACCGGCTGGAACGCGATTTTCGCCCCCGCCGGCACGCCGCCGGCAATCATCGCCAAACTGAACAAGGCGATCAACCAGGCTCTGGCCGACCCGGTGCTGGTGAAGCAATTCTTCGCCCAGGGCGTGCGCCCGGTGGGCTGCACGCCGGAGGTGCTGCAGCAGGCGGTGGTGGCGGACATCGAGACCATTCGCACGACACTCAAGGCCGCCGGCATCACGCCGCAATAAATTTTTATATTCACCGAGAGACTCCTATGCCTTACCTCGACCTCGCTCCCGACTTCAAGCCCTATTACGAAATCCACGACCACACCGACCCGTGGACCAAACCGGAGACGATTATTTTCGTCCACGGCTTCACCGAGAACCTCACCGCCTTCAACGCCTGGATCCCGGCGATGTCGCGCAAGTACCGCCTGATCCTGTTCGATATTCGCGGCTTCGGCCGCACCGCGGCGGTGGACGAGCATTTCAAATTTTCCACCGAGCTGTATGTGGATGACCTGGTGCGCATCATCAACCACCTGGCGGGCGAGGCGGTGCACGTGATCGGCGGCAAAAGCGGCTGCATCAGCGCCATGCGCCTGGCCGCCACCCGGCCCGACCTGGTGAAGACCTTGACCCTGGGCGCACCGCCGCTGAAGGCGCCGGGCAGCGCCGAATGGCTGCCCTTCATGGAAACCCATGGGATCCGCGGCTGGGCGCGCCACACCATGGGCGGGCGCCTGGGGCCGGTGCCGCCGCGCTGCGTCGACTGGTGGGTGGAGATGATGGGGGCCACCGCGATGTCGACTGCCAAGGCCTATCTGAAGTGGGTAGGCCACGTCGAGCCGGCCAAGGACCTGCCCGGCATCAAGGCGCCGACGCTGGCCATCATGACCGAGTCGTCGAATCTGGCGGATAACGCCGCCGGCCAGGTGGACCATAACGTGATGCGCCAGGGCGCGCCGCACGCCGAGCTGCTGTTGCTGAAAATGGATTGCTATCACCCGGCCGGCGCGCATCCGGATTTGTGCGCGCAGGCGACGCTGGAGTTCATGGCCCGGCATGCCTGATTCGCATGCGCGGAACTGGCGACGATTCACCCGCCTGTTTCGCGCTTCTGCTGCTGCCTGCGGCCGCTACGATGCCTATTGCGCGATATTCCGTCTCAAGGAAGACAGCGCCATCCGCACCTTCCCGCCTTTCAGGACCATCGCATGAGCCTCATTTTCTCCCTCGTTTCGGGTATCGCCGGTGGCCTGTTTCGCGCCGGGCGCGAGGCCTATAAGGAATCGTCCGCCAAGGCCGACGCGGAAAAAGCAGCGGCCGACGCGCAGCCCAACGTGGTCACCAATGCACAGGCCGCAACGCTGACCGAGCAGCAGCGCATGGCCGCGCTCGCCGCGCACGGCCAGCATGCCGGCTCCTTCGCCTTGCACTACCAGTCGCAACTGGCGAAGGCGACTGACACCGACCATGACGGCACCATTTCCCGCGGCGAACTGCAAACCCAGGTGGTAGCAGGCGGCGGCACTTCCGCCCAGGCCGATCGCCTGTACCAGGCGATGGACCAGAACCACGACGGCACGGTTTCCGCCGACGAATTCAAGGCCAGCATGCCGGTGCCGAAAAACGCCGCACGAGCGCAAATCCTGCAAGTACTGCAAGCCGCCCACGAAGCACAGGCGGCCAAGGCCAGCCAAACGGGCAGCGGCGCTCAGGCCACCAGCACCACCCAGGCCCCTGGCAGCACGCCGGCCGCCGGCAATTTATCGCCGACCGCTGCCGCCAGCGCGCAAGCCGCAGCGCGCATGCGCATGGCGCATCCGGTCGACGCCAGCCACTTCCTGGCCTCCCTCGCCGCGCAGTTGCCGGCGCAGTCGTAACCCAGTTGTAACAGCGGCAGCCCTTGCCATTTCCCCTTTTCGCGCGTACAATTTTCACACTTTCCTGAAAATTCAAAACATTCACTCCATCGAATCATGAACCTGACGCCTCTGATCCAGACCTTCGTGCTGCACTTCGGCGAAATGGGCAGCCGCTGGGGCATCAACCGCACCGTCGGCCAGATCTACGCCCTGCTCTACGTCGCGCGCGCGCCGCTGAATGCCGACGAGATCGCCGAGGCGCTGGGCTTTTCGCGCTCCAACGTCAGCATGGGTTTGAAGGAACTGGAGTCCTGGCGCCTGACCCGCGTGCAGCACAAGCCGGGTGACCGGCGCGAATATTTTTCCGCGCCGGAAGACATCTGGGCGATTTTTCGCACCCTGGCCGAGGAGCGGCGCAAGCGCGAGATCGACCCCACGCTGTCGATGCTGCGTGACGCGCTGATGGAAAACGCCACCGGCGCCGAAGACCAGCATGCGCAAAAGCGCATGCGCGAAATGCACGACCTGATCGAGTTGACCACCAACTGGTTTTCCGACGTGCAAAAACTGGAGCCGAAGAACCTGGTGTCGCTGATGAAAATGGGTTCGCGGGTGCAGAAGTTCCTCGACCTGAAGGACAAGCTGAAACTGGTGACCGGCGGCAAGAGCCCGTCGAATTCCTAGGAACTACCTTCCTCTTTCGCCTATCCAACCGGGGCCACTGAAAGAACAAGATCATGTCCGCCGACCCGCTGATCCTGGCGCGCCTGCAGTTCGCCGCCAATATCACCTTCCATATCCTGTTTCCCGCGATCTCGATTTCGCTGGGCTGGTTTTTGCTGTTCTTCAAGCTGCGCCATGCCGCGACGCGCGACCCGAAGTGGCTGGAAGCGTATGGCTTCTGGGTCAAGGTGTTCGCGCTCACCTTCGCGCTCGGCGTGGTCTCCGGTGTCACCATGAGCTTCCAGTTCGGCACCAACTGGCCAGGCTATATGCAGAAGGTGGGCAACATCGCCGGTCCGCTCCTGGCGTATGAAGTGCTGACGGCGTTCTTTCTCGAAGCCACCTTTCTTTCGATCATGCTGTTCGGCACCCGCCGCGTCTCCGAGCGCGTGCATACGCTGGCGACTTTCCTGGTGGCCTTTGGCACCACGCTGTCGGCCTTCTGGATTCTGGCGCTCAATTCGTGGATGCAGACGCCGGCGGGTTACGCGATGGTCGGCGGCCAGGCGCATGTGACCGACTGGTGGGCGGTGATTTTCAATCCTTCGTTTCCGTACCGCCTGACCCAC
The DNA here is from genome assembly GCA_036271855.1 of Burkholderiales bacterium. Classification (GTDB taxonomy): domain Bacteria; phylum Pseudomonadota; class Gammaproteobacteria; order Burkholderiales; family JAEUOS01; genus JAQGMJ01. The sequence continues at coordinate 5,142 of DATAZV010000516.1, forward strand.
ATGCTGCTGGCCTCGGGACTCACCGCCTCCTTCCTGATCGCCGGGGTCTCGGCGTATCGCCTGCTCAAGGGCGACCGCGGCGAAGTGGCGCCGGCCACGCTGAAGACGGCGGTCTACGTGGCGGCGGTGTTGATCCCTTTGCAGATCATGGCCGGCGACGCGCACGGCCTGAACACGCTGGAACATCAGCCGGTGAAAGTGGCGGCGATGGAAGGACTGTGGGAAACGCAAAAGGACGTGCCGGCCGTGCTGTTTGCCATTCCCGACAGCCAGACGCGCAGCAACCGCTACGAAATCTCGGTGCCGCACCTGGCCTCGGTCTACCTCACCCACACCTGGGACGGCGAGGTGAAAGGCTTTGCCGATTTCCCCTATCACCCGCCGATGGGACCGGTGTTCTGGGCCTTTCGCATCATGGTGGGGGTCGGCCTGTTGATGCTGGCGGTGTCGTGGCTCTCGGCCTGGCAACTCAGGCGCAAGGGCGCACTGCAAACCTGGCTGTTGCGCGTGCTGGCCGCCATGACCTTCGCCGGCTGGGTGGCGCTGGTAGCCGGCTGGTATGTCACCGAGATCGGCCGCCAGCCTTGGCTGGTCACCGGCGTGCTGACGGCGGCGGAGGCAGCATCGACCGTGCCGGCCACCATGATCGCGGCGTCACTCACCATGTACCTGCTCCTGTATACGGGCCTGATCGTCGCGTATGTGTCGGTGGTGTTCTACCTGGCGCGCGAAGCGGCCAACCCTGGCGAGAAGCGCAACAAGGGTGCGGCGATCAAGGGCGCCACCCCCGATCAACCAAGAGCCGAAGGAGCCTGAGATGGAATCCTGGACCGATGCTTCCTTCTGGCTGCCGCTGGTATTCCTGATCCTGATGGGCGCGGCCATGCTGGCCTATGTGCTGCTCGACGGCTACGATCTCGGTGTCGGCATCCTCCTGAGGCGTGTTGAAGACGCCGACCGCGACCGCATGATCGCCTCCATCGGCCCCTTCTGGGACGCCAACGAAACCTGGCTGGTGCTGGGCGTGGGCATATTGCTCACCGCCTTTCCGATCGCCCACGGCGCCATCCTCGGTGCGCTCTACCTGCCGGTGGCGCTGATGCTCGCGGGCCTGATATTGCGCGGTGTCGCCTTCGACTTTCGCGTCAAGGCGCATGCGGGCCACAAGCCCTGGTGGGACCGCGCGTTTTACTTCGGCTCCGTGCTGGCCACCTTTGCGCAGGGCGTGATGCTGGGCTCGCTGGTCACCGGCTTCAACCACGGCTGGGCCGAGACCCTGTTCTCGCTGTTCATCGGCCTGTGCCTGATCGCCGGCTACGCGCTGCTGGGCAGCACCTGGCTGATCTACAAGACCGAAGGCGAGCTGCAATTGCGTGCGGCGCACTGGGCGCGCACCTGCCTGTGGCTCACC
>DATAZV010000517.1:0-9674 GCA_036271855.1 Burkholderiales bacterium
GCCATGCCGCTGTGTTGCACCGCGAACAGCGCCAGCAGCGCGAGATCGACGATCACGGCCCCGGGCAGGTTGCCGGGGGTGCCGGAGTCGAGCGACCTGGGCACCCAGAGGTTGCCGACAAAGCCCATCGCGTAAACCAGCGCGACCACGCCGGCCAGGTAGCTGGCGACGCCATAAATGAAACTGATGATTCCCATGAAAACTCCGTATCCGGGTTGAAAGACCCCGTTTTATTAATTTGCGCGCGACAGCCGTGCTGCGCGCGAACCTGAGGCAGGGCCGGCCCCAAGCCCATGTCCACCAAGGATGGCGGGCAAGGCGGTATTGCAGGGCCGGTGGTACGGGCCGGACTTCAAGTTGCCGGCGGTGTTCTCTGGCGCATGGCGTTCCTCTTGTTATTTTTAGCCGGCGGGATGCCGGATTGGACGGCCCACATATTGCGCGTACCGGAGCCGCCGGGCATGAGGCACAGGTCCCGATACGCGCGTGAAACACCGGGAGTATCCGGGACCGCGGTCCCGGATGCACCCACACAAAACCCACAAATCAAGACCGGCAGTCGATGAGCGGTGCCAAGGCATTGGCGCCGCCTGCTGCCTCCTGTCCCATGCAAAACGAAAAAACGGCCGGCCGAAACAGCCGCGCAGCACTCGTTTTTGCAAGCGCGCTCCCATCATCAGCGCCGGGTGATCACCACTTCGAGGTATTCGCTGGGCACCACCAGCGCGTCCGCGCCGGCCTGGTTGGTCGTCTCCAGCAGGTCGGCGAGGTCGCGGCGCAGGGCCACCGCGGTTTCCGCCGGCAGGGCGGCGAAGGCCTTGTGCACCGGGCCGTACCAGCTGCGGAACACCTCGATGAAGTGCTCGGCCGAGCGGTAGCGGAAATTGAACTCGCGCGTCTTGATGGTGATATTGGAAGCGTGTTCGCCGAACAGCGAGTGCAGGTAAGTGTTGACCCCCCAGCGCGACGGCGGCAGCACGTCCGGCGGCGGCGGCAGGTAGCGGCCGAGCACCTTGAACATCTGGCCGACCATGCTCTCCGGGGTCCAGTTGGCCAGGCCGATCACCCCGCCGGGGCGGCACACCCGCAGCATTTCGGCGGCGGCCCTGGCATGATTCGGCGTGAACATCACGCCGAAGGTGGAGATGACGGCGTCGAAGCCGGCGTCGCCATACGGCAGGGCCTCGGCATCGGCGACCTCGAATTTCACCTCCATGCGCTCGGCTTGCGCGCGCTCGGCGCCGCGCTCCAGCAGGGAGCCGACGTAGTCGGTCGAAGTCACCTTGCAGCCGCGGCGCGCGGCGGCCAGGGTGGCATTGCCGTTGCCGGCGGCGACGTCGAGAACGCGCTCGTCCCAGCGCAGGTCGCAGGCTTCGGCCAGCTGTTCGCCGACGATTTGCAGGGTGGTGCCGATGACGGCATAGTCGCCGCTGCCCCAGGCCGCCATCTGGCGGCTTTTCAGGGCGGTGAGGTCGGTGGGTACGAGGGTGGTGCTGGCGTTCATCGCGGTTCCTTGCGGTGGTTGGTCTGAAGGGGGCGGATTGTGTTGCGCCGCAAGCCGGCGCGTCCTGCCCGCGCTGCCCGCATTCCTGACCGATCGTCCGGACCTTGGGCAAAAGCCGCCATTTCTTGCCCGAGCGTCCGGGAATGCTAGCCATTCATCCGCCGCGCGGCGCAGGCACGGGCCCGGCCCTATCCCGGGAACAGGCAAATCCCTACAATTGGCCCACCGTTAACCCGACCGGAGAGCCAGAATGGCCACGCCAGAGATCGCCGCTGCCATGCAGCGTACGCAATCGGTGCTGCTGCGCCGGCCGCAGAGCGGCATGCACGAAGACCTGCCCGGGATGGCGCGCTGGGACGGCGGCACTCGCGTCGTCACCCGCCATCTGAACGGCAGCGAGATCGTCACCGACCTGCCCGACGGGCTGGGCGGGGACGGCACCCAGGTGACCCCGGGCTGGCTGCTGCGCGCCGGCCTGGCCGCCTGCACCGCGACCCGCATCGCCATGACCGCCGCGGCCCAGGGCATCGAACTGGACACGCTGGAAGTCGACGCCAGCAGCCGCTCGGACACGCGCGGCCTGCTCGGCATGGTGGAGGACGACGGCGCGCCGTGCTACCCCGGCCCACGCGACCTGTGCGTTCACGTGCGCATCGCCGCCCGCAGGGTGGCGCCGGAGCGCCTGCGCGCGCTGGTGCAGGAGAGCAATCGCTGCTCGCCGGTACTGTTCGCGATCCAGGACGCGCATAGCGTCGCGCTGCGGATCGAGATCGTGGACGACTGATGGATGCCTTGTCCGAAACCCTGCGCGTGGTGCGCCTGGTCGGGGCGATTTTCATCAACGCCCGCTTCAGCGCGCCCTGGTGCTACCAGTCGCCGAGCGCCGATTCGGCCGCGCCCATCCTGGAGCCGGGCGCCGAGCGGGTGGTGATTTTCCACATGGTCACCGAGGGCGAGTGCTACGTCGAACTCGGCGCCGGGCCGCCGGTGCATCTGGTGGCCGGCGACGTGGTGATTTTCCCGCAGGGCCACGCGCACCGCATGGCCTCGCAACCGGGGCTGACGCCGGCCACCGGCGGCGCGCGCTTAAGCGCGGTGCTGGCGCGCCGCCCGCGCCAGCTGATCCACGGCGGCGGCGGCACGCCGACCCGTTTGGTGTGCGGCTACCTGGCCTGCGATGCGCGCCTGGCGCGCATCCTGCTGGCCGGCCTGCCGCCGCTGGTGAAGGTCAATGTGCGCGACTCCAGCGCCGGCGCCTGGCTCGAAGCCTCGGTGCGCTACGCGCTCAGCGAGGCGCGCTCGCCGCGGCCCGGCGGCAGCGGCCTGCTGGCGAAACTGGCCGAGGTGCTGTTCATCGAGGTGCTGCGCCTGTACATGAACGAAAAGGGCGAGGGCCGCACCGGCTGGCTGATCGGCGTCGGCGACCGCATCGTCGGCGCCGCGCTCAACGCGATGCACAAGAATCCGTCGGAGGCCTGGACCCTGGAAAAACTGGCACGCGCCGCCGGCACTTCGCGCTCGGTACTGGCCGAGCGCTTCCAGCAACTGGTGGGCAGCTCGCCGATGCACTACCTGACACAGTGGCGCATGCTGCTGGCGGCCAACCTGCTACGCCGCAGCAACGCCTCGCTGACCCACATCGCCGGCGACGTCGGCTACCAGACCGATACCGCCTTCAGCCGCGCCTTCCGGCGCGAATTCGGCGCGCCGCCGGCGACCTGGCGGCGCAGCCAGGCGATACAGGAGCAGCACCAGGAGCGGCATTAGCAGCGGGCGCGGCAACCCGGCCGCACCTTCCTAGCTCTTGCCCAGGCCGCGGTCGCGCGCCATCACGATCGCCTGCGGCCGGTTCTCCACCCCGAGCTTGTCGAAGATCCGCGTGATGTGGTTGCGCACGGTCTTTTCCGACAGGTCGAGATGCGCGGCGATCTGCGCGTTGTCCAGGCCCCGGGCAATCCGCTCGATCACCTCGCCTTCGCGCGCGGTGAGCTGGGCGAAGGCGGCGGCGCCGCCCGGCTGGCGCGGCAGGAACTCTTCCAGCGCCTCGAAAAACTGGCCGAAGGCCGGCTCCTGCTCCAGCGGAATGTGGTTGTCAGTCTCCAGCGGCAACAGGCGCGCGCCGGCGATCAGGCCGGCCAGGTGCACCCCTTCATCGTAGGGCACGCGGCGGTCGCGGCGCGCGTGCAGCACCAGGGTCGGGCATTGCAGGCGCGCCGCCGAGGCGCTCACGTCGATCGAAAACAGCGAACTGATGATGCGCATCGCGTTCGCGGGCGTGGCCGAACGGCGCTGCAGCTCGCTCATCGAATTGAGCTGCTCCAGGGTGCCGCTGGGAATGAACTGGGTGGAGAACATCTGCCGGTAGGAAGGGTCATCGCGCCCCCAGCCGACCTCGATCAGCTTCAGCTGCGCCTGCAGTTCGTCGTCGTTGCCGGGGCCCAGCTCGCGTTTCATCGCGCCGCGCGCATAGCTGCCCAGCAGCACCAGGTGCGATACGCGCTGCGGATGGCGGGCGGCGTATTCGACCGCGATGGCGCTGCCCTGCGAATGGCCGAACAGGGCGAAGCTCGTAAGGCCGGCGGCGTCGACCACCGCCTCCAGGTCGCGCACCAGGGCCTCGAAGGAGATCTCCGCCGGCTCGTTGCTGGAAAGGCCGCAGCCGCGCTGGTCCATCCGCAGGAAGGAACGCGAGCGCGAAAAGGTTTCGATCCACGGCCGCCAGATCGGGCTTTGCCATTCGTATTCGAGATGGGTCAGCCAGTGCGGCGCCTTCACCAGCGCCGGGCCGGTGCCGCTCAGCGCATAGGCCAGGCGGGTGCCGTCGAAGCCTTTGCAGAAACGGATTTGCTGTTGGGTTGAAGGCACGGTGGGTCCTGGTGCTCCCGGTGCCGCCGCACGGCATGCCGGCCGCGGCCGGCGCGAGGGTGCGTATATTATCAACTTAAGGGAAGGGTGGGCGGCCTGGTATTTATCCGCCGATAAACCAGCGGAGCGTGCGGCCCGGGCACGCCGTTTGACGGCGGCGGGAACGAAACTGCGTCAAGAGTGTCATACTGCGACCCACACGCCGCGTTGATGCATCGGCCAAGCCTTGTTGCTTTTGTGGTCAGGGTGGTTTCTGCAACGCATTCCGACCGTGAATTACCGGGCGCCTTCGACGGCGCCCCCACCGCGCCACCGCCGCCCGTGCCCCATGCCACGGAAGAGGCTTATCCAAGGACTTGCCATGAGTGATTTGAACGCCTTCAACTACAAGGGCCATAGTATCGAACCGCTGGTCTACGCCGCCGTGCGGCCGCGCCAGGGCAAGAGCGCGCCGCTGCGCCGCTACCAGGCCGCCGTCAGCGTGACCAATGTGGAAACCGGGGTCAAGCGCACCGAGCGCCTGCACATCGACTTCGAATTTTTCGGCGACGCCCGCCGCGCCGCCGGTGAGCGCGGCCAGTCGATGATCGACGACCCCACCGAGCCGGAAGCCGGCTCGCCGTTCGAGCCGGTGGCGACGCCCGCGGCCGCGCCGGTTTCGCCGTTCGAACCCGGCGCCGCCACTTAAGGCTTTCGGCCGGCATTGCCGGCCCGGCGGCATGTCAAAAGCGGCGTCCACATGGACGCCTTTTTTTCACCCGCGCGGCAGGCGCCTTCCGCCCCTCACTTCTGTTTCATCCGCCCCGCCACTTCCACCCAGTGGCTGAAGGCAGCCATGAACTTGGCGAAGAACTCGCGCGTCTCGTCCTTCTTCAGCCCGCCCTGCGCATCGAACAGCGATTCGGCGTTGCCGATATACGCTTCGGGCTGCTGCAGCGCCGGCATGTTGAGAAAGACAAAGGCCTGGCGCAGCGCGTGATTGGCGCCGAAGGCGCCGAGCTGATACGGGGTGACGCTGACCACCGCCGCCGGCAGGCCGTCGAACACGCTTTGCCCCTGTGGGCGCGAGCCGACGTCGATGGCGTTTTTCAGGCCGCCGGGCAGCGAGCGGTTGTATTCCGGCGTCAGGAACAGGATGCCCGCGCATTGCTTCACCTCCTGGCGAAAGCGCGTCCACGCCGCCGGCGGCTGCTCATCCAGGTCCTGGTTATACAGCGGCAGATCGCCGATCTCGGCAAAGCTGCATTCAAGGGATGGCGGCGCCGCCGCCACCATCGCCTTGGCCACTTTTCGGGTGATCGAATCGCGGCGCAGGCTACCCACCACCACGGCTACTTTTTGCTTGGTCATCTGCTTCTCCGGTTGAGGAAAAAATATTGCTGCCCGGGCGGGACGGCTTACCGGAAAAATGAAGCGATGCACGTGCCCAGGGCAGGTGGCGCGACGCCGCACGCACCATCGCCGTGCGAGGGAAGGTGCACTGATTTATGGCGGGCATTTTTCCCGGAAACATTGTCGTGTTTGCAATCCCTACCGGGCGCAAACCTGTTTCAGCAGGGCACAGCGGTTGCTGTTGTGAAGAGTGCATGGGCGGCATTCGTTCGCCCGCAACCCTACCGATTGGAGAACCGCATGAAACCTTTCATGAAGCCGCTTTGCACCCTGATCGCCCTGCCCCTGGTCCCCCTGGCGCTGGCCGCGCCGGTCTACGCCCAAAGCGGCACCGCCCCCGGCAGCATCAACGTTCCCGGCGGCAGCAACACCGACAAGGGCTATGCGCCGAAGCCGGGCAAGATGAAAAAGAATGCCGACGGCACCATGAGCCCGGACACCCGCACCAAGGGCGCGGGCGCCGGCGGCGGCGGTTCGAGCAACGGCTCTCCCGACAACTCGATGAACGCCGGCGGCATCGCCGGCGGCAGCACCGTCTCGCGTCCCGCCGGCAGCTAGCGCGGTATTTGAAAACGTACGCCGGGCCCCGGCTTCCACTGGAACCCGGGGCCCGATGCATTTGCAGTGACGTGGCGCACCTTGCGCCTAGACCCAGGTTTTCGCCGCCAGCACCTGGGCACGCCGGATTTCCGGCCCCTGCTCGAAAAATTCGCCGGCGCGGGCCAGCAGCGCTGCAGCCACCGGGCCGGCGAGGTGGGCATCGCGCGCGGCAGTGTCGGGAAAGACGTCGAATATGGCGAAGTGCCCGCCGCCCATGTCGAGCGCGTACCAGGCGGCGGTGCGGGGCTCGTCGCTGACCATCGCCAGGGCGCTGGCGAGAAAGTCGGCCACCGCCTTCTCCTTGCCGGCACGCGCCTTCATCGCCACGAACAGCGCGCAGACCGGCTCGATCGCGCGCAGCGGCGGCTTGGCCGCGATCAGGTCGGCGGACTCGATCTCCGGCATGCCGTCGAGCGCGGTAAAGCTTTTCATCATCAGCTCGCGCCCGACCTTGCCCAGCAGGTGCCTGAGCTGCGCGACGACGCCGGGGAAGGTGTCGAAAATCGCGAAGCCGCCGGTGTCGAAGCGCAGCGCGTACCAGTTGCGGGTTTCCGGCTCCTCCTGCACCGCGGCCAGCGCGCTGCGCAGGAAATCGGCGATTTCCGTTGCGCGGCCGGCGTGGGCCTCGATGCCGACAAACAGGGCCTTGGACATGGGGTTTTCCTTTCTGGAGGGAGCGGGAGTGCGGGGCTGCCCGTGCACTTTGCCCGCGCCGGGGCCGCGCGTCTGCCGGTGCCTCTCCCACAAGCTCCTACAGCCGCGCCGCGGATCGGCTATATTTGCGCGGCAGCAAGCGCCCCGGGGCGCGAAAAACATAACTTTCAAAGGAGACATTCCATGCGCCACACCAAGTTCGCCCTTGTCGCCGCCCTCGCCTTCGGCGCCGGCCTCGCCGTTTCACCGCTCGCGCAGCACGTCATGTCCGAAGCCAATGCCCAGGCCGGCAGCACCCTGCAACCGGCGATGATCGACCTGGCGTCGATGAAGCATGACGACATCCCGAACACGGCCAACCCGGAGATGCACGGCAAGACCCTGGTGGTGACGCCCAACGGCACCGTCGGCATCCAGTCGGGCAACGTGAAAAAGCACTTCCACGCCGACGCCGACGAGATCCAGTACATCATCGAAGGCAGCGGCGCCATGTGGCTGGGCAAGGAACGCCACGACTTCAAGGCCGGCACCCTGATCATCATCCCCAAGGGCACGCCGCATGGCGGCACCATCGTCTCCTCCGGGCCGGTGAAGGCGATCGCCATCAAGCTGCCGCCGCAGAAGCCGGACGATGCGCATTTTGTCGACTAAAAACGGCTCTCCGGACGGCGCGACTGCGCGCCCGTCCGGAGGCGTGAAGGGACCGGTCAGGGTAGAATGAAGGGGTCTGCAACCCAGGGCGTCCAGGGTGGCTGGTCCCTTCACGGGTCCCCTCCGCGCCCCGCATTTTCGTGATCAGGTCGCCGTGATCAAATTCGTCGTCGTCTTTTTCCTCTGCTGCTCCGCCTACATGCAGTTGCGCGGGCGGGTGCGGCACGCATGGTTCCGGCAGATCTTCGACCATTCGTCGTTCACCGCGCCGATCAACGTGTTCATGCTGGCGTTTTCCGGCGTGCCGCGCACGCCCTATATCGACCGCGACCGCTTCGCCGACTTGAAGGTGCTGGAAGAAAACTGGCAGGAGATCCGCAAGGAAGGCGAGAACCTGCTGGCCACCGAAATCAAGGCGGCGCAGAACCACGACGACGCCGGCTTCAATTCGTTTTTCAAGAAGGGCTGGAAGCGCTTTTACATCAAGTGGTATGGCGACGCCCACCCCTCGGCGCGCGCGCTGTGCCCGCTGACCACCGAATTGGTTTCCAAGCTGCCTTCGGTGAAGGCGGCGATGTTCGCCTACCTGCCGGACGGCGGCAAGCTCGGGCTGCACCGAGACCCCTACGCCGGCTCGCTGCGCTATCACTTGGGCCTGGTGACGCCGAACAACGACCTCTGCTACATCGCCGTCGACGGCCAGCGCTATAGCTGGCGCGACGGCGAAGGCGTGGTGTTCGACGAAACCTTTTTGCACTATGCCGAGAACACTTCCGGCCAGGGCCGCATCGTGCTGTTTTGCGACATCGAGCGGCCGATGAAATACCGCTGGGCGCAGGGCATCAACCGCTGGATCGCCACCCACATCGTCGCCGCCGGCGCCTCGCCGAACAGCGAAGGCGACCGCACCGGCGGGGTCAACCGGGTGTTCCGCTACGTCCACTTCATGGGCGAAAAGCGCCGCGCCTTCAAGCGCTGGAACAAGACGGTGTACCGCATCACCAAGTTCGCGCTGATCGTCGGCGCGCTTGGATTGATCTGGGTGCTGCCCTAGTCAACTCGACGGCCTGAGGGCACAGGCCGGCTACCTGCCTTGGAATCCAGGCGCGTCATTCGCGAAAAGCAGTGGTGAGCAGGACGTGGATTCCCGCTTGCGCGGGAATGACAGAAGAGGGCGCCGCTTCAATCGAGCTTGATGTTCGCGGCTTTCATCACCTGCCCATAGCGCTCGATATCGCGCTTCACGAAGGCATCGAACTCGGCAACGCTGAGGGTCACCGGCTCCAGGCCCGCCGCCAGCATGGTCTTGCGCACTTCGGGGTCGGCAATGATCTTGTTCACTTCGGCGTTGATTTTCGCGATGATCGCAGGCGGGGTTTTCGCCGGCACGTGCAGGCTGCTCCAGCCCACCAGATCAAAGCCCGGATAGCCGGACTCGGCCACGGTCGGAATCTCCGGCGCCGCCAGCGAGCGCTTCGCGCCGGAGACGGCCAGCGCACGCAGCTTGCCACCCTGCACCTGGGGCAGGGCCGCCTGCTGGATGATGAAGCCCAACTGCACCTGCCCGCCGATCATGTCGGCCACCATCGGCGGCACGCCCCTGTAGGGCACGTGCAGCATGTCGATGCCGGCGAGCTGCTTGAAACGCTCCATCGCCAGGTGCGGCGTGGAGCCGTTGCCGGGCGATCCGTAGTTGAGAGTGCCCGGTTTTGCCTTTGCCAGCGCCACCAGCTCGGCCAGGGTCTTCGCCGGCAATTGCGGGTTGACGCCGAGCACGAAGGGGATGGTGGCCATCAGGTTCACCGGGCTCAGGTCGCGCAAAAAGTCCAGCGGCGGGTTGGGCGTGAACACGCTGGCGACCACCGCGGAGGAGCCGGAGAAAAACCAGGTGTAGCCGTCCGGCGCCGATTTCGCCACCGCGTCCGCTGCGATCACGCCGGCGGCGCCGGGGCGCGACTCGACCACCAGCGGCTGGCCCCAGTCGGCCTGGATTTTCGCCGCGAGCACG
>DATAZV010000518.1:0-5198 GCA_036271855.1 Burkholderiales bacterium
TAAGACCTTTCAACGCAGTGCGCGAAACTACGGTCCGGTTCGCGCGGCTGCTGCACCATTGACTTGCCTCGCGCGCGAAGGTTCCGTCCCGGGCGGGCCGGCTAGTTGCCCGAGCGCATGTCGCGGTGCATGTCCATCGTATAGGTATAGCGGCTTTCGGGGTGGATGCTGACGGTGATTTCGAACATGCCGCTCTTGCGCCCGGTATAGCGGCGGATCACGGTCAGCGCCGGGCTGCCGGGCTTGACCTTGAGCGGGCGGGCCAGCTTGGCGGGAATGCTGCTGGCGAAAATCTCCAGGTTGGCGTGTTCCACCGATTCACCGTACATTTTTTCGATCTGCTGATGCACCGGCGTGCTGCCGTGGTCGCTGCGCTCCGCCACGCCGGAATATTTCGGCAACACATAGATTTCAGCCCAGCCCAGCGGGTCGGCAATCTGGGAGGAGCGGCGGATCGAGCTGATGCGAAACCACACTTTGTCCGGTTCGCATTTGAGCAGGGCCGCCAGTTTGCGGTCGGCCACCACCTCACCGGTTTCAACCGTCGCTCGATAGGTGTCTACGGGATAGCGCAGCCACTCCGACATCGACGCCACGCTATGGGTGAACAGGTTGGGTGCATCGACGGCGATCACCATGGTGCCGGCACCGCGCCGGCGCACGATCATGCCCTTGTCGGTGAGGATGCGCAGCGCTTCGCGCACCGTGTGTCGCCCGGCGGCGAACTGCTCGCACAATTCAGTTTCGGTCGGCAACAGGCGCCCGACCGGGTAGCGCCCCTGCGCAACGCCCTTGGTGAGGGCCGCGGCGATTTCCTGATAGCGTGGAATGCCGCTGGTTCGCGCCGCTACCTTTTTGCCGGCTTTCATTTCAGGCGGTAAAAGCCTGCCGCTACTTCGTGAAATACCTGGCGCCGTTCGGCGGAGGACAGGCCCCCCAGACAAGCCTGGGTGGTGTCGAAAATGTTGGCGTAGGAAGTCCACAGGCTTTCGATCGGATAGTTGCTGCCGTACATGCAGCGTTCCGGCCCGAACAGTTCGACGGTTTCATCGATCACCGGCTTCCACAACGCCACCGAGCAGGCGCGCACGAAGGTGCCCAGGCCGGAAAGCTTGACCCACATGTTCGGGCAATCCGCCAGTTCCTTCATGCCACGCCGCCAGAGTGCCCAGCCGGCGGCGCTTCGGTCCTGCAGCATGCCGGCGTGCAGCAGTGCGAATTTCATCCCGGGAAAATCGTGCGCCAGGCGCGCTGCATCGGCCATCTGGCTGGGGAACACCTGCAGGTCGAAGGTCAGGCCGCGTTTTTGCATTTCCGCCAGGCCATTGCGCCAGGTGGTGTCGTTCATCAGGTCAGGCCGCAATGCGAAACGGTATTGCGCGTTCTCATGCCAGTGGATCTGCTGGCGGATGCCGCGCAGGTTGGCGTACTTGAGGTGCTGGTCCAGCACCGCGCCGACGTTCGGGTCCGATAGATTGGCGTAGGCGACGATGCCCTGCATGATGCCGTGCGCGTCGGCATTCTTTTGCACCCATTCGGTCTCGGCTATCTCGTCGCCGGGGGCGACGTTGATCTGGATGTAGACTGACTGCGTGATGCCGTGGCGCTGCAAGTCGTTTTTGAACTCAGTGCCCAGGTAATCGCGTTTCAGGCCCGAATACTCGCCGAAAATGCGCGGCTGGATCGGCCCCTGCAGCCAGGGAATGCGTTTGAGTTCCCAGATGTGATGATGGGCGTCGATGATGGCTTCGGTCATGGCTTCCGGCTCGGCATTATTTGCTGGTCAAGCTTATCACTCGGGTTCGATGCCGGCCTGCTTGATGCGCGCCGCCCACTTCACCACCTCGCTGCGGATGAAGGGGTCGAATTCATCCGGCCCTTGCAGCATCATTTCCAGGCCCATGCTGGAAAAGCGCTCGCGCACTTCCGGCTTGTTCACGCCTTTCTGGATCGCATCGTTCAATTGCAGCACCACTTCGCGCGGCGTCCCGATCGGCGCCACCACACCGTACCAGGTGCCAAGCTCGAATCCCGGAAGATCGGTGGTGAACAAGGGAATATCCGGCGCCAGGCGGTTCGGCGTGAGCGAGGTTACGCCCAGGGCCTTGAGCTTGCCGCCCTTGATTTGCGCCAGTCCGACGGCGGCGTCGACGAAGGAAAAGGAAATCTGCCCGGCCATCACGTCCAGCGCCGTCTGCGGCACGCCCTTATAAGGCACTGAGAGCACGTGGAGCTTGCCCTGGGTCTGCAACATGCCGATGGCCACCTGGGTGGCGGACGAGCCGTAACCGGCGGAGAGCTTGTCCGGGTTGGCGCGGGCATAGGCGATCAGTTCCTTCAGGTTATGCGCCAGGAAGTCGGTCTTGACCATCAACATCAATGCAGTGCCGCCGATGCGCGTCACCGGGGCGAAGTCCTTTACCGGGTCGTAGGGCAGTTTCTTGAACAGGGTGACGTTGGCCGCCTGCGTGGTGTTGGTGGTCAGCAGCAGGGTGTAGCCGTCGTTCGGGCTTTTCGCCACTTCGGTTGCCGCGATTGCGCCTTGCGCGCCGGGCTTGTTGTCGACCACGAAGGTCTGCCCCAGCGCCGTCTGCAACTCCTGGCCGACGATGCGCGCGGTCTGGTCCGGCGCGCTGCCAGGGGGAAAAGGCACGACGATGCGCACCGAGCGCGCCGGATATTTCTGCGCCTGCGCCGTGGGCGCGATCAGCAATGCGCCGGCCAGGAGCAGGGCGCCGCGCAGGAAAGCGGCGGCAGGCGCCGGAAATTGGGCAGGCATGTGTTGTCTCCGTGAGGTCGAGGCCGCTGGCGGCGGTATTTATGTTCGATTCAGAGCAAGTAGTTTATCCGGACATTTAAATAAAAAGCAAGCCGTAGTATGATCTCGCCGCTGGATGAATTGCCGCCAGCGTAGGAAATGGCGGCGCAAGTATTCACCATAAGTCCGGATGTTTGAGAAGCCCGGCAAACCTGGAGCCTGCCCGGATGGATACCGAGGAACTGCACGCGCGCGGCCTGGCGCTGCGCCGCAAAATGTTCGGCGAGAAGGCGGTGGCCGCGCGTACCGAGGCATTGGGCGAATTCGGCGCGCCGCTGCAGAACATCATCAACGCCTATGTCTATGGCGACGTCTGGAGCCGCGAGGCACTCGGCGGGCGCGAACGCAGCATCGCGATGATCGCGATGACCGCCGCGCTGAACCGCCCGGCCGAACTCAAGGTACATTTAAGCGGCGCGCTCGCCAATGGCGTGTCGGCGGAGGAAATCCGCGAAGTGCTGCTGCTGGTGACGCTTTACTGCGGCATTCCGGCCGGCAACGACGCGCACAAGGCGGCGGTGGAAGTGCTGCAGCAGCAAGCGAACAAAAAATAGGCAGCGAGAATAGGCAAGGACAGGACGATGAGCGAGACGAACATGAGCCAGAACGAAAATCAAAGGACCAAAGTGGTGCTCGGCACCGCCACTCCAGGCGGCGGCTTTCCCCTTTACGGCGGCGTGGCCGCGGAAGCGATCATGCAGGCCGATCCCTCGCTGGAGATCGAGACCCGCAACACCAAAGGCAGTACCGAGAACGTGCCGCTGCTGGAAGCGGGCGAACTCGACCTCGGCCTGGTGCAGGGCGAAGTGGCGCATGAGGCGATTGCCGGCATCGGCCGCGCGCCGGCTAAGCTGTACATCATCGCGGCGATGTATTCGACCGCCGGCATGTTCGTGGTGCGCGCCGATGGCGGCGTGCGCAACATCGCCGACTTGAAGGGCAAGCCGGTTGCTTTCGGCGCACGCGGTTCCGGCCTGGTGATCCTGTCGCGCTATGTGCTCGATGGCCTGGGGCTGGACCAGGACCGCGATTTCGAGGCGGTTTACCTCGACCGCGCCGGCGACGGCCCGGCGATGGTACTCGACGGCCGGGTGGCGGCGCTGTGGGGCGGGGGTGTCGGCTGGCCCGGCTTCACCGCCGTGGCCAGCGGCCCGGCGGGCGCGCGCTTTATCACGCCGGATGCCGGTGAGGCCGTGCGCATCCTGCAAAAGCACGCTTTCCTCAAGGCGCTTACGGTGGCGCCCGGCGCCTATCCTGGACAGAACGCGCCGATTGCCTCGGTGGGTTCCTGGAGTTTCATCATGGCGCGGCCCACCTTGCCGGACGACCTGGCCTACCGCCTGGCGCGCGCCTTGCACCAGGCCGAACCCGGCTTGCCGGCCAAGCTGGAACAGGCGCGCGAGACTACTGCCGCCAATACGCTGGCGGCGGCGCCGCGGGTGAACCTGATCCATCCCGGTGTGCGCAAATATTTGCGTGAGATCGGCCTGGCGGCCTAGCGCATGGCACAGGCGCACAAGCGCGATGCGGTCGGTGTCATCGGCCTCGGGCTGCTGGGCGGCGCGATCGCGCGACGGCTGCTGGCGGCGGGCCATACCGTTCTCGGCTGCGACATCGACCAGGCCAGGGTGGCGTCGCTGGCCGGCGCGGGACTCGAGCCCGCGGACATAACCGCGATTGCGCAGCGCTGCGGGCGCATCGTGCTGGCGGTATTCACCTCAGCGCAAGTCGGCGAAGTGGCGGAACAGCTGTACGCAGCCGCTTCGTCGGGCCTGCTGATCTGCACCACTACGTGCGATCCATCCGGTTCGACCGTGCATGGTGAGCGAGCACAGGTTTGTGGCTGGCGCTATGTCGAAGCGCCGCTTTCCGGCACCAGCGCGCAGGTGCTGGCCGGCGATGGCGTCGGGCTGATTGCTGGTGATGCTGCGGCCATCGACAAGGCGGCGGATCTATTCGACACCATCTGCCCGCGCTGGCACAAGGTGGGCGCCGTCGGCGACGCCGGACGCGCCAAACTGGCGGTCAACCTGATCCTCGGGCTGAATCGCCTGGCGCTGGCCGAAGGCCTGGTGTTGGCGCAGCGACAAGGCCTGGACGGCGCCGCCTTTCTCGCCATCGCGCGCGACTCGGCCGCCTATTCGCAGGTGATGGATACCAAGGGCGAAAAAATGCTTCAGCGCGATTTTTCTCCCGAGGGCCGCGCCGAGCAGACTCTCAAGGATGTCCGGATGATGCTGGCTGAAGCTGGGCGCCTGGGCCAGCCGCTGCCGCTGCTGGCTGTGCATCAGGCGGTGCTCGAAGCTTGCGTCGAACACGGCGAGGGCGCACTCGATAGCTCGGTGGTGATCGAGGAAATCCGCCGGCGCGGAAACGAAAA
>DATAZV010000519.1:0-18433 GCA_036271855.1 Burkholderiales bacterium
AACAGCTTGGATGTGCTGAAGATCACCGCGGTCTCATCGATGCCCAGCACCTCGCGCATGATCTTGGAAGACTCGGCGGCGGCGCGCTGGCTGTGCACGATGCCCTTGGGGGCACCGGTGGTGCCGGAGGAGTACAGCCAGAAGCACGGGTCTTCGGCTTCCAGCGCGGCGAATTCGGCATGCGGCGCGCTGACGGACATGCGCCGGGTCAGCGAGTCCTTGCCGTCGGCGGCGGGCAGCAGCTTCACGCCGGCAAGCTCGGCGAGCGCTTCGGCAAACTCGGCGCCATGCACCAGCAGGCGCGCGCCGCAATCAGCGGCGACGTGCTTGTAATCTTCGGGCTTGAGCTTGGTATTGAGGGGTATCGGCACGGCGCCGATTTTCATCAGGCCGAGGACGCAGGCGGCGTACAGCGGACTATCGGCGAGCAGCAGCGGCACGCGCTCGCCGCGCTGTACGTTAAGTCCAAGGAAAGCATTGGCCGCGCGGTTGATCAGCGCATGCAGTTCCGCATAGGTCACCACGCTGCCGTTGAAATGGATCGCCGGACGCACGCGGATTGCCGGCTCCATCGAACGGGCGAGGATGAGTTCGGCGGCATTCAAGGGCATCTTGTCTCTCTGCTCTGGTTTTACCGCAACCGTGCGGCTGCGAATTGCAAAAAGGCCCGGCGAATGCGGGCCTTTTGCATACTCGAACACGTATTTTATCCCGCGCGCAGCGGGTTCGTGCGGCGGCTGTTCAGTGCTTGCGCTCGCGGAACAGCCCGAGTTTTTCCTGTGCCGAGCGGTCGGAAAAGCTGAACAGCACGGCGTCGTCCGCCGCATGGTGCGTGTGCTTGAGCCAGCCCGGCACCACGAACACGTCTTGCGCCTTCCATGGCAGCGTGACCTGCTTGCCGTCCGGCAGGATGACGCGTGTTTCGCCCTTGCCTTCGGTGCAGACGAAGCCCAGGCCATCGGTGCTCTGGTAGGGCTGGCTGTTGAAGCCCTTGGGCAGCCATTGCATCGCCGTGGCGATGGTCGGCATCGCCCAGCCGCCGTCGGCCGGGTTGATGTAGCGCAGCTTGTAGCCGAAATGCGGGTCAGGGTCGCCGGCGCGCGACATGCGGTACATCGCCTCGCGTGTGCGCTCGTAGGGATAGTTGAATATCGGCGAGGCGTGGCTGGTCGGCTTGTATTCGATCGGCATCAGGCCGGAGCCGTAGCGCGCCAGCGCGTCGCCCTCGGGGCGCGATACCGGGAAGCGCTCGTCGGGCCACTCTTCGCGGAACTGGCCGTGGAACAGCGCGACGATGTTGATGTCGAGCACGTCGAGCCACACCATCGGGTCCGGCGAGTCATTGCCGTGGTCGTGCCAAGTCCAGGCCGGGGTGATGACAAAGTCGCCCGGCTTCATGATGGTCTTTTCGCCGTGCACCGCGGTGTAGGCGCCGCTGCCTTCGATGATGAAGCGCAGGGCCGATTGCGAATGGCGGTGCGCCGGCGCCACTTCACCCGGCATGATGATCTGCAGGCCGCCGTAGAGCACGTCGGTAATCAGCGACTGGCCGCGCAGCGCCGGATTTTCCAGCACCAGCACGCGGCGCTCGGCTTCCTTCGCCGTCAAGAGGCCGCCGGATTCATGCACCAGGCCCTTGACCTTCTGGTAGTCCCACACATAGGGCGCCGCTTTCGGCTTGGGCTCGCCGGGAATCAGGCCCTTCAACACTTCCCACAGGGGGGCCAGGTTGTAGGGGTCGATCTTGGCGTAGAAATCCTTGCGTTCCTGGGCATTGCGCACCACTTCGCCGCTGTTCATTTCCATGCTTGTCTCCTTTGCCGCTTCAGCTACGGGATGAAATGATTTTACGCCTGCGGGCGGTTCGGGGCATGCGCCCGCGGGACGCTAGTTCGATGAACATATATTATCAGGTTACCTTACTAATTGCATCTTGCGCCGCAACAGGTGCCGCCCCCTAGCGGGCGCGGGCCCGCGGTGCCGCCTCTTCCCTAGGCACGTCTTCCGCGGACGCACCTTCCCGGGTTTCGCCGGCATATTGCGCCAGCGCCTCCTTGAGCTCGCGCAGGCGCTCAGGCCCGAACTGCACTGTCATCTCCTCTTCGGCGGTGGCGATGGCGTCACGAAACGCCGCCATGAAGCGCTTGCCGCGCGCGGTGAAGACCACGATCTTGGCGCGGCCGTCGGTCGCATCGGCGGTGCGCGCCACCAGGTCGATGCGCTCGCACTCGTCCACCAGCTCGCCCATCGCCTGCTTGGTCATGGCGGCGCGTTTGGCCAGCTCGGTCAGGCGCGTACCGGAAAATTCCAGGCAACGGGTGAGATTGATGTGCACCAGGCGCACGTCTTTCCAGCCGCGCTCGGAAAGGATCTCCAGCACGCGCGCATCGAACTTGCGCGCGGCATTGTGCAGCAAGCGCCCGGCGGTGGTGTGGCGCCAGCTGGGGTCGGCGGCGGCACGGCCGATGGTGCTCACGCCCTTTTCGCGCGATTGATCCTCTGGCGGGACGGGTCTGGCCATCAGCGATAGTTCCTTCCGGTCTCCTGCACGCTTTCTTTCCGGCGGATAGTCAAGCCACCTGATCATCTATTGCGCGCAGGTTACCAATATCGCTTCAGTATGTCGAGCGCCCGCCGGACAGGTCGAAGGCGGCGCCGGTGGAAAACGAACATTCCTCCGAGCATAGCCAGGCGATCAGCGCCGCCACTTCGCCCGGTTCGCCCAGGCGCCCGAGCGGGATTTTCGACAACATGAAGTCGATGTGCTCCTGGGTGATCTGCTCGAAGATCGGCGTTTTCACCGCCGCCGGGGTGACGCAGTTGATGCGTATGCCGCTTTGCGCCACTTCCTTGGCCAGCGACTTGGTGAGGGCAATCACGCCTGCCTTGGAGGCGCTGTAGGCGGCGGCATTCGGGTTGCCTTCCTTGCCCGCCACCGAGGCGATGCTGACGATGCGCCCGTAGTTGCGCTCCAGCATGTGCGGCAGCACCGCCTGGCAGCAATAGAACACGCCCGAGAGGTTGACGTCGAGCACGCCCTGCCATTCGGACGCGGTGTAGCGGATTGCCGGCACCGCCGGCCCGGCCACGCCGGCGCTGTTGACCAGGATGTCGACTTCACCCAGATCTTCGAGCGATTGCTCGAAGGCGCGGCGCACCGCCAGCGGGTCGGCGACGTTGACCACGGCGACGTGAATCGGGCCTTCGGCGGCGAGATCGGCCTTGAGGATTTCCAGCCGCTCAAGGTCCAGGTCCCACAGCGCGACGTTGGCGCCCGAGCGCAGCAGGCGCCGCGCGGCGGCGAACCCCAGGCCGCTGGCGCCGCCGGTGACAATCGCCTTGCGGCCGTAGAGATTGATCTGGTTGGTTTGCATCGCAAGCATCCAAAAAGAAAAGACCGGCGCTCAGGGCAAAGCAGCCGGCCGCGCGGTGATCGACGGGGTCAGGGAATCGCGGGCAGTACAGTGCCGGCGCAATCGCCGAAACCGATGCGCGCGTATCCCTCGCGCTCGCAATTCGCGCGCAGGATCACCGTGTCGCCATCCTCGAGGAAAGTGCGCTTCTCGCCGTTGGGCAGGGTGAGTGCATTTTTTCCGCCCCAGGAAAGCTCGAGCAGGGAGCCGTACTGGTCGCGGCCGGGACCGGACATGGTGCCCGAGCCGAACAAATCGCCGGCGTGCAAGTCACAGCCGCCGACGGTGTGGTGGGTCACCATCTGGCCCACCGTCCAGTAGGAGTCCTTGAAATTGCTCGACGACAGGCGCGCCGGCGCCTGGTTTTCCGTGCGCATTTTTGGCGTCAGCAGCAGCACTTCCAGTTGCATGTCGACGGCGCCGCTATTGCGGTTGTCTTCCGAATCGAGGTAGGGCATGGGCTGCGGGTCGCCCGCGGGTCGGGCGAAGGCCGGCGCGCGAAACGGCGCCAGCGCCTCGGTGGTGACGATCCAGGGTGAAATGGTGCTGGCGAAATTCTTCCCCAGGAAGGGCCCCAGCGGCTGGTATTCCCAGCCCTGGATGTCGCGCGCCGACCAGTCGTTGAGCAGGCACAGGCCGAACACGTGCTGCTCGGCTTCAGCCACCGGAATGCGCGTGCCAAGCGCGTTGCCGCGGCCGATCCACACACCGACTTCGAGTTCATAATCCATCCGCTTTGACGGCCCGAACAGCGGCGCCGGCGCATCTGCCGGCTTGGTCTGGCCCAGGGGGCGCGCAAACGCCAGCGGTGCGCTGCTGGAGCCGACGCGAATGCTCGAAGCGCGGCCGTGATAGGCGATCGGCACGTGCTTGTAGTTGGGCAGCAGCGGATTGTCGGGGCGGAACATGCTGCCGGTGTTGGTGGCGTGAAACACCGAGGCGAAAAAGTCGGTGTAGTCGCCGATGGTCGCGGGGAGGCCCATTTCGGCATCCTTCATCGGCAGCATGCAGGCGCGCGCCCGGCCTTCGAGCGCGCTGTCTTCGCGCAGCAGGCGCGACAGCGCCAGGCGCAAGGCGGCGGCGAGCGCGGGGTCGGCGTCCATGAAGGCGTTCAGGGTATAGGCGCAGGCCAGTTGCGCGGCTTCGGCGGCGTCGCCGGAAAACAGGTTGGCGCGGCTGGCGGCGGCAAGATCGAGAATCTGGTCGCCGATGGCGACGCCGCCGTGGAACTCATCGGTCTTGCCGGCGCGGCGGAACACGCCGTAGGGCAGATTCTGGATCGGGAAATCGGATTTGCCGTCGTTGGCAGCGTCCACCCAGCTTCGCAGTTTGATGTCGTGGGTTTCGTTGATCGAGGGCGTGCTCATGTATTTCTTGTCCGTGACGGGAAGTAAAGCGGCCGTAAAAACGGCGGGCCGCTATTTTACTTCCTGTCACGGTCACGCACGCGCCGCGCCGCAAGCGGTTGTCATACCACTTGGCACCGAAACACCGCCTCTTGCGTCCTACTCCGCGTCCGGCTGGTTCGGCGGCGCGGCTTTCTTGAAGGCGTCGAGCTTGTTGCATTCCTCGAAAATCCGCACCACGTTGGGCACGTGATCATAGTTGCAGTTGAAGCGCTTGCCGTTGGCCACTTGCGGCACCAGGCAGGCATCGGCCATGGTAGGGGTATCGCCGTGGCAGAACTTGCCGCTCTTGCCGTCGGCCAGCATGGCCTCGAATTTGGCCAGACCGTCTTCGACCCAATGGCGATACCAGGTGTCGCGCTCTTCGTCGGTATGCTTCATCGGACCGGTCAGGTACTTGAGCACCCGCAGGTTGTTGATCGGGTGAATCTCGCAAGCGATCAGCATCGACAGGGCGCGCACGCGCGCACGTTCCCACGGGTCTTTCGGCAGCAGCGGCACCGCCGGATGGGTTTCATCCAGATATTCGATGATGGCCAGCGACTGCGTCAGCAGTTGCCCGTCCTCGATAATGCAGGGCACCAGGCCGACCGGGTTGACCTTCTTGTACTCGGGCTCGTTATGTTTACCCTTGGCCAGATGGATGAACTCGGGCTCGTAGGCAATACCCTTGAGGTTGGCGGCGATGCGCACGCGATAGGCGGCGGAAGAGCGGAAGTAGGTGTAGAGCTTCATGATGTCTCGCAGTGAAATATCGTTTTAGTTGCCTTCGAGTTTCTTGCGCAAGTCTTCCGGGATGGGGATCACCTGCAGGCGCTTGGGGTCGTCCGGATGCGGGCGCGTCATGATGCGCATCTCGTGGCCGGTCAGCAGCAGTTCGCCATCGCGCGTGACGCGGTACTCGAAGCGCACCGTCTTGTCCTTGACGTCGGCGGCATGGACCTCGACCTCAATGCGGTCCGAATACAGGCCGGGACGCTTGAACTCGGCATGCGCCTCGACGATCGGCATGCCGGACATTCCAGCATCGAGCAGCTTGTTCTTGTTGAACCCGATGTCATCGAACAACTGGTGGCAAGCGGCGTCGAACCAGCGGAAGTAATTCGGGTAGAACACGATGCGCGCGGGGTCGGTATCGCCCCATTCGATGCGCACCTTGTGCACGGTCTTGTAGCCCATCGGGTCTCCAGGGGTCGGATCTGCGGACGTCGCGGCAGCAGTGTAACGCCGCGCTGCAGTTTTAGAAAATGTGGAAGGCGCCGCCGTAAACCCCCAGCGGCCAATGCCCGGCGGCGAACAACTGGTACTTGCGCTCGAAAAAATGCGCCGGCTCGCCCGCCATATGGGCAAGCGCACGCAGGTGCGTCGCCTGCATCGCCGCACCGGCGGCAACCCGGATGATGTAGGGGTCGCCGCAAGCCTGGCGCGCCGCGGCCACAGCGGCGGCGCCATGCACCGCCTCGGCAATCTCGTCGGTGGCGCGCGTCAGTTCGTGCATCACCGCACCGGCATCGCCTATCTGCGCGGTGAGACGCTTGCGTTCGGCCTCCTCGCGGTCCCACCAGGACATGTCGCCGCCCGAGGCGCGGGTCAGGGTGCTCGCCGTCTTCCAGTCTTCAACCAGCATGACCGGCGTTTGCGCCGGCAATTGCAATCCGCCGGCATAGGCCGTGAGATCGTCCTGTTCCACGCGCGTCAGCGCGATGCCCAGCACCGCAAACCACGCCGGCGCGGCCTCCCCTTCGGGGACTGCGCGCGGGCGCAAGGGGACGACGGTCACTGACTAACCCTGCACATCAGGCCGCCAGACGCACTTCCGGCAGCTTCAGGCCCAGGCTTTCCACCAGGGCGCCGACACGCTCGATATAGTCGGCACGCATTTCTTCGTTGCTGCGCTGCTTCAGCCCATACTTGCGGTAGGTCTCGTTGTTCTTCGACTTGTCGCCACCGAAAAACGAAGGCAGATAGGGAAAATATTGGTCCAGCGCCTCCTGCACGCGCGCCTTGCCCTCGGCCGTCTGCAGCAGTTCGGTGCAAAAATCCTTGCCGAACTGGGCATGGAACTTTTCTTCCGGCATGGTCAGGCGCGCGATATTGCGCAGAGGGTGGAAGGTGCAATGCAGCAGGTCTTCCACCTGCAGGATTTCCGCATAGTCAGCCACCAGCTTGATGGTGCAGAACTCTTCCCAGGTCTTCAGCGGATACTCGAAAATCGACAACGGCTTTTTACTCGGGTTCGGCACGGTTTCCGTCTCCGGAATGCCGATTTCATCGGCCAGCTTCTTGAAGCGCACGTGATGGTGATACTCCTCCATCGCCACCCGGCAGGTGAGCCATTTGGCATACGGCGTCGGCGCGAAAGCGATCGCCGGCTCGTCGAACACGCGCGCGCCGTACAACTCGTTGATCGAGTGGCTGCGCACGATCTTGCGCACAGCCATTTGATATTCCTCGGGCTGCTGCTTGTACTCTTCGACGGTCTTGACTTCGGGATAGGCCATGATTTTCTCCAGTAACTTGTAACGCTAGACCACCGGGTCGGTATTGAAGGCTTCGAGGTCGGTTTTCAGATCGGTGAATTTTTCGGCGAACTGGCTTTGCACCTGCGCCGCCAGACCCGCCCCCCAGCCGGCGGCAGGCTCGACGATGGTCGCCACCGGGCGCGGCTGCGAAAACAGCATCACCTCGCGCCCACGCACGCCGAACAACTGCCCGCTAACGCCCTTGGCGGCGGGTGAAGCCAGCCACGCGGCGAAACGCGCCACATGCAGCGCGGGTATTTTGAGCGCACGCTCCTTGTAGGAAGCCTGCGCATCGTTGGCCGGAATGATGCTGTCGGTGACCCGGGTGGCGGCAAACGGCGCGATCGCATTCGCCGTCACGCCCGAGCGCGCCATGTCCATGGCGACGATGCGCGTCAGCGCCATCAGCCCGCCCTTGGAAGACGCATACGCGCCCTGGCCGAAATTGCCGTAGATGCCGGCGGAAGAAACGATGTTGATCACCACGCCGGCCATGCCGTCGAATACCCGCCCGGCCTTTTGCTGCTCGCGCATTGCCGCGCAGGCGCTGCTGGTGAGTGCATAGGCGCCGACCAGGTTGTTGCGCAGCACCTCGCGGTAAACCTCGGCATTGCCCTTGAACACAAACGCATCCTTGAGGATCGCCGCATTGTTGACCACGATGTCGATGCCGCCGAATTTTTCCTGCGCCAGCTTTACCGCCGCGGGCGCCGCTTCCGGCGCACCGATGTCCACGGTAAACGCCGCCGCCTTGCCGCCCAGCTTTTGCGCCGCCGCTTCGGCTACGCTCGCATCGGGCGCATCGCCGTTGATCGCCACGCCGCTGTCGGCCACCACCACGCAGGCGCCGCGGGCGATCAGCTCGGTGCAAATCGCCAGGCCGATGCCGCGCGCGCCGCCGCTGACGATGGCCACGCGACCTTCGAGATCTTTCTGCGCATCACTCATCTTGTCTCATCCTTTTTATACGGCATTGGTCTGCCGGTCCGCCTCAGTGTAGAAGGCATCCGCGTGAATATCGCGCGCCGCCATGCCACGCTCGCCCAGCAAGCGTGTGGCCGCTTCCACCATCACCGGCGGTCCGGCGAGATAAGCCTTCATGCCCGTAAGGTCCGGCAACTCGCGCGCCACCACGTCCGTGACCAGGCCGTGCGCGTAACCCGGCACTTCCTCGCCCGACAGCACGATGGTATAGCGAAAATTCGCATGCTGCGCGGCCCAGCGCTTGAACATGTCCTCGTGATAAACGTCGCGCAGTCCGCGCACGCCGAAATAGAGATGGATAGCCTGGGTGCTGCCGGCGGCAAGCGCGCGGCCGATGATGGACTCGATCGGCGCCAGGCCCGAACCGCCGGCGATCGCCAGCATCGCCCCCTGATGGCTCTCGCGCAAATACGAAGCGCCATAAGGCCCGCTGACCCGCACCGTCTGCCCCGGCGCCAGCTTGCCGTGCACGAACTGGCTGGCGGCGCCGCCGGCTACCGCGCGCACGTGAAATTCGATGCGCTTTGCGTCTTCCGCATCGGCGGAATTTGCGGGCACATTGGCCATCGAGTAATCGCGCGTGGTCAGCGGCAGGAATTCGATTTTCGCGTACTGCCCGGCGGTGAAACTATAGGGGCCGCCGGATTCGATCTCCAGCACCACGCGCTTGATGTCGTGGGTCAGGTCTTCGAGCTGCGCCACCTTGCAGCGCATGAAGCGCTCCGGGTGAACCACCAGTTCCTCGTCATCGAGCTTGCGCACGGTGACATCGCCCCAGGCCTGGGTGCGGCAGGCAAGGATCAGGTTTTTGGCGCGCTCCTGCTCCGTCAAGGCGTATTCGGAGTAATCGAGCTCCATGATCTCGCCCTCGACCAGTTCGCACTTGCAGGTGCCGCAATTGCCCTGCTGGCAGGAATAGGGCATGGCCACGCCGGCGAGCAACAGGGCATCGAGAATCAGGTCGCCCTCCTCGGCATGCGCAACGACGTCGGAATCGGCGAGATGGATGGAGATCGGCATGAAAAACAAATCCGCGAGGCGAAGATGCAAACCCAAACCCGTGCATGCGGGAAGTTGAGCGGCGCGAGGGCCCAGCCGAGCGAACACGGCACCGCCGGCAGCGGGCATTCACACTAGAAAGAACTATACGCCGCATATTGTTTGATGTCAAACAATATGCGGCTCTCGCATATAATCGCCTTTCCTTCCACCTGGCCCCTTCATGTCCGCCAAATCCACTGCACCACCGCGCAAGATGGCGGACACCGCCGCGAGCCGCCCGGAAGCGCGCGAACGCGAGCCGCTGGACCAGGGCGGCCTGACACAACTGATCGGCTATCACCTGCGCCTGGCGCAGATCAGCGTATTTCGCGACTTCGCCGAGGCCACCCGCGGCTTCGACGTTTCGCCAGGCTGGGCCGGGCTGCTCACCTTGATCAAGCACAACCCCGGGCTGACGCAAAGCCGCCTGGCGCAAGCCATCGGCATCGACCGCTCCACCCTGGTCAACAGCCTGGACCGCCTGGAAGCGCGTCAACTGGTGCGCCGCCAGGCCTCGCCCCTCGACAAGCGCGCCAACGTGCTGCAACTGACCGCCGCGGGGGAAGCGCTGCTGGCCGGCATCACGCCGAAGATCGCCGCCCACGAAGCGCGCATCAAGCACAGGCTGGGCGAGGAAAACGCAGCGCAGTTCCTGCGGCTGCTGATGCAACTCTCCGATGCGCCGCTGGTCGGCGACAGCGCCAGGGGCGGCCCGGCTTAAGGCCGGACTTCGAAACGCTGGCGGATCGCCACCGGCTGGCCCGCCAGCTTGGCCGGCTCGAACGGTGTCACATAGAAAGCCGCCAGCACGGCGCCGATCACATCCCTCGGCGCCCCATCGCTGACGTTCTCCACCCGCACCACCTTGCCCTGGGCGTCGATCAGCAAATCGAATTGCACCTGCCAGCCGCCCACCAGCTTGGCCCCGCCCGGCAAATAGAAGTCGGGTTCGCGCAAGGCGCGCGCCGGCTCATCGACGCCGCCGGCATCGAGGAAAGCGGAGTCGTCGGCCAGCGGCGCCGGCTGCGGGTCCGGCGATGCCAGGGGTACCGGTTCAGGGACCGCCGGCACCGGATCAGGCTGGGGCTCGGGAACAATCACCGGCAGTGACGGCACCAGCACCCGCGGCTGACGCCGGGCCGTGGTCCGGGCCGGCGCGCTTTGCGGTGCCTGCGGCGGCGTGTCGGGCGCGCTCACCCGCGGCGGCACCGGTGCCTGGTCGATAGAGGCCAGGCGCGCGCGCAGGACCACGGGGTTGCGCCAGGGCGCCGCCAGCTGGCTGCCGGAGGCGTACATGGTCCAGCCGAACTGCAGCACCGCGAGATGCAGCATCGCCGAACATGCCAGGGGAGCGCTGATTCGCGAATAACGCATGAGTATGTCGGTCGCTCAACCGGCGTTGCGGCCCCGGCGCACCGGCTGAAAGACAAACGCGCGAACCGGAGATCCGGATTCGCGCGTTCGCCGGGCCGGCCGGACGCTTAACGCTGCCAGCAATCCGAGACTGAAGTCGGCGATTGCAGGCCGGTGCTGGTCAGCGACAGGGTGCCGCATTGGTTGTCGGTGAAGCCGTTGGTCGGCACCGCCGAAATGGTGAAGGCCGCGGCCGTCGTCGTGGTGCCGGCGGCGGTGGTCACGGTCAGGTCATAGTAGCGCGTGGTATAGACATCGCCCACGAAGTTCACCCATCCCGCGGTCACGCTGCTGCCCGCGGCCACCGACTGATAGTTGTTGTTCTGGGTGAAAAAGCGCTCCTCGATTTGCGCCAGGTTCTGGATCGCGGTGCGCGCCGACGCCCGCTTGCCGCGGGTGATGTAGGCGGTATAGGAAGGGATGGCGATGGCGGCCAACACCGAAATCACTATCACCACGATCATCAGTTCGATCAGGGTAAAGCCCCTGTGCAATCGCCTTATCATGCTTTGCTCCCTCGCAAAATATTTCATTGGGTAAACAGCTGGCGCCAATATAGCCGGTTTTTCTGGCCCGGCAGGAACAAGCCCTGGCAGAAAGTGTTGCCGGAACATTGCGCCGCGTGCTGCACGCCGCCACTGGAGACACCCACGCAGCCCCAGCCCGCAACGAAGGTGCCGGAGGCACAGCCGACCGAAGCCCCGCCCGCGCCGCCGCCGACGCCCGGCGTACCGCTGGCGCTGTTCTGCGGCAAGGTGTAGCGCGCCGGCGTGTTGACGGTGCTGCCGGCCGGCAGGGCCACGCTGGTAATCACGAAGTGAATGCCGCCCACCACCAGTTGCTGCGCCGCATTGGAAAGCCCGCTGCCGGTCACGTCGAACACGTTTTGCGGCGGCGCGCCGCCCGTATTGGCGTCGACCGAATAAGCGTAACCCTGCAAGCCGCCGCTACAGGCCACGCCGCTGGGTGTCAGCGAGGTGAACGAGGCGATCCCGCTCTGGATCAGCGGCCGGTCCTCGACCTCACGCTCCGCGCTGTTGGCGAAGTCGAAGTACCAGCCCAGTTGCACCGGCGGACTGGTGACCGCGGTGGTGCACTGCGTCGTCGTCGTGTGCAGGGTGGTGGGAAGATTGAGCCCCGGGAAATTGACCAGGCAATCGGACTGCGCCTGGACGCAGGTCGCGTTGGTCGGCACGCCCTCGCAACTGTTGTGCGCCGTATTGACCGTGAACGCGCTCACCGTGCCGGCGGCAGCCGATCCGGTGAACCAGCCCGCCGCGACGATGGTCTGCTGCTGCAGCGAGTTGGTGGTGGCGGCAGTGCGGAACGACGGCGCCGTGCCGATCGCCGTGGTCGGCGGCTTGGTGCCGTCGAGGTGGTCGAGAACGCCGTACAGCGTTTGCTGGGTGGTGCTGTTGGCGTCGGCGGTGGCGAGGTAGCGGCCGGTGCCGAAGTTGACCATGAAGCCGCCATACAGGCTGAACGAAACGCCCAGGGCCTCGGTGATCGGCTGCACGTTGCCGGAGCCATCGCGCGCGCTGAACATGGGAGCGCCGCTGAAACCGGTGACCCAGCTGCCGACCGAGCTCGAAGTGACATCGAACTTCCACACGTTGCCGTAAGCATCGCCGGCATAGATATAGTCGATCGCGCCATCCAGGTCCTTGTCGATCCCCACCGGCGTATTCAAGCCATTCGGAATCGCGGTGGTACCCGGCGTGGCCGTCGCCGGGCTGGTGGCGCCGGTGCCTGCCACCAGCTTGATGTAGTCGGTGCCTGCCACCCAGCTTCTGGCCGGGCTGGTGCCGGTCGGGCCGCTGAGGAACACGATATATAGCGCCGCGGCGCCGGTGGTGCTGGGAGCACCGTCGGCAGTGGTGTTGTTCAATCCGTTGCCGAAAATCGCCGCCCATTTGCCGTTGTTCATTTTCGCGATCACCGGCTTGCCCAGGATATAGCCGACATCCGGGTCGGTGCGATCGGTGAACTCCCACAGCACCGTGCTGCTGGAGGCGCCGGA
Organism: Burkholderiales bacterium; assembly: GCA_036271855.1. Taxonomy (GTDB): domain Bacteria; phylum Pseudomonadota; class Gammaproteobacteria; order Burkholderiales; family JAEUOS01; genus JAQGMJ01. The sequence continues at coordinate 12,800 of DATAZV010000519.1, forward strand.
ACTGGGCTGGGTGTAGCTGGGCGAAGTAACGTCGAGGGCGAAAACGCCCTGGCCGCCGGCGCCCAGGCCGGATACAAGCACGGTCTTCCACGAGGTATCGTCGACGCAGCCGGCCGTGGCAGGGCAGGCGCTGGCGACGCGCGGCGAGGCATCGACATAGTAAGTGTGCGCATACGACGACGACGTCAGGCGGCTCAGGTTTTTCACCACCGGCGACGGCACGTAGGCCATGATTTCCTTGCCGAGGTTGGCCGAGTCCGACTGGTCCGAGTTGAAACCATGCAGCATGCCATCGTTCGCCCCCACGTAGACCGCCGGCGCGCGGCTGGCCTTGTTGATCGCGAAGGTGATGTAGCCGGGCTGGAACAGCACGTCGGTGGGCGACGGATCGGAAGTGTTGAAGTCCATGTCGGTAGGCGCGCCCACCACCGCCGGCTGCGAGTGCACGATGTCGCCCAGCAGGGAGGTGGAGCGGCAACGGAAGGCCGCGCCGCCGCCGCCGCCGCCGGTACAGCCGGTGCCTGAAGGCTCGTCGGCCCGCGAGCCGCGGATGTAGTTGATGCGCTTCATGTGCAGCGAGTCATTGACCCCGCCGATATTGATGTCCAGCGCGCCCTGTTGCGCGGTGGACAGGTCGGTAGTGCCAGTACTGGTGGACGAGAATCCGATGCCCTTTCTTGAATTGGTCAGGCTTTCGGTCGTATTGCTCGTATACGATGCCATACCGTCGTTGTAGCTCAGCACGACCCGCGCGGTGGACGAAGGGGTGCCGGCATTGAGCTTGGTGGAAGCCTGCCAGGCCACGGTTGAGGAAACCGAAACCCCGGAGGTGACCGTCGACACCAGGCTGGCCAGCAGGTCACCGACCCAGGTGACCGAGGTAAAGGTGGACTGGTACTGGTAGACGCTACCGGTGACATTCAGGTTACCGGTCGAACTGGTGACGGCGGCGTCGCCCTTGGTGGCGGCACTAATCGCCGCGAAGGCTGAATTCACCGCATTGATCATCGCCGTCGGATTGCCTGCGGGCAGGTAGGTTTTCGGGCGTACGCCATGCCCGGCACCGGTGTTGCCGTCGTTCGAAGCATTGCTGGTGCCGGTACAAGCGGTAGCGCTCCTCTTGGTGCAAGGACCGTCATATCCCGCATCGTAGACTGCCCAGTTCGAAGTACCCGGCACGGTGCTGGCGTTGGGGGCGCTGGCGCCAGCACTCGTATCGAAGCCGCCATATTTGGCCGCATACCAATATTGGCTGTCGAACCCCTGGTCCTGGGTTTCCTGCACGTCGACGATGTAGGTTGTCACCGTCGTCTTGTTGGTCGAACCCGTGTTCAGGTCGGTGCGGATGTCATTGGTATGCGCCCAGAAAGCCAAGCCTGCCATGTAAAAACTTGCCGCGCCCGATGAACCCCCGTCTGCCGGTGCATCCAGACTCGACGATATCAATCCCGTCAGGGTGTCGACGTTCAGCGTGTCGCCGTTGCTCAATGATCCGCTGTCGGCTACCGTGTTAGCCGTATTGGTTGTCGTGCCGACCTTGCATTGGTCAGGGCCCGGGGCCGAATAGGCCCCCCCCGGAAGACGCTTGTCGCAATGGGTGTGGGTATCACCCATCACGAAAATGAAGTTTTTCTGACAATAGGCCTGTATCGGGTCTTCGGTGTAGGCCGAAATGACCGGAAAATTGTCGGCGTTAGCGGTGGTGGCGGCACTGTAAAAGGCTGAATCCAGTGTGCGATGGCGCAGGTAGGCCAGCGCCTCGTAATAAAGCTTGCCGACGTTGTCATACTTCTTGTAGGAACCGCTCAAGCCGAATTTGTTTACGTAGTTGACCACGCCGGAATCACTGGGCACGACCGTCGACAACAAGGTGACGTTGGCATCCCCCGTCGCCGGGTTGAGAACATAAATACCCGTGGTCGGACTCCATTCCTTTTGCGCATTGGCGCTTTGCACCCCGGAAGCATCGTAGGTGTACTGCCCGGTGAATTTCATTTTCGCGCGCAACACCGCATTGTCGATGTTGTCGGAGTTGAAATACGACAGCACGCTGAAACGCATCGAGTCCGAATTGTTCTGGACCGCCCCGGTCGGTTTGTACGTCACGGTGCCGCTGCTGTCCGTGTAGGCCGTGCAATTGGATTCCAGAGCGCTTACCGTACCGATCAGCGGCTTGCACACCTGTGCCTGGACGTAGAAAGAGTTGGTCGCGTGGCTGGTTCCCGAAGTGGTGCCGTACTCCATCTGCACGTTCAGGCCGGTGCTGTTGAAAAAATAGCTGCCGCTGGCGGTAAGCGGCGTGGCCTGAGCGATCAGGGTGTTGCCGGTGAGTGTCTTTTCCGCGAAATTGCTGCCCTGGCTGGTCTGGAAAGTGCGCTGCAGCACCGTCAGGCTGGTGGTATCGACTATGCGGGTACCCCCCGTCATGGCGAAACGGAATTCGTCCAGGCCCGCCATCGCCACATAGTTCAGAAAATTGCCGGCCCAGTGAGCGCCGGAGCAATCATGGTTGCTGTTCGCGGTGGAGACGAAGGCAACCGGTACGAAATACCGGGTCGCCGCCGTGGTCGCGCTATAGGTAGTAGTGGCGGCTCCTGTGCTGCCCGCGTTGGTGATGGTGGTGCCGACCGTATAGTCGTAGCACTTGCCCGGATCGAAATACCCGAGGTAGGTATTGCTCGCCACGTACGGGCCGGAGGTGGTGGTGACTGATGCGGAATAGTTGTACGCCGGCGTGATGGCGGTCGGGAATTCCACCGACAGGGCGAACACCACGTTGGGCGCGATGTTGTTGGCGACGTTGAGCGGCTGTGCCGCCAGGCTGAACGCCGTCTGCGCCTGGGCGCCGGACCATGCGCTCAGCGCCAGTGCGCCGATTGACAGATATCGTGCGAGATTTCTCATCATTTGTACCTCGGTTGAAGACTGGTGCGATGCACGCCGCATGCGCTGATCATTGGAGATAGACTTCCTGCAGCAGCACCTGGGTGGTGCCGCGCGCGCCGTAACCCTTGGAGGTGATGCGGTAGGCGTTCAGCGAGCCGCTGCCGCCGAACTGCGGAACCTGGATGATCTCGATGTAATAGTTGGGCTGCGTCGCCACGCCCTGGATGACGGGGGTGCCGGTGAATTTGCCGAGCTGGGCGGAGTAGGTGTTGTCGTCCAGCTTGAAGGTGGTGTTGGTGAAAATCGGCTGGCTGGTGATGTTGAAACACAGGCCGATTTCGCTGGTGGTGCCGGTGCTCAAGGTGCCGCAGTTGTTCGCCGTGGTGGGGAAGTTCAGGGCCGATAGCGGCTTGGACGGAAACGACCACACGCCGGAGACGCGCACTTCCGCATCGCGGATCGCCGCTTCGGCGGCGGCGAAGGCCAGGTCGTAGTCGCGCGTGTTGGCACCCATGCGCTCTTCCGAGGTGGTGCTCTTGACCATGCCCACCCCCAGCAGGGTCAGGGCGACCATGAAAATCAGGGCAATTACCAGCGTAACGCCGCGCTCCCGCGCTTTCGCGCGGGCATGCAGACCAGTCATGCGTGAAGTCATCATCACGATCCTTACAAAACGTTACGCACGGCAAACGTGGTGTTGTAGACGCGGCGCAAGCGGCCGTCGGCCGGCGAGGTGAAGATGGAGCCGGCGTCGCCCGAGGGGGCGGTGCCGTTGGCGTAGTCCTGGCCGAAATGATTGAGCACCGCCGCCGTGGTGAAGCCGGAAGCGCTCGGCGAGCGCACGGCGATCGAAACCATCAGCGAACGCACCAGCGAAAAATCCGCGGTCGAAATGCTGCCGGCCGGCACGTAGTGGTTGACGATGCTGTCGCTGTCGGTGTCCTCGCCATACAGCACCTGCATGCTTTCGACCCCGGGGATCAGGGGAATGGTGGTGGTGGCGCCCCAGGCGCCTCCGGTCATTTGCCGGGAGGCGCAATAAAGCGTCGGCTCGCCGTTGGAGTCGAAGACGGTATTGGTGGTGTCACGCGCGATATATAAAGTGTCTTCGTTCAGCTGCCCGTATATCACCCCGGTGCCGGTGCAATTGAGAATGGTGCCGTCGGCGGTACCCGCGGTGGTGCTGTCCATGCCGAAGTAACGGAAAGTGATGACGTCGCCGCTGTTGATCACCGCAACGGTGGACGTATCCGGCAGGGTCGTCGACGAAGTGCCGTCATTGGTGCCTGCCAGAAAGGTATTGGTACCGGTGTTGGTGCCGAACGACTGCGCTCCGCCCGACGCGGCAACGGTGTTGTTGCGGAAGGCGGCGTTGCGCGTTTCGCGGCCATACAGGTCGAAGGCGAAGCGCGCCGTTTCCTGGATGCGCGTGATGTCGGTCTGGCCGCGCTGCGCCTGGGCGGCGCCGAGATAACCCATCATCACCGCCAGGGAGACGATCAGCCCGATGGTCAGCGAGACCATCAGTTCGACCAGCGAGAAGCCGGACTGGACACGCCCCATCGGCAGGGCGCCCCGCATGCTCATAGTGAGGTGTACACGCATTGCGCGCCTCCGGTGGCTACGGTATTCGAAGAGTTCTGCACGCTCGCGTTGCCGGTCTGGATGCGCGATTCATCCCAGCACACCTTCACCACCACCTGGCCGGTGCCGCTGCAGGTCAGGTAGGTGGCCATGCTGCTCATCGAGCGGGCGGCCGCGTTGTCGCGGCAGACCTTGCCCTGGCCCGCCGGCAGCAGGTTGCCCAGCTGGGTCTCCCACACCTTGTATTCGGTGTTCGGCATCTGGGCGGAGGTGCAGCCGGCGGTGGTAAAGCAGCCGGAGGTCGCGGTGGCGGTGGGCGTGAAATAACTCTGCAGGTTGACCTGGTTGGCGCGGATGATGTCGGCCATCATGTAGGCGTGCTGGGTCGCGGTGTTGCGATAGATCGCGCCGCCGGAGATCTTCAGGCTGTTGATGAACATGCCGAGCATGCCCATCATCCCCAGTGCCAGCACCAGGATCGCCACCATCACCTCGATCATGGTCGAACCGCGCTGCATGCTGCCTGGCGCGTGAGCCGGCCGGCGCGCGGCCTTGACGAAATTATTCATTTAACACCCCACTTTGGAGATCACCGGACGCCCGGTCATCGCGATCGAGAGCACCCTGCCCTGCTTGCCAGTGCCGTTGACGGGACAAAGAGTAAACAACGCGTTCGACAGGATCGTGGCGGAGTTGTTGAGGATGGGATTGCCGGCCACCGCCATGCCGCCGTACGGCCGGAACTGGATCCTCGGCGGACCGGCGGCGCTGGTGCCGCTGGTGTTCACGGTGACAGCAAAAGTGCTGCTGCCGGTGAGCACCGGCGAAGCCTTGAGCAGAATTTCGGTCGACCCCGAGGCGGTGTTGTGATCGCCATCGCCGTCGACATCGACGAATACGATGCGCCCGTTGGTCCAGTCGCCAACCTGGGTGCTGCAGGTGGGCGAGGCCGTGGTGGAATTGGTGCTGGCGCAGACCACCACGCGCACGCCGCGGGTGGCCGCCTCATTGCGCGCCAGCGAAATATCGGCCAGCAGATCGTTGATCTGGCTGGTCATGCGCCCCTGCACGACGAAAGACATCAGCGCCGGCGCCCCGAGCGCCACGATGATCGCCAAAACCACCAGCGAAAGCATCAATTCGATGATGGTAAAGCCGCCGGCG
>DATAZV010000520.1:0-2152 GCA_036271855.1 Burkholderiales bacterium
CGGCCTTGTGATGATGGGCAGCGGCCTGGGCAGCATCGCGCTGGACCGCCTGCTGCATGCGGTCGGCGAAGTGCTGGCGGCGAGCGCGCCGGGCGGCTTTGCGATTGCCACCCGCTCGCTGCCGCTGGCGCAGGTGGAAAGCGCGTGGTCGGTCGAAGGGCGCGAGCGCACGGTGTTTGTCACCGGCGCCTGAGCGGCGCCGTTTACGGTTGACCCGGCGTTTCGGCCGCTTCAGCCTTTTCCTCGGCTTGTTCCTCCGCTTTTACCTCAGCAGGTAGAAGGCTCGCCACATACTTGGTCAACGGCGGCCCGGCGACGATCACCACGATCAAACGCGCCAGCTGCATCGACATGACAAACGATACGTTGACCTTGGCCGAGGCCGCGATGATGGCCACCGCGTCGACCCCGCCGGGGCTGGTGGCGAGATACGCGGAGAGCGGGTCGATGCCGGCGAACACGTGCAGCAGCCAGGCCAGGCCGCCGCAGATGATGATCAGCACCAAGGTGGCGAGCGCAATCGGCAGCAGGGCGCGGGCGGCGTGCAGAAGAATCGCGCGGTTGAAGCGCAGGCCAATGCTCCAGCCGACCAGGGCGTAGCTGCAGGCCAAAAACCAGGGCGGCAATTGCAGCGGCATGCCGAAGACGCCGTGGGCGATGCCGCCGAAGGCCATCGGCACCAGCACCGAGCCGGCCGGGATGCGCAGCACCTTGGCGGTGACGGCGCCGGCCAGGCCAAGCGCGACGGTGGCGGCGAACTCCACCGGGTCGGTCGGCGGAAACCAGATCACCGCGGGAATCAGCGAGCCGCTGTGCGCGACCCAGAAGGTGGAGACCACCGAGGCCACCACCACCACCATCACCACCCGCAAATACTGCATGAAGGCAACCAGGCGGATGTCGGCGCCGAAGGACTCGCTCATGATCACCATGGTGGTGGCCGCCCCCGGCGAGAGGCCCCAGATGGCCGTGCTGCCGGGCAGGATGCGCATGCGCGCCAGCACCCAGCCCACCGCGGTGGAAGCGCCGACCACCGCCAGGGCGGTGAGCAGCAGCACGAACCAGTCGGTCTTCACCGCGCCCAGCATGGCGGGCGAAAAGCTGCGCGCGATCAGCAGGCCGATCAGGCACTGGCCGAACATGAAGGCCTTGGCCGGAATCCACAGGTTGGCGCCCATCGCCGCCACCACCACGGCGGCGAACATCGGCCCCAGCAGGAGGGCGGCGGGCATGTGCGCCATCTCCAGCAGCGCGCCAAAAAATACCGAGAGCAATACCAGCAGGCCGCAGCGCAAGGCCAAGCCGCGCCCGGCTAGCAGGGGACGGTGCGACGGCGCGGGGGATTGCATTTGATAGCTCTGTGCGGGCCTGGCGGCCCCGGGCTGCCCGCCCCGCCTGCGGCCGCGCGCCGCGCGGTGCGGTGGAGGGCGGCAAATCAGCGCGGGAACGTGCGCAAGGCCCGCATTATAAGCGAGCGGGTGCCCGCCCCTCGCGGCGGGCGCGCCGCTTGCACACATTTGGCCATGGGCGTGACGCAGGGCTTGTACTTGCGCTGCTCGCGTCCCCTGCGTTCCCCCTAAGCACACCGCCGTCGGCGCATGCCTACAAGTCCGCCGCGGCTTTGCGGTATGCTGGCGCGGCTGATCAGCAGTGCCGCTGGCTTTTTGCCGCTTCGGCCCCAAGTCCCTTATATGAGCAAAACCGAAACCGCCGACCCGCCCCTGCGGCATGCCCGCGAGCGTGCCACCCTGCGCGCGATTGCCATCTTCGAAAGCGTCAAGGGGGTGTCCGCCCTGGCCGCCGCCTTCGGCCTGCTGGAGCTGGTGCACCACGACACCCGGCGCATCGCCTGGGCGCTGATCGGCCATTACAACCTCGACCCCAATGGCCATTACCCCGGCCTGATGCTGCATTACGCCGAGGTGCTGCAAAGCGCCGACTTCCGCATGATCTTCCTGCTCGCCATCGTCTATGCCACGGTGCGCATCGCCGAAGGCTACGGCCTGTGGCGCGACCGCGCCTGGGCCGAGTGGCTGGCCGCGCTCTCCGGCGCGCTGTACATCCCGTTCGAGGCCGAGCACCTGCTGCACAAGACCAACACCATCAACGCGGTGGTGCTGCTGGCCAATATCGCCACCGTCGCCTTCATGGT
>DATAZV010000521.1:0-6629 GCA_036271855.1 Burkholderiales bacterium
GTGGCCCTGATCATGGGCCTGGTGGCGACCCATTTCACCGCCCGCGGCGAAGCCGCCGCCGGACTGGAATTCAGCTTCCAGCTGAAAAAGCCGGTGCGCGCCGGCGATACAATCACCCTGACCTGGGAAGTGATGGAGATCACGCCCAAGCCCAGCCTGAAAGGCGACATCCTCACCCTGAAGGGCCACATCACGACACGCAATGCGGTGGAGGTGCTTACTTGCACCGGCAAGATCGCGCTGTTTTATCCGAGTTGATCCGCTGCGAATTACGCCTCATATTGTTGAATCCGGGCAGCCTGATTTCTTGCTGAATTTTTGTCCGGCAAGCCCGTCTTTGTTGAAAGGTTGAAACCATGTCCACCAATGATCCGATCGTCATCGTCTCCGGCGCCCGCACCCCGATGGGCGCCTTCCAGGGCGATTTTTCCTCCGTCTCCGCCAATGAACTGGGCGCCGTCGCCATCAAGGCCGCGGTCGAGCGCGCCGGCATCAAGCCCGCCGACGTGCAGGAAATCATCATGGGCAACTGCCTGATGGCGGGCCAGGGCCAGGCGCCCGCGCGCCAGGCCGGCATCAAGGCCGGGCTGCCGGTGTCCGCCGGCGCCACCACCATCTCGAAGATGTGCGGCTCGGCGATGAAGGCGGCGATGCAGGCGTACGACGGCCTGGTGGCGGGCTCGGTGGATGTGGTGGTGGCCGGCGGCATGGAGTCGATGACCAACGCCCCTTACCTGCTGCCGAAGGCGCGCGGCGGCTACCGCATGGGCCACGGCAGGATCATGGACCACATGATGCTCGACGGCCTGGAAGACGCCTACGAAGAAGGCCGCTCGATGGGCACCTTCGGTGAAGACTGCGCCGCCAAATATCACTTCAGCCGCGCCGACCAGTACGCCTATGCGATGGAGTCGGTGCGCCGCGCCCAGTCCGCCACCGCCGACGGCAGCTTCAAGTGGGAAATCGCCGCCGTCACCGTCAAGGGCCGCGCCGGCGAGACGGTGATCGACAAGGACGAAGGCCCGCTGAAGGCCAAACCCGAGAAGATTCCCACCCTCAAGCCCGCGTTCAAGAAGGACGGCACGATTACCGCCGCCGCCTCTTCCTCGATCAACGACGGCGCCGCCGCGCTGGTGCTGATGCGCCAGTCCACCGCGACCAAGATGGGCCTGAAACCCATCGCCAGATTGCTGGCCCACGCCACCCACTCGCAGGAGCCGGAGTGGTTCACCACAGCGCCGATCGGCGCGATCGAAAAGCTCTACAAGAAGGTCGGCTGGACTTCCGCCGACGTCGACCTGTTCGAGATCAACGAAGCCTTCGCGGTGGTGCCGATGGCGGCGATGCACGAGCACAAGATTCCGCATGAAAAGATCAACGTCAACGGCGGCGCCTGCGCGCTGGGCCACCCGATCGGCGCCTCCGGCGCGCGCATCATGGTGACCCTGATGGGCGCGCTGAAGGCGCGCGGCCTGAAAAAGGGCGTGGCCGCGCTATGCATCGGCGGCGGCGAAGGTACCGCGGTTGCCATTGAAATGCTGTGAGGCGCGCGCTGATCACGTTCTTCCTCATCACGAAATCCCGGCAATACCGCAAGACGCGGCGCGCGCATGGCTGAGGACAACTTCGAGCCACCGCGCGCGCCGCTGAAAGACACCGGGGAGCCGAAAAAGCCGCGCTCCAACCTGCTGGCGATCATCGTCGGCGCCTTGGTCGATTTCGTCACCACGCAGGTCTCCAGCGTGTTCCTCGCGCTGGGCTTTGCCATTTTCGCCGGCGTCAACGGCCAGCGCATGCAGGACCTGCAAGGCGAACTGAACGACTCCAGCGTATTTTTCGCCGCCGGCATGGTGCTGGGCCTGGCCTGCAGCGTGCTGGGCGGCTATGTCTGCGCCCGCTTCGCCAACCAGAACGAGTACGCCAATTCGCTCGCCTGCGGCGTGGTCGGCGTCGTCACCGGCGAACTGATGTACTCGGCCGACACCAGCATCACCATGCACCTGATGGGGCTCTTGACCATCCCCGCCTGCCTGCTCGGCGCGCACCTGAAGATGCGGGCGCAAAAAAAAGCGGAAGCGGAAGCGGGCTAGCGGCCTGCGCGCAATCGCGCCTACAGTCGCAGTTCCATGAACACCGTGCTGGCGCGAAAGGCCTCGAGGTCTTCCGGCGCCTGGTAGGCGCGCATGCTGTTGTCGGCGTAGGGCGCGGTTTCGACGAAGCCGGCCGAGCGGTACAGGGCGTGGGCGGCTGCCAATACCTTCAGGCTTTCCAGGCGCAGGCTGCGATAGCCGAGCGCGCGCGCGTCGTCCACCAGGCGCTCCAGCAGCAGGCGGCCGGCGCCGAGGCCGCGCGCCGCCGGCTGCACGTACATGCGCTGCAGCTCGCCGGTTTCCGGGGTCAGGCGCTTCAGGCAGCCGACGCCGACCCAGGCATCGGCGTGGCGCAGCAGGTAAAAGCGGCCGTGCGGCGGATAAAATTTGGCGCGGTCCTCGATGTCGGAGCGCACCATGGCGTCGATGTCGAAGGCCAGCCGGTAGTTTGCCTGCGCGATGCCGGCGATCCAGCGCAAATATTCGAGGATCAGGCCGCGCGCGGCTTGCTGTTCTTCAATGGTGGCCACCGGGACCAGGGTCGTCTGTGCCTGCATGGCGGGTATTTATTTTTCGGTATGCCGAAAATTATACCGTCCGCCGCTGCCGCCGTTCAGCGCCCGGCCTGGGCTTGCGCGGCGCGCGCCAGCAGGCGCCAGCGCAGCAGCCCGGCGGCGTAGGCGGCGCCATAGCCCAGGCGCAGGCTGATCAGGCACAGGGTCAGCGGGTTGGTCACCACCAGGTGGATCAGCGCGACATGCGGCAGCATGCCGGGAACCGCGCTGCGGGTGGCCGGCATGCCGCCGCTTTCATACAGCAACACGGCATGGTAGGCGATGCGTGCGGCCAGGAACGCCGACAGGGCCAGGCCGATTTGCATATTGGGCACGTAGAAATAGCCCTGCGGCGTGGCCTCGAATCGCGTCAGGCGCAGGCCCAGGGCCGCCAGCAGCGCACCGCCGATGATCCCTAAGGCCCAGGCCGAAAGCGCGAGATTGAACGGCAGGGCGAGCCAGCCGATGCCCGCCAGCAGCAGCGGCATCAGGAGGGCGGCGCAGCAGTGGCGCCACAGCCGCGAAGGCTGGCGGCCGACCATGCGCCGCAGGCGCGCATAGAGGCGCCACAGCAGCAGGGGAGCGACGATGGCGATGACGGCGGGCGGGCTCATCCTGGATGCGTGTGTGGGGTGTCGCGGTGGCGGCGTTGCCGCCGCCTCAAGCATCATACCCGGCGCCGCCGCCCGTAGTGGGTCCGCCGCTTGCTTGGAATGATTTTGTGCTGCGTTGGCGGCTGCTTCTGCTACCATCCGCAAAACGACGGCGCCACCAGCGCCCCGGCTTGGGCGAGCAGCAACAACCCAGTCCAGACAAGAACAGAAGAGAAGAGAGGATTCCGTGACTCCAGACGCTCTTGCCAATGCAGTTCCGGCGACCAGCGACGTGATGCAATGCGACGTCATGGTGATCGGCGGCGGCCCCGGCGGCGCCACCATCGCCGCGCTGCTGGCCGCGCGCGGGCGCGACGTGGTGCTCCTGGAGAAGGAAAAACATCCGCGCTTTCACATCGGCGAATCGCTGCTGCCGCTGAACATGCCGCTGTTCGAAAAACTCGGCGTCGCCGAGGAGATCCGCGCCATCGGCATGCCGAAATACGGCGTCGAGTTCGTTTCGCCCTGGCACGACAAGCCGATGATGCTGGAATTCAACGAGGCCTGGGACAAGGCCTATCCGCAGGCCTATCAGGTGCGGCGTTCGCAGTTCGACGAGGTGCTGTTCAACAACGCCGTGGCGCGCGGCGCGCATGCTTTTGAGGAGACCCGTGCCACTTCGGTGGAGTTCAACGACGCCGGCGCCCTGGTGCATGCGCAGGGCGCGGACGGCGGGCGCGCCTGGCAGGCGAAATTCGTGGTCGACGCCTCCGGGCGCGATACCCTTCTGGCCGGCCAGCTCGGCAGCAAGCGCAAGAATCCCAGGCACAACAGCCTGGCGCTGTTCGCCCACTACGAGGGCGTGCAGCGCCTCGCCGGCAAGGCAGAAGGCAACATCACCGTGTTCTGGTTCGATCACGGCTGGTTCTGGCTGATTCCCCTGGCCGACGGCACCACCTCGATCGGCGCGGTGTGCTGGCCCTACTACATGAAAATGCGCAAGGGCAGCCTGGAAGACTTTTTCCGCGATACCGTGGCGCTGTGCCCGGCTTTGCAGGCGCGCCTGGCGGATGCCACCATGGTTTCGCCGGTGACGGCCACCGGCAATTATTCCTACGAAGGCACCCGCGCCACCGGGAAAAATTACCTGATGGTCGGCGACGCCTTCGCCTTCGTCGACCCGGTGTTTTCCACCGGCGTCTACCTGGCGATGAATTCCGGCTTTGCCGGCGCCGACGTCATCGACACCTGCCTGGACCGCCCGGCGCAGGCGGGGGCCGCGCTCAGGGACTACGACGCCACCATGCGCCACGGCCCCAAGGTATTCTCGTGGTTCATCTACCGCGTCACCAACCCCAACCTGCGCGACCTGTTCATGGACGAGGGCGATCACGCCTGGGTCAAGGCCGGGGTGATTTCGGTGCTGGCCGGCGACGTCTTCCGCAATTCGCCGATCGGCCTGCGCATCCTCGCCTTCAAATTTGTCTACTACCTGAACAACCTGCTGCAGCCGCGGCGCGGCTTTGCCGCCTGGCGCCGGCGCAAGCGCATCATCCAGGAAACCAGCGGCACGGCGGCGGCCTGAGCAGGGCAGCCTTGTAGGACAAACGCAAACCAATATAGGCGCGCGCCTACAGCCGCAACTGGCATGCTTCACGCTACACTTTATGCTCGCACCTTGTCCTCGCACCTGGTCGGGATTGTCCCGAGAATCAAATTACAAGAACGCATCATCCCCTTCCTGATCCGCACTAAACAATCAAGAACCGGCTCATGTCCAATCCGTCGCATACCCATCTGGTGCTCATTCCCAGCTATAACACCGGCCCCAAACTGCTGACCACGGTGCAGGAAGCCCGAACGCGCTGGGCCCCGGTCTGGGTGGTGGTCGACGGCAGCGACGACGGCAGCGAGGCGCCGGTGGAGGCGCTGGCGGCCACCGACCCGCAGATCAGGGTGATGAAGCTGCCGGTCAACCAGGGCAAGGGCTCGGCGGTGCTGCACGGCCTGCACGCCGCCCACGCTGCCGGCTTTACCCACGCCATGACCATGGACGCCGACGGCCAGCACCCGGCCGACCTGATTCCGCAATTCATGGCCACTTCGCTGGCCCAGCCCGGCGCCCTGGTGCTGGGCAAGCCGGTATTCGACGCTTCCGCACCGTTCGAGCGCGTATGTGGGCGCAAGCTATCGAACGGCGCGGCGGATATCGAGACCCTGTGGGCCGGTATCGGCGATTCGCTCTACGGGTTTCGCATCTACCCGATCCCGCCGCTGCTTGAAGTGATGGAGAGCGGCCCCTGGATGCGCCGCTTCGACTTCGACCCCGAAGTGGCGGTGCGCCTGTGCTGGAAGGGCCTGATCCCGATCAACATCGACGCCCCGGTGAAATACTTCCGCAAGGACGAGGGCGGCGTTTCGCATTTCCACTACGTGCGCGACAACATCCTGATCTCGTGGATGCACAGCCGCCTGTTGCTGGGCCTGCTGCTGCGCCTGCCGATGCTGTTGTGGCGCAGGCTGGCGGCGCAGCCGGCACCGGCGCAAAGCAACGAGCGCAGTTTCTAGGCGGTTTCCGGCCGGCCCTGGCCGGCCCCGCCGCTGGCGGGCATTTTCATCGCGCCACACGCGCCTGGCGCTGCTTCATTGGTCCACTCATTTGTCCATGTTGTCCGGCATCGCGGCGTCCGGCCCGCCTTGCTGGCGCGAGCGCGTTTTCGGCACGCCTTCGGCGTGTTCCACGTCCTGCGCCTCTTTCCAGCGCTCGGTCGGCTTGCCTTTCCCGGTGGTGCTGCCCTTCTCGGGATTGGATTTGAAGGCGTCTTCGCTGGTTTCGGAGCTGCGGTCGCCGCCCATTTCGGTTTCGGCCTCGTCGGCGGCGGGCTCCCGGGGGGGTGAAGCGGAGCGGGACGAACGGTTTTGCATGGGCTTGACTCCAGGGGAAATAGACAGGGTGTCGCAAACGCCGTGCGCGGCGTGCGACGCGCCTGCACGCCGCGCTTGTCTTTGTCGTAACCCTTGTTACCGGCGCGGGCGTGAAGGATTTACCGTCGATTCGTTGATCCGCCGCTTCACGGTTCACGCATTGCGGGCGCCGGGGCGCGGCGTCTATAGTGACCGTGACCGGGCGCGAGAGCCGGGAACGATGATGGAGGAGGCCCCTTGAATTCCAGCCATGCCCGCCGCGCGCGGCCGATGTTGCCCTGGCGCTCGCTTTTGCGTGCTCCCATGCGCGCGGCCGCGATCGTGTCCCTGGCGGCGCTTGCCTTGTGCTCGCCGCGCACCGCACGGGCGCAGGCGGCGGACTTTCCGAACAAGCCGATCCGCCTGATCAACGGCACCTCGCCCGACCTGCTGGCGCGCGTGCTGGCCGCCAAAATCCAGGCCGACTG
>DATAZV010000522.1:0-3843 GCA_036271855.1 Burkholderiales bacterium
CACTTCCTTGAACACGCGGTGAAAATGGAAGCGGCTCATGCCTGCCCCCTCGGCCAGCGCGGCCAAATCCGGCCCGCTTTTTCCTGCCGTGTCGGCAGCGTCGATGGCGCGGCAGGCCGCCGCCACCAGCGCGGCGCGGCGCTGCGCCTGGCTGGCTTCATCCGGCCGGCAGCGCTTGCAGGCGCGAAAGCCCGCCGCTTCGGCGTCGGCGCAGGTGTCGTGAAAGGCCAGGTTTTCGCGCCTGGCGGGGCGCGCCGCGCACGAAGGGCGGCAATACACCCCGGTAGTCTTTACCGAATAGAAGAACTGCCCGTCCGCCCGCGCGTCGCGCGCGCGCACCGCGGCGAGGCGGCTTTCGTCGTCGCCATAAGGGGCATTCGCGTCCGCTACGGCAGCGCGGGCCGGCGGCGGCAGCGGGGCATGGGGCTTGCGTGCAAGGCTCATATGAAAAACGGTCGCCATGAAAATCTCCTTCGGTTCATTTGGCGCATGCAGCGCCGATGCAAAGGAGTGTCGGGGATTATGCCCCCGCCCACACTCCGCCGCTTGCGCCCGAATCCGGGCATCCCGCCCGGCCGCACCGGCGCGCGCGCCGCCGGCAACGGGGATTTCGAGGGGCTTTTGTGCGGTTTTAGGCGTAGATAGGCTTGATCAGGGAACGGAATCGCAAGGCCGCGCTCTATAATGCAGACAAATAAAAGGTTCCTATCCCAAAACTCATGAAAGCCAGTCCAGGCGCGGGTTTCAGCCCCGAGGTTGGCTCGGCGCTTAGCCCCGCAGTTAGTCCCACGGTCAGCCCCGCGGCCGGCGAACCCGAGTTCGACGCCGCCATCGCCGCGCCCGAGCGCCTGCGTGCCCTGCGCCGCACCGACCTGCTGCTGGACGGCCCCGAAAGCACCTACGAGCGCATCACCCGCCTGGCTGCCGCCCTGCTCAAGGTGCCCGCCGCCTTCATCACGCTGGTGGGTGCCGAAGGCGAGGTGCGCAAGGGCAGCATCGGCATGGAAGGGCACCCCCCTGAAGACCCGGCCCCCGGCGAGCGCCGCGACGGCCTGCCCGCCACCGGCCACAGCCTGTGCCACTACACCATCGCCGCCGCCAGCCCCCTGCTGATCGAAGACATCGCCGCCGACCCGCTCTACGGCAAGGTCGAAAGCGCGCGCAGCATGGGCCTGGGCGCCTACGCCGGCGTGCCGCTGGTGCTCGAGGGCACGCAAGCCATCGGCAGCCTGTGCGCGGTCGACTTCGCCCCGCGCGCCTGGTCCGCGCTGGACGCCGAAGTGCTCACCGAGCTGGCGCGCGCCATCACCCGCGAAATCGAGCTGCGGGTGGCGATGGACGACGCCGTCGCCGCCCTCGACCTGACCCAGCGCACCCTGCGCGAGCGCGACGAAGCCGTCTCCAACCTGGCCCACGACCTGCGCTCTCCCCTAAGTGCCATCTCCATCTCGGCCGTCGGCCTGTCGCGCCGCCCCGAGCCGGAGATCAAAAACTACGCCGCCATCCAGACCCGCGGCGCCAAGCAGATGACGCAGCTGATCGAAGACATGCGCGTCTCCACCTCCGGCCTGCCGCTGCCCGAGCCGCGCTCGCGCCTGGCGGTGCGCTGCGAGCTGCTGCTGGCCGATGTGCTGCACTCCATGCGCGCGGCGGCCGAAGCGCGCGGCATCCTCCTCACGGTGGACAACCCGCAGGGCCTGCCGGCGGTGGCCATCAACTACCCGCAAGTGATGCGCGTATTCGCCAACCTCGTCGGCAATTCCATTGCCTACAGCGCGGCCGGCACCGTGGTGCACGTCGGCGCCGAACTCGAAGGCAGCTTTGTGCGCTTTTCCATCACCGACCAGGGCCCCGGCATCCCGGAAGAATTCCACCAGCGCGTGTTCGACCGCCACTGGCAGGTCGAGCGCGGCCTCTCCAAGGGGCATGGCCTGGGCCTGGCCGTCTCGCGCCTGTTCGTCGAGGAAAACGGCGGCAGCATCGCCATCCGCAAAGGCAGCGGCCCCGAAGCCCCGCCGGCGCCCGCGCTCGACCTGGGCAATCTCGACGCCCTGCCCAGCATGGAAGCGCTGGCCGCCGCCGAAGCCGCCCCGCAAGGCCCGGGCATCGGCGCCATCCTCAACTTCACCTTGCCGGTGGCGACGCTCTAGCGGCAAGGGCACCGGCACCCGCGCGGCGCACTTTTCGCCCGCGCCCCGGTCCAACGATTCTCGCGCCCCAAGCGCCAGGAGACCGCCATGCCGATTACCGGAAAGTGCCACTGCGGCAACACCAGCTTTCGCATCGAAGGCGAAATCCCGCCCGCCCTGACGCGCTGCACCTGCTCCTTTTGTTCCCGCCTGGGCGCGCTCTGGGCCTACTACACGCCGCAGCAATTCGCCGTCAGCGCCGAAGCCGGCGCCAACTACCTGTGGAACACCCGGCAAGTCGGGCACCACTTTTGCGCCGCCTGCGGCATCGGCGTCTACGCCGACAGTCCCGCCTACGGGCGCGACGGCAGCTGGGACGGCCACACCCGGCGCATCGGCGTCAACGCGCGCCTGTTCGACAACTTCGACGCCGCCACCGCCCCGGTGACGGTGATCGACGGCAAAAACCTCTGGTAGCCGGGTCTATATCCCGGCCTAAGCCACCACAGCCGTCGGCTTGAACGCAAACGCGAACACCGCCGCCACCACCAGAAAGAAAAACGCCACCAGGTAATTCCACGCCAGCTTTTCCTTGAGAAAGGTGACAGCGAAAACAATGAACACCGTCAACGTCACCGCCTCCTGGATGATCTTCAACTGAAACCCTGAAAACTCGCCATACCCCAGCCGGTTCGCCGGCACCGCCAGGCAATACTCCAGCAGCGCAATGCCCCACGACACCAATATCGCCTGCCATAGCGGCCAGGCATGGCCGTACTTCAGGTGGCCATACCAGGCGAAAGTCATGAATACATTGGAGAGGAGCAGCAGCAGGACGGTAGTCATGGGGGGCGGGGAGTCGGGAGAAGGTTAGGAAAATTCGGCCACGTTAAATGTGGAGATCAGGCTTGCATCCTTAGGAGCATGTAGGCAAGCCAGGCCAACAGCGCAACGAAGCCGAATATTGCCAACAGCACGAGCGTGGTGCCGGCGATTGCCGCCGGCCGCGAGATTTTTGAATACGGGAACGTCCTGGACATCAGCTTGCGGCATCCGCGAAGCGCCTCATCATTATTTTTCGCGTCAATGCGGATTGCCGTTGCAACCGGCTGCAAAGTCGTGGAAAAGGTCCAAAGATAGTATTTTCTCTCCGGGGTATGGGCAACGCGGATGGCGGAAACCGGGCACTCGTATTCCATCGCCAGGAATTTGCCCGGGGCCCAACGATCCGCACGCATTTCGTCGTAAATGATAGTCGCCCTATCTCCGCGGAAAGCGAGGTCTTCGCTCTTTGTTGCGAGAAAGGCGAGATTGACCGTCCGCGTTTCGCTGCGAAGAAACCTGCTTCGCCGTGCGCTTCGCGACAAGAGCAAGGCGGCAGCTAGAACGAGGCCGAATAAGATGGGACCTTGCATGGAGGCGTTGGGCGCGGTGACCAGATTTGGTAGTTGTAGAAAGATTCGGCTGCGCTGATGACTATCCGCCCGTACGAGGGTCCCCGTTAGAGAACCTTGGCGCCCGGCGACTCTTGAGCCTCAACTTCCCGTCGGCAGCGACCCAGGCCCCAAAACCGCACTTTTGCTCAACATCCAGTGGCTGGTGAACGCGGACGCTCGTATTCTTGAATTCGAAGATGATTGAGCACGGTCCCTCTTTGGCAGATACAAACACACCGGTCGAACCCTTCAAAACGAAATCTCCTTCAATCCACCCG
>DATAZV010000523.1:0-12086 GCA_036271855.1 Burkholderiales bacterium
AATCGCTTTACGCCGCCGCGGCCGTGGGCGCCGCTGGTGCAGGGCCGGCTGGACCCCGGCTTCGCGCATGCCGTCCTTTCACCTTCAACCGTTTCGGGTGCCGCATGAAAAACCGCACTTGGGGAGTGCTTGCGTTGTGCCTGTCCCTGACGCTCGTATCGTTGGACGCCGCCGCACAGGAGGCGCCGGCCGCCAGCACGCCCGGCGTAGCCGGCCACCTCTCCGGCTTCTGGGACGAGTTCAACCAGGTCTGGTCGCACAGCGACTACGAGCGCTTTCGGTTGGAGTACGAGAACGACACTTTCTACAACACCGACCGCAACTACACCGACGGCATCCGCATGACGCTCAAGCGCGGCTCGGGCAAGGCGACTTCTTACGACCCGGACAAGAACGGCCTGATCCCGCCGCTGAACACGGAGTCGGAAAAGGGCGATTGCGACGCGCCCGAAAAGCCCGCCGACGACAATACCCCGGGCGCCAAGCCCAACCCGGCCAAGGCGACCAAGGCGCACGAGGACCTGCCCTGCTACCGCGCCGCCTACAGCATGGTGCTGGGGCAGAACATGTATACCGCTTCCGACATCCGCCTGAAGCCCGACCAGATCCCGGCCAAGGACCATCCCTATGGCGCGTGGCTGTACGTCGGGCTGCACCGCGAGGTGTACACGAGCGATGAGCGCTACTGGCAGTACGGCTTCGACGTCGGCTGCATCGGCCCCTGCGCGCTGGGCCAGCCGGCGCAGAATTTCATCCACAAGTACATCACCGATTCGCCCTCGCCGCAGGGCTGGGGCTCGCAGATCCACAATGAGCTGGGCGTGGAGTTCCGTTACGAGCATGCGTGGCGCGCCTTCCGCTATGTGCTGGGCCGGCGCGACGGCGAGGCGCTGCACCTGGGCCGCAGCTACGCCGGCGCGCCGCTGGCGTTCGACCTGCGCCCCTCGGTAAGCTTCGGGCTGGGCAACATCCAGACCTATGGCGGCTTCGGCGCCACCGCGCGCTTCGGCTGGTTCCGTTCGACCTACGAGACCATGCGCCTGGACACCCATCCGATCGAGTCCCTGGCGCAAGACGACCATGCGCAACCCGAGGCGGCCGATGGCGCCACGGCGGATGCGCCGAAGCTGGCCACCGCGCGCCGTGAGACCGGCCGCGCCGCCAGCGGCGACAGCGGCGGCTCGTGGGTGTCGAAGACCGAACTGTTCGGCTTTACCCGGGTGAACGCCGACCTGGTGGCCTACAACGCGATGCTGCAAGGCGGCCTGTTCAACACCTCCAGCCCGAAGACCGTGGGCGCGCGCCCCTACATCGCCGAATACGAGTTGGGCGTCGCCGCCGCCTACGGCCAGTTCAGCATGTCGGTTTCCACCATCACCCGCCATGAGTGGGACACTGCCGGTTTTCGCTACGGCCAGCACTTCGGCCGCATCGCCGTCGAGTTCGCCACTCACTTCTAGCCATAAAAAATCCGCCCGGTGGCGGATTTTTCGTGGCCTTTCAGTCTTGAAATTGTCCGGCTCTGCCGGCGATTTCATGCAGATCAGGCCACTCAAAAGTAGGTGTGTACTTTTGAGTGTTACTTAAAAAGGGCAAGCGCCGCACGGTGAGAGGAGTAAACACGAACGCTGGCCACTTCGAAATTCACCCTCCCTGATGCGCGTGAGGAGTAACGCGCGGGTGCCTTATTGCTTTCCAGCGTTCGCATTTTCACCGGGTTCGGGGGAACAAACGGCGCTTGCTTGATGCAGGATATTAGGCAGTCGGCCGGCCGCGGACGAGGAACTAGTTCACAATATCCGCAGAATTTTTTTCCAGGCGGCCTCAATTCGGCGCCCATATTCGTGGAGATGATGCAATGAAAGTCAATGTCAACGGCATAAATATCAACTACTCCGTACAAGGCGAAGGCCCGTGGGTGGTGATGAGCCACTCCTTGGCCTGCGATTCGCGCATGTGGGAGAACGAAATCAAGGCACTGTCCAAGCGCTACAAGGTGCTGGCCTTGGACACGCGCGGCCACGGCGGCACCGACGCGCCGGCCGGCGACTACACGCTGGATACGCTGGCCGACGACATCAAGGGTGCCTTCGATGCGCTCGGCGTCAAGGACCCGCACTGGATCGGCCTGTCGATGGGCGGCATCATCGCCCAGTTTGCGGCGCTCAAGTACCCCGGCATCTTCAAGAGCATGGTGCTGGCCGATACCACCAGCGGCTACGCGCCGAACGCCGCCGCCCTGTGGGCCGAGCGGATCGCCAACGTGCGCGCCAAGGGCGTGGGCGCCATCGTCCAGGGCACGCTGGAGCGCTGGTTCACCGAGCCATTCCGCAAGTCGCACCCCGAGGTGATCGACAAGGTCGGCGGCTGGATCGCCCAGACCCCGGCGAACGGCTTTTGCGGCTGCGCCGCTGCGCTGCCGACGATCAACGTCACCGCGCGCCTGCAGGAGCTCAAGGTGCCGACCCTGGTGATCTGCGGCGAGCAGGACATGGGCACGCCGCCGGCAATGGCGCAGGCGATCCACCAGAACCTGCCCGGCGCCGAACTGGTGATGATCCCGAACGCCGCCCACCTCTCCAACATGGAGCAGCCGGCTGCCTTCCTGGCCGCGGTGGAGAAGTTCTATAGCCGCATCGGCGCTTAAGCCCGGGAGGAGCGCGCGATGAAAACCATCCGTATCGACGCGGCGACGATGGCGCAGCGGGTGGCGCGCTATGGCGGCCTTGAGCCGCTGCCGGTGCAGATGGACCCGCGCATTCCGCAGGCAGCGCGCGACGTGGTGTACGCGCGCAAGCTGCTGTCGGTGATCGGACTGGGCGCGGCTGCCGACACGCCGATCAACGCCAACGCGCCGATTACCGGCGCCGGCGGCATCACCATCACCTATGCGGTGTGCCCGCCGGGCCAGGGGCCGTCGCTGCACAGCCACCTCGCCACCTACGAGACTTTCACGGTGATGCAGGGCCGCTTCGAGGTGACCTGGAACGACAACGGCGAGAATCGCATCGAACTGGAGGCATTCGATGCCATCTCGGTGCCGCCCGGCGTGTGCCGCGCCTTTCGCAACATCGGCGCGGGCGAGGGCGTGCTGCAGGTGATCATTTCAGGCGGCGTGCACGACCGCAAGGACATCGACTTCGCCGATGCCTCGGCGCGGCAGATCGAGGCCGCCGGGCCGGGCATCCTCGACGAATTCAAGAAGGTGGGCTTCACCTTCACCGCCGGCGAGGGCAGCTAGGCGCCGCGCCGGGGCCTAGCCGCCGGCACGGCCGCCGCGCCGGATGGCGTTGTTGTAATAGCTCTCGTCGATGTATCTGGCGGCCTCGCCCATCGGCTTTTTAGGCTCGCCGTATTCGGCGCGCAGTTCGATCACCTTGCGCACGCCGGGCAGGCTCAGCCTGGCCTCGCGCTGCAGGCCGTCGCTGCCGTTGAGCAGCAAGCCATAGGCGCCTTCGGCCTGCGCCGGTGTGATGCCGGCCAGGTGCTTCTGGTAAATCGCCAATGCCGCGGCCTTGTTGTCGGGGTTGAACAGCCAGTCCATCGCCGTCTTGTAGCTGATGATGAAGGAGAGCAACCTTTCCTCGTTCTTTTTGGCCCAGGCGCGGCTGGCCATGCCGGAGAGTTGCTGGTAGGGGCCCAGATCGCGGCCCACATCGGCCAGGGCCCTGTAGCCTTTTGCCAGCGGCCCCAGATCGGAAGGCGCGTTGACCATGGTGGCAGCCACCTTGTTTTGCTGCAGGGCTTCGACGCGGGCGACGGTGCTACCGATGCGGTCGAACTTGTAGTCGTCGTTACCCAGGCCGCCTTGCTGCAGCAGCTTGCGCATCGCCAGCACGTAGCCAGTGGCGGCGGCGTCCACGCCCAGGGTCTTGCCCTTGAGGTCGGCGATGCTCTTGTTCTCCGGGTTGGCCAGCAGGCGCAGGCCGCCGATGCCCCCGCCCATGAAGGCGAAAAAGTCGGGCGTGCGCGGCAGCGCCGCTTCGCCCTGGCCTTCCTGGTAGGCAACGACGTTGTCGAAGGTGGTCATGGCGATGTCGAACTTGCCCTCTTGCATGCCGGTGATCTGGAACACCGAATTGGGCGTCGTCGTCAGGTTCACCGCCAGATTGTTGCGCTCGAACAGCTTCTCGTCCTGCGCCACCCACAGCGGCCAGTTGACGCCGCCGCCGAAGACGATCAGGTTCAGCGGGCGCGCAGCCTGCGCGTGGGCGCCATTGGCGCCGATGCCCGAAATAATCGCCGCAAACAGGATGGCCAGCAGTTGCCGGCGATGAAAGATACCCATGTTTAACCTTCTCCTCAGTTCATTGTTTTTTAAGGCTTCCCGTAGCATTTACGTGTCGGACTGACGGGTGCCCATTATTTGCCATTAGCGACGGGAATGCGCTGTCGGCAATGCGCTTACTTGATCTGTCAGCGCATTTCCTCATCTATTGTTTACCGGATTTTTTGCTCGAACACCTGCGCCCGCGCGGAGTGGAAAAGCGTGACAGATTCGCACGTTTTTGTGGCCCAGAGGGAAACCTCGCGTTCTTTCGCAACTATCGATACATGTTTTAACAAATATTGTATCTCCGCTTTGCCGTCTCGGACGTTATATCCAACAGGGCCATCGCTTTTGCTCACTTGAAATTCACCCCCTGGCCCAGATATTGCTGTTAAGAGTTCAAGAGAACGAAGAGCGGAAGTCGCATGTAGTCCTGGCTTCCGTAACCATGCAGCATCAGTTTTCCAGGAGTTCACCATGAACACCGACGTGATCAACGAAACTTCCCCCATCGCGCTGGAAGCGGATGTCGCGACCCAGGTGCTGTTCAACAGCCCGCATTACTATGTCGCCGAGATTTCCCTGCAGCCCAACCTGCTGGGCTTCGAGGTGGTCGACAAGTTCACCGGCCGCGGCGCCTTTATCGACGGCGCGGTGGCGGAGAGCATGCGCGAGTCTTTCCAGGCCCTGGTGGCCGACCATGAAGGCACGGTGACCGCCGAGGAAGTCGACGAGTTCATCGGCGGCTACGACGCCCTGCTGCTGCAGCGCGTGGTCTACCACTAAGTCCGAAGCTAGGCAGCGAGCTTGATCCCGCGCACAGGCGCGGCTATAATGCGCTCACCCTGAAACGAAACGCCCGGTCATCCGGGCGTTTCGTTTTTTGTTTTGGGGTTCGCTTTTTTCCGCTGTTCCTTTTTAAAACCCGAGCCGCCCGCGTTGCCCGCCTGACGCGGGCAGCGCCGTGCCGGCCTGCCTTTTCCTTGCGTGCCGCCCATGACTGTTGCTTCCGCTCCCGCTGCCCACGCGCCGCCTTCCGCCGGCGCCGCTTTCGCTCACCGCCGCTCCTTCGTGCTGACGCTGGCGGCGCTGTCGATGCTGGGGCCGTTTTCGATCGACACCTTCCTGCCCTCGCTGATCGAGTTGCAGTCCTCGCTGCACGCCTCGCCCCTGGAGGCGCAACAGGCGCTTTCCGCCTACTTGCTGGGCTTCGCGCTGATGAGCCTGTGGCACGGTGCCATTTCGGACGCTTTCGGGCGCCGCCCGGTGATCCTGGCGTCGCTCTACGTCTATATCGCCGCCGCCCTGGTCTGTACCTTCGCGCCGAGCATCCAGGTGCTGATCGCCGCGCGCCTGGTGCAGGGCCTGGCCGGCGGGGCGGGCATGATCGTCGCGCGCGCCATCATCCGCGATTGCTTCGAGGGCGTGCGCGCCCTGCGCCTGATGGCGACGATGATGCAGATATTTTCCATCGCGCCGGCGATTGCGCCGATCATCGGCGGCTACCTGCAAAGCGGCTACGGCTGGCGCTCGGTGTTCGCCTTCATGCTGGTCAATGCGCTGCTGGTGCTGGCCTGGGTCTGGCGCGCCCTGCCGGAAACCCTGCCGCCGCACGCGCGCCATCCCCTGCACCCGGCGACGCTGGCGCGCTCCTACTGGCGGGTGTTCACGCGCATGGAGTTCCAGTTGCTGGCGGGCCTCCTGGGCATCAGCTTTTCCTCGCTGTTCATCTACATCACCGCTTCGCCTGCCTTCATGATCCGCCACCTGCACCTGACCGAGACCGACTTCGGCCTGCTGTTCCTGCCGGTGATCGGCGGCATGGTGCTGGGCTCGATGGCGGCCAGCCGCCTGGCGGGCAAGGTGGAGCAGCGGCGCCTGATGGGCGCGGGCTTCATCGTGATGGGCGTGGGCATGGCGATCAACCTCGGCCTGCAATTCGCGCTGGCGCCGCAGCTTGCGCCTGGCCCCTGGCTGACTTTCGTCTCGATCGCCCCGCTCGGCCTGATCGCCTTCGGCCAGGCGTTGCTGGGGCCCTCGGCGCAGATGATGGTGATGGACCTCTACCCGGCGCAGCGCGGGCTGATGTCGTCCTGCCAGGGCTTTACCCACCTGATGGTCTCGACCATCACTGCCGGCATCGTGGCGCCCCTGGTGGCCGACACCCTGCAACACCTGGTGCTGGCCAGCGTCGCCTTTTACACCGTCGCACTGGCGTTGTGGCTCGCCTACCTGGCCTTGCGCCGCAAATAGGGCCTACATCTGCTCCCACGGCAGGCCGTCGTGGCGCCAGCCGTTGAGGCCGTTGCGGTGATGCTGCGGATCGAGTTCGCCCTCGAAGCCGTAGAGCACATTGGTGACATCGGCAAAGCCCGCCGCCTCCAGCACCTCGCCGGCATCGACCGAACGGTTGCCGGAGCGGCAGATCAGCACCACCGGGCGGTCCTTCGCGCCGGCTTCGCGCAGCACCTCGGCGGCGAACTTGTCGTTCACTTCCCAGTCCGGCGCCTCCTGCCAGGCGACGTGCGCGGCCCCGACCGGATGGCCGACATAAAAAAACTCCATCTCGGTACGGCAATCGACAAACAGCGCATCGGCATGCGCCTGCAGATAGGCGTGGGTTTCCTTCGGGGTCAGATGCTTCATGCGCAACCGGTATAAGGGAATGGGTTTGAGACCAACATTAGCAATAAATTATAGACCAATAAAAATCCGGGATTTAGATTGTTTGCGCATTAACTAATATGTTCGCGTAGAAGCTTCACTCATAACTGATGCCAGTTTTGTGCATTAGGCGAACTTGACCGCTCATTGCCCACTGATTGCTGCGCAAACACTGGACATGCGCGACAAAGCTGACATAATCAGCGCCGGACAAAAGCGGCCGCAGGAAAGATGGATGCCTCAGTAACAAGCTCCATGCGCCGATAGCCACGAACCGGCACGCGCATGCCGCAACTCAAAATCTAGGGTGAGACAGATGAAAAGAAGGATCTTCAATACGCTGCTGGCAGCAAGCCTGACCGCATTGGCGCTGGTTCCGGCTGCGGCGCAGGCCCAGGCCTGGCCGAACCGGCCAATCCGGGTGATCATTTCGTTCACGGCCGGCAGCTCGACCGACATCGTCGGCCGCGTGGTACTGCAAAAGGTCGCCGAAGGCTGGGGCCAGCCGGTGGTGTTCGACAACCGCGGCGGCGCCGGCGGCTCCATCGGCGCCAACGCCGTGGTAACTGCCCAGCCCGACGGCTACACCTTGCTGGTGGATTCGGCGGCGCACTCGATCACCCCCTCGATGTACGCCAAGCTGCCCTACGACACCCTGAAAGACTTCACCGACATCGCCGGCCTGGCGATCCAGCCCAACGTGCTGGTGGTGCCGCTAAGCTCGCCCTACAAGAGCGTGATGGACCTGGTCAACGGCGCCAAGGCGAAGCCCGGTGCAATCAATTTCGCCTCCGCCGGCGTCGGCAGCGGCACCCACCTGAACCTGGAAAAATTCGTCAACGCCGCCGGCATCAAGGTCACCCACGTGCCCTACAAGGGCACGCCGGAAGTGCTGTCGAACCTGCTTTCCGGCTCGGTCGACGCCTACTGGGGCCCGATCTCGGCGACCATGGCGCAGGTCACCGGCGGCAAGCTGCGCGCACTCGCCGTCTCCACGCCCAAGCGCAGCAGCCTCTTGCCCGACATTCCCACCACTGGCGAAGCCGGCGTCGCCAATGCCGACGCCCCCCTGTGGTTCGGCGTCTGGGGGCCGAAGGGGCTGCCGCACGACATCACCACCAAGATCGCCGCCGACGTGCACAAGGCGCTGACCGACCCCGAGGTGAAAAGCAAGCTCACCGCGCTGGGCAACGACGTGATGGACATGTCACCGGAGCAGTTCGGCAAGTTCGTGCGCGAGGAAATGGTGAGCTACTCCAAGCTGATCAAGGCCGCGGGCATTACGCCGCAATAAATCGGCGGCATGCATCACAAAACGCCGGCATTGCCGGCGCCCGTAGTAAAACGCCGGCATTGCCGGCGTTTTGTTTTGGCGCTTTGACGCGTTCAGCCGGCCAGGGTATAGGCCGTCTTTACCGTCGTATAAAACTCCTTGGCGTACGCGCCCTGCTCGCGCGGGCCGTAGGACGAGCCCTTCCTGCCGCCGAAGGGCACGTGATAGTCCACGCCGGCGGTGGGCAGGTTGACCATCACCATGCCGGCCTGGGAGTGGCGCTTGAAGTGGGTCGCGTACTTGAGCGAGGTGGTGGCGATGCCGGCGGACAAGCCGAAGGGCGTGTCGTTGGCGGTGGCCAGCGCTTCCTCGTAGTCCTTCACCCGGATGATCGAAGCCACCGGCCCGAAAATCTCTTCGCGGTTGATGCGCATCGCGGGCGTGGTGTCGGTGAAGAGTGCCGGCGACAGGAAATAGCCCTCGGCGGCACGCTTCAAGCGTTCGCCGCCGATCACCAGCCGCGCCCCTTCCTGCCTGCCGGCCTCGATGTACATCAGGTCCTGCTCCAGTTGCGCCTGCGACACCACCGGCCCGATGTCGGTGCCGGCGGCCAGCGCATCGTCCACCTTCAGTGTCTTCATCCGCTCGGCCAGGGCATCGACGAACTTCGGGTAGATGCCTTCGGTGACGATCAGCCGGCTCGACGCCGTGCAGCGCTGGCCAGTGGAAAAGAACGCGCTTTGCGCGCACAGCTCGACCGCGGTTTTAAGATCCGCGTCGTCCAGCACCACCTGCGGGTTCTTGCCGCCCATTTCCAGTTGCACCTTGGCCATGCGCGCGACGCAGGTCTGCGCCACATGCTGGCCCACCGACACCGAGCCGGTGAAGCTGATGCCGTCGATGCGCCTGTCTTTCAGCAGTGCCTCGCCGACCACGCTGCCGCGGCCCATCACCAGGTTGAACACGCCGGCCGGGATGCCGGAGCGTGAAATGATTTCGGCCAGCGCCCAGGCGCAGCCTGGCACCAGGTCCGCGGGTTTCATCACCACGCAATTGCCATAGGCTAAGGCCGGGGCGATTTTCCACGCCGGAATGGCAATCGGGAAATTCCAGGGTGTGATGATGCCGACCACGCCCAGCGGCTCGCGGGTGATTTCCACGCCGATGCCGGGACGCACGGAAGGCAATACTTCACCGGAGAGACGCAGCACTTCGCCGGCGAAGAATTTGAAAATGGCGCCGGCGCGGCCGGCCTCGCCGATGCCCTCGGCGCGCGTCTTGCCCTCTTCGCGCGACAGCAGCGCGCCCAACTCTTCCTTGCGCGCGATGATTTCGTTGGCGATCCGGTCCAGCGCGTCGGAGCGTGCCTGGATGCTGCCGGTGGACCACGCCGGAAAGGCGGCGCGCGCGGCCGCGATGGCGCTTTCGACCTGCGCCGCATCGGCCTGCACGTACTCGCCGACCAGGTCGCCCAGGTTCGACGGATTGATGTTGCGGCTGACGGCACCCGCGCCGGTCCACTCGCCGTTGATGTAGTTCTGGTGCATCTTGGTCTCTGCCATGTCGATCTCCGGCTACTGGTTGGAGGCTGCCCCGGCGCCGCGCGCCTGCTTGGCCAGCCCCGACTGCTCTATAACGACTGCGACCCTTGCGCCTCGATCAGCGTTTTCAGATCGCGGGTCTCTTCCGCATTCAACTCCGTCAGCGGCGTGCGCACACGGCCGGCGTCATGCCCGACCAGGCGCGCACCTGCCTTGATGATACTCACCGCGTAACCCGCGCCGCGATTGCGGATGCGCAGGTAAGGCATGAAAAAGTCGTCCATGATCCGGTTGCAGGTGGCGTGGTCATCCGCGGCCAAGGCATTGTAGAACGCCATCGCCGTTTTCGGGATGAAGTTGAACACCGCCGATGAATACACCGGCACGCCCATTGCCTTATAGGCCTGGGCAAAGATTTCCGCCGTCGGCAGGCCGCCGAGATAGGCAAAGCGGTCGCCCATGTGGCGGCGCACGCTGACCATCAGTTCGATGTCGCCGATGCCGTCCTTGAAGCCGACCAGGTTGGGGCAGCGTCCCGCCAGGCGCGCCAGCGCGTCCGGCCCGAGGCGGCAGGCGCCGCGGTTATACACGATCACCCCCAGTTTGGTGGAGGCGCAGACGGCGGCGATGTGCTCTTCAATCCCGGCCTGGGTCGCTTCGGTCAGGTAGTGCGGCAGCAACAGCAGTCCCTGCGCGCCGACGCGTTCGGCCTCTTGCGCATACTGGATCGCGGTCGCCGTGCCGTAGCCGGCGCCGGCGATGATCGGCACCCGGCCCTTGCAGGTTTCCACCGCCGTGCGCACCACCTCGCTGTATTCGTTTTGCGCCAGGGAGAAGAACTCGCCGGTGCCGCCGGCAGCGAACAGGGCGGTGGCGCCATACGGCATCAGCCATTCCAGGCGCTTGCGGTAGCCCGCCGGTTCGAATTTGTTATTGGCGTCGAAATCGGTGATCGGGAAGGAAAGCAGCCCGGAGGAGATGGCTTGTTTGAGTTCCTGGGGGTCCATGGGAGGGTTCGCTAAGGCTGGAGTTGACGGAAGGCCGGCGCGGCAGGCCGCTTTTGTCTTGATCAGGCGTCATCCCCGCCCAGGAAATGGGCAGGCCGCGCCTTGTTGTAGGTCATCATACAACATAATCCGGGACAGGACAATCCACGAACCGCCCGCTTGGGCGCGGTGCAAGCGGATATCTTGGGCTCAGCCGGCGGCTTCGGCGGCCTCGTGCGCGCGCTTCAGGCGCTCGCGGCTGTTGCCCAGGTGGGTGCGCATGGCGGCGCGCGCGGCGTCGGAGTCGCGGCGCTCGATGGCGTCGAAAATGTCCTGGTGCTCGCGGTTGACCCGGCGCAGATATTCGACCCGGTCTTCCTGCGCCAGGCGCGCGGTGTTGACGCGGTTGCGCGGGATCACCATGGTGCCCAAGTAGCTCATCAACCCGGCGAAGTGCGGGTTGCCGGTGGCCAGCGCGATCTGCAGGTGGAACTGGTAGTCGGGGCTGGCGGCGTCGCCCGCCGCCTCCACATTTTCGATCAGCGCTGCGAGGGCGCGGCGCAATTGCTCCAGCTGCTCCTCGCTGCGGCGCTGCGCCGCCAGGCCGGCCGCCTCGGTTTCCAGGCTGATGCGCAGCTCCAGCACCGCCAGCACGTCCATCACCGTGGACATCTCGCCGGCGTCGATGCGAAAGGTCGCCTCGTGCGCCGGCTCGCGCACGAAGGTGCCTACGCCATGCTGGGTCTCGACCAGCCCGGCTGCCTGCAGATGGGAAATCGCCTCGCGCACCACGGTGCGCGAAACGCCGTGGGCGGCCACCAGCTCGGACTCGGTGGGCAGCTTGTCGCCGGCCTTCAGCAGCCCGCTTTTGATGCGCTCGGTCATCCCTTCCACCAGTTGGTGGGCGAGGTTGCGCGGGCGCTTCGGGCGGATTGCGGCATCGTTTTGCATGGGGGTGGATTTTATCGGTTGCTTGGCCCCGGGGTGTTTTGCTTGAGCGCTTGACAGACTCGCGCCTGGACTCCCATAATCCCCGTCAAGTTGTATGATGACACATAACCAGCCACCCAATCAACTATTCGGGTGGAGGAGACAAACCCGGCGCGCCGGGACCGGACTTTTCGCGAAATCCGCTTTGAAAACAAAGCTATGGCAGACAAACCCTTTAATCGATTATTGCTCACCGGCGCCGCCGGCGGCTTGGGCCGCGTGCTGCGCGAGCGCATGAAACCCTGGTGCAAGGTCCTGCGCCTTTCCGACATCGCCGACATGGGCGCCGCCCAGGCGGGTGAAGAGCTGGTGCGCTGCGACTTGGCCGACAAGCCGGCGATCGACGCCTTGCTCGAGGGTGT
>DATAZV010000524.1:0-5843 GCA_036271855.1 Burkholderiales bacterium
GAAAATTTCTCAGGTTTTCTCAGGTTTTGAAAACCAAGGCGCGAAGTTTTCGTTTTAAACCTGTCATTTACTGTTGTTTGCGCCGGGTGGGGGAAGATGCGTGCCCCCAGGGGCCGGCGGGGCTGTCAGCGCCGGCCTACGCCGGTTTCAGGCGCGCCCCGCTTTCCGCCCCATCCGCATACGCACAGACTGCTGCGAAGTTATTAATATCTTCCTGGGGGTCAACATGTCTTTCGCTCTGTATATGGTGGGTGTGGCGCTGTTCATTTGCGGGCTGGCCTGGGGGCTGGTGGCCGCGCATGTGCCGCACACTTATATCGCCATCGCCTGCCTGGTGGTGCTGGGGCTGTGCGTGATGGGCGCGGTGTCGCGCACCCGCACCAAAGATCTTTCGGACTGAGGCCCGGGCGGGCCGCGCTGCTGCCGGGGCAGCCGCGCAAACAAGTGGCGGGCAGCCCTAGTTGCCGCCGCCTTGCATCAGCAGCGGCCAGCACGGCGGGTTGCCGCGCCAGGCAAGGTGGACAAACAGGTTGAAGTGGTGGAACTGCATGCCCTGGTCCAGCCACAGCATCGCCAGGCTGCGCCGGCTGAAGAGCGAAATGTGGCCGTTGCGCGGCGCCATGTACCACCATTGCAGCAGGTGCTCGGCCATGCCGTCGGGCTGCACCGCCGTCGACAGGTAGACCGCGCCGTCCTCGGCCAGGTAGCGCACCAGGTCGGCCGCGAAAGCGCGCGGGTCGGGCGCATGCTCGATCACCTCGCGGCAGTGGATCAGCTCGAAGCGCTGCCCCAGCGGCGGCGCCCCGCCCTGGTACACCGGGTCGTAAGAGACGGTCTCGAACCCGGCGGCGTTCATCCGCGCGGCGAACACGCCGGTGCCGCCGCCGTAGTCGAGAATGCGGACCTTGCCCTTGAGCGGCGCCAGGATGCGCACCAGGTCGTCGGCCTGGCGCAGCGGCCGGACACTGGCGAACTCGGGGTCGACCCGCACATAGTCTGCGTTGTAGATACGCTGCTGGAAATCTTCCGCCGTCCACTGGTCGAACGCCGGGGTAAAAATGAAGCCGCAAGCCGTGCACAGGTGGTAGCGGATCAGCTGGCCGGTTTCGGGCAGCGGTATGCGGTCGCAATTGACCGAAGAATCGGCCGCATCCAGAAAGTCGGCATCGTGCCCGCAGATCTTGCATGCGACGGTGTAGGGGGGCAGCATGGCTATCGCAGAGAAAGTACGCGATCTACTTTAGCAGGATATGCGGCAGCGGCGAGAGGCCGCGCCCGCCGCGGGCGCGCGGCGATTGCCGCCCGGCAGTCTCCGGCGCGTCGGCTTGCAGCCTCCCGTCCGAGGCGATTGACAAGTCTCAACGCCGATTCCAGAATGCGTCCGCGCCGCCCGCAACGTCCCGGCCGGCGGCGGGAAAATAATCGGGAAAATAGCCAGCGCCCGCCCGGACTTCCTTCATTCAGTGAGGCAACGTGAAAGCACGACAACTCCTTCCCCTGCTGCTCTTTGCCCTGCACGTACCCGGCGCTTACGCCCAGAACAGCGCCGCCGAAGTCAGCCCCACGCAGATCGCCGGCTTCAAGGGCACCATGGACAGCAGTTGCCGCGACGCCGGCAAATCCCACGGCGACCCGGCGCCGCACGTGGAAAGCGTGTGTGCCTGCCTGCGCCAGGTGCTGGAAGAAAACGTCACCTTCGACAACTGGCGCCAGGCTTATTTCGAGCAGAACCGCGGCAACGCGCCCGAAGTGCAGAAGCTGCTGATCATCCCGAACCAGGACAAGCTGCGCGCCTGCGCCAACAAGCCCTGACGGACCAGCCGTGAGGGGCGCGGCCCTAGCGCCGCCCCGGCTCGCGCTTCTCGTCCGGCGTCGCCCACTCGAGGTTTTTCACCGTGTAGGCCACGCCGAGGTTGAAGTTGGATTTGCCGCGGCCGGTGAAGTTGAGGGGGCTGCCGTCCTTGTCGCTCTCCTTCACTTCGAGATCGAAGAAGGTGGGCTTGCAGCCGGCGCTGGTGGTGAGCAGCTCGTAGCTGGCCTCGGCCAGGGCGAGGTGGAGTTTCTTGCCGTCCTCGCTGATCTTGCCCTGCATCGGCACTTCTTTCGCCACGTCGGGGCGCATGCCGGTGGCGCAGTGGCCGCCGTCGGGGGTGACGCGGCGGTACAGGCCCTTGATGCTGCCGTCGTCGGCTACTTCAGTGATCTTGAAGCCCCACCAGTATTTGAAGGCGGGCATGTCTTCGTTGGTCCATTTGCCGTTGTAGGGCACGTTGATGCTCTTGTCCCAGGCGGCTTTCCAGGCGGGCGCGCCCTGCGCTTGGGCGGCGCCGGCGAGGAGCGCCAGCGGGAGTGACAACAACAGGGCCGGCAGCAGCTTGCTCGCGGAATGCATGGGCGCTCCAGGGGTGGCGTGGTCGGACGCCGCAGCCTACACCCAGAGGTCGGTCTTCGCCGTCAGGCTGCCGCCGGCGTCCCCGGTGTTGACCACGCCGCGCGGCTCGATCAGCAGGGCGTGGCATTCACTCTCGGCGCGGGTGATGTGCTCCACCCCTTTGGGAATCACCAGCAGCTCGCCGGCGCGCAGGGTGACTTCGCGGTCGCGAAAGCCGATCTGCATTTCGCCCGCGACGACGAAAAAGGTTTCGTCGGTGTCCTCGTGCTTGTGCCAGACGAAGTCGCCCTTGAGCTTGACCAGCTTGAACTGGTAGTCGTTCATCTCGGCGATGATGCGCGGCGACCAGTGGCTTTCGAAACCGGCGAGCTTGTCGGCGAGGTTGATGGCTTGCGGGGACATGGCGGCCTCGGCAGTTGAAGAGGGGCAGCCAAGGATTTTACCGCCAGGCCCGGTTCCCCTTATTTGATCGACACCATACTTTCGTATGATTGACGCCCGCCCGGGGGCAGCCGACCATCCTTCACGCAGGAACGGCAATCTGCTTTAGCGCGGCGGGCCATGACAACCGATGGCGTGCCGCGCCCTTTTTCCGGGGGCAGGATGGACGATATCGAGGCAATCTACGACAGCAACGAGCGGGGCTGGGGCGCGGTGGTGCACCTGGCGGCGCTGTGCGGCGTGTTCATTCCGCTGGGCAACATACTGGGGCCGCTGGTGGTGTGGCTGGCCAAGCGCCGCGATTCGGACCTGGTCGACACCGAGGGCAAGGAAGCGCTGAACTTCCAGATCACCATCACGCTTTCGCTGCTGCTGTGCATCCCGGCGGTGTTCATCGGCGTCGGCGGCAAGCTGTTTTTGCTGATCTGCATCGCCAACCTGTTTTTCATCATCAAGGCGGCGGTGCATGCATCCAAGGGCGACAACTACAGCTACCCGCTGACGATGCGCCTGATCGGCTGAGGGCGCCGCGCGCCCGGCCTGGCGTTTGCGGGTGGGCCCACGGTTCGCGGCGTTCAGGCGGGGCTGCTTGTTACTGCTTGAGGGGCTTCGGCAGCGATGGCGCCTTTTGCGCGGCGGCCTTGGAAGCGCCGGGGCTGCTGCATTGCTCGCGCCGGCTGTCGCGGCGCTCCTGCATGGTCTGCTCGAATTTGGCGTTTTCCTCCGCCGTCGACTTGGTCTGGCCATGCCTGGCCACTTCGGCCTCGATGCTGGCGAGTTCGTCGTCGCAGGCCTTTTTTGCCGCATCGGTGGCACCCGGCGCGGCGGCGGCCGGCGCGCTGGAGGCGCTGATCGGCACCGGCGCGGTTTTCACCGCCTTGTGCCCGGGGCCGCCATCGGCGCGGTCGTCATAGTGGGTGACGCCGTTGGCGTCTTTCCACTTGTAGATCTGGGCCTGCGCCGGCACTGCCCCCAGCGCCAGGCACAGTGTGAGAAGGAAAGGCAAGGAGCCCGGCAGCGCTTGCCGGTGCAAGGAGCGGTTCAATTTTTGTTCCCTGTCTTGAAATGGATTCTTGATGAAGGGGCGCAGGCGGTTGTCGCCGGTGCCGCTGCGCCGGGTTGCTCAGCCGCCGCCGGCGTCGTTCATCTGCTCGTTGAATTCCGCCAGGCTCACCGCCGTGCCGACTTCGCGCGGCAAGGCGTCGCGCACCGAGAACACGCCGATGATCTTGCCGCCGGGCTTGACCACCGGCAGGTGGCGAAAGCCGCGCTCGATCATGATGACGATGGCGTCGGAGACGGTGGTTTCCGGCGGGATGCAGATCGGGTTGCGGGTCATCACCGTGGCCACCAGGGTGCCGGCGGGGTCGAGCGCCTTGGCCACCACGCGGGTCATCAGGTCGCGCTCGGTGAGGATGCCCATCAGGGCGCCGTCCGGCCCCAGCACCAGCACGCTGCCGCAGTTGGCCTGGGTCATGACGATGGCGGCCTTGTGGACGGTGGCTTCCGGGCCGACGCTGATTACCCGCTGCTGCGGCATCGAATTCACTACCGTGCGTTCTTCCATGGTGCGTCTCCTTGCGGGGCAACAGGTGGCGGGCTGGGCGGAAGCTCCAGAGGGTGATTATGTTCCAAAATGGCGGCGGCCGGCTTGGGCCGCGCACTGCGGCGGCGGCGGGGGTAGGTATATCCCGCTATCAATTTTCGCGGCCCGGCGCCGAAAACAGGGTTGTCCACCCGCGCGACAGCGTCGCCGGCCTTTTTCCTTGTCCTGCACAGGAGCCCGCATGAGCACCATCACCGCCACCTCCGCCGGCAGCGCCGCGGCAGGCACATCGGGCCAGGGCGCGGGGGCGCTGCAGGCGCAAAAGGCGCAGTGCGAGCGGCAACTGGCGGACTGGTTGCATTGCGTTTCGGCCTCCACCCCGGAAGGCAAGGCGAAGATCGCCGAGTATTCGAGCAAGCTCAGCGCGATCAATGCGCAATTGAAAAAGGCGGACGACGCGCGCCAAGCCGGCCAGGCGCAGCCGGCAATCGCCACGGCGCCGGCGGCCGGCGCTTCCTCCACCCTGGGCAGCCGGGTCGACGTCTACGCCTGAGGGCGCGGCGCCGGGTCAGCGCAGCGGGCTGATCTCGCGCAGCATCTCGAAGTGATGCTTGATGTCGGCCAGGGTGCGCCCGGCATACGCCTTCAGGTCGGGGTCCCGCAGATTGGCGATGCCGTCCTCGAACAGCTTGGCGGCGTCGGTGTGGTCGTCGATGCCGGCGCTGCGCACGTAGGCGCGGTCGAAGGCATCGCCGGAGAGGGCGGCAAGCTTGAGCAGTTGATTGTGATGCGCGCCATCCGGCCGGTTCAGCAGGACCACGCGCTTTTGCGCGGCGATCGCGTTGAGCTCGTCATTGGCGCGGCCGTACTGCTCCGCCATGGTCTTGCCGAAGGCGCGCACTTCGTCGCGCTGGCCCAGGCCGGTGGCGAGTTTGCCCGCCTCGATTTCGCCAGCGTTGACGCGCGCGGCTTTTTCCATCCAGCGCACATCGGCGCGGGCGACCCGCGAGTCGTCGGCCTTGCTGGCGCCGCCGAGCATTTGCGCATGGGCCGGCACGGCGGCGAACGCGCAGGCCGCGGCGAGCAGCCAGCGGGAAGGAAAACCGGTCTTTTTCATGGGGGGCTCCTCGGCGCCTGTATGGGTGCGCTGTCCCGGATCGCCGGGCTGGCAACAGCGCCATTGATGATTTATCCCGCCGCCGCCTTTTGCTGTCGGCGCCGGTCCAAAAGCCCTGTAGGACAGGGCCTGCAAACCGGCCACCGGGAAGACAAATCCGGGACGGTGAATTCTCCCGGGCGCGAAAGGGTTATTTGCTGTATACTCAGCTAGCGTTTTTCAAGTTAAGAGTTTGTTGTGCATCTGTTGTTGCCGTTATAGGTGCTTCACTGTTTAATTTTCCCTTTCTTGATTTGCGTATCCCCGGGCATTTGCCCATTTATCATCAAGTTAGGAAAAATTATGGA
>DATAZV010000525.1:0-5270 GCA_036271855.1 Burkholderiales bacterium
CTTTCCCTGCTGCTGCTGGCCGGCGGTGCGCTCGCCGCCTTCAACCCGTTCAGCCCGGCGCGCGGCGCCGACGGCGTCGAAGTGGCGGCCGCTTCCCCCAACAGCCCGATGGCCGCCCAATCCCTCGCCCTGCCCAACTGCGCCTCGGCCAATTACGACGGCACCCGCCGCCTCTACACCATCATCAACGGCGCGCCGCGCGTGGCGCGCGCCACCGGCGAGCCGCTGGACGCCAAGGGCGCGGTGCTGGAGGCGAAGAACATGCCGGTGAACCAGCAATGCGTGCTGCACGTCGTGCCCGCGGGCGCGGCGGCGGCCGCTGGCGAAATGCCGGCCGGGCGCTACACCGTCTACTACAGCGGCGGCGGCGACGGCGGTGCCGGCGGCACCGCGCGCTTCAACGGCGGCGGCGGCGGCGGCGCTTCGGCGGTGCAGGATTTGATCACCGTCAACCTCGTCCCCGGCAACTACAAGCTCACGCTGGGCGCCGGCGGCCCCGGCGGCGTCGCCTGCAAAGACATGCTCGGCGGCGGCCCCGGCTACCCCGGCAGCCCGACCGGCCTGACGGCGCTGAACAACGGCATCATCGTCGCCGGCACCGCGGACGCCGACACCTGGAAGCGCCCGAGCCGCTCGCAACTGGAAAAAATGATCGGCAACAAGGACGGCCACGGCGGCACCGGCCCCGGCCGGGCGCCCGGCGGCAACGGCGGCTTCAACACCCCGGCGCGCGCCTTCGGCGCCTCCGAAGGCGGCGCCAACCCCGCGCCCTGGGTTGCCGGCACCCCCGGCGACAACGGCACCGGCGTGCTGCCGGTGGTGGCCACCGGCATCGGCGCCGGCGGCGGTGGCGGCGCGGGCCGGGGCAACGGCGGCGAAGGCGCCGGCCTGATCGCGCCCAAGCGCGCGCAGACCATCGACACGCTGCCCGAAATGGGCGGCCTGGGCGCCGGCGGCGGCGGCGGCCAGGGCCGCGAAACCTTTTGCACCGCGGGCGCGGCCGGCGGGCCGGGGTATATGGCGTTTAGACGCAGCTGATTGCGTCGTCGCAGCAGCAAGCAAAAAGCGCGGCATTGCCGCGCTTTTTGCTTGGCGCCCGTCCGCGCAAGCCGGCAGCGGCCGTGGACTGTTGATCCGGGCGCGATGCTTTATTTCACCCTGCGCCGGAGCAGGCGTGTACAACGCGTTGCGCCATCACCTGGCTCCGGAGCAGGCGTCCGCGACGCCTAGCGCTCCGCTGCCCCTGAAGGAAACGCCTGCGTCCTCTCGCCTGGCCCCGGGTCGGCGCCACTGCGCCCGCTGTTAATATCCCCTGATGCCGGACCTTGAAGCGGAGGGGCGATGAGCAGCCAGCGCACGATGAAACCGCCGGGCGATTTCGACGCCTGCGCGCTGCTGCGCGCCATCGCGCCGGCCGACCTGCGCCGCGACTGCCCCACCGCGCGGGTGCTGGCGGTGCGCCACCGCGGCGCGATCTACCGCCAGGGCGAACCCGCGCGCCACGTCTTTTGCGTGCTCGACGGCCAGGTGAGCATCGCGCGCACCAGCCTCGAGGGCACCGTGCTGACCACGGCGGTGCTGGGGCCGGGGGATTTTTTCGGGCCGGAGCTGGCCGGTGCCGCCGTCGCCGGCGACACCGCGCGCGCCAAGGGGGCGGTGTCGGTCTGGCGCGCGCCGATGGCGGAATTGCGCCGCCTGCTGCAAAACCACCCGGCCGCTTCGTGGGAATTCATCGCGGCGCTGGCGCGGCGCCAGGGGCAGATGGAGCGCCGGCTGGAGGGCTTCGCCTTCAAGCGGGTGGAGGCGCGCCTGGCGGAAACCTTTCGCGAATTGTCCGGCGGCTTTGCGCTGCGCTGCGAGCACGGCTTCGGCCAGCACCTGCGGCTCTCGCAACAGGAGCTGGCCGACCTGGTGGGCGCCAGCCGGCCGGTGGTCAGCACCATCCTCAACCGCCTGCGCGATGCGGGCGTGGTCGGCTACAACCGCGAGTATGTGTGCGTGCGGCGCATCGAGGACCTCGACAGCCTGATCGACGCCTAGAACCTGTCCGCAAATGGCCCGGGTCGGCTGGCGGGTGATTTGAACGCATGGCGGCGTTGCAAATCCTCGCGAACCCTCGGGGTTCGTCGCGGTTTGCGCCTTGCCCTGAGCGCAAATCCCCTCGCCATCCTCAGCCTGTTTATTTACAGACAAGTTCTTGAATTCTCGCGCCACTGTCATCTAGCTAACAGCCAAAGCGGCGCCGGCCTGCCACCCTGCAGCACTCGCCCTTTCCGGGTGCTACGGCGCGGCGATTTCCGCGCAAGCTGACAGGAGCTACAGATGAAAAAGGCATTTCTCGAAGTTACCGTGAAGGTGGCCGATGCAAATCGCGGCAAGGCCGGCGCGGTCTACGCAAAATACAAGGCGCCGTTTCTCGCCGCCATCCCTGGTGCGCTCACCAAGGATCTGCTGGTGCGCGATGAAGACGTGCAGGTGCTGCACGGCTTCGACACGCGCTCCGCCGCCGAGAACTATCTCACCAGCAAGCTGTTCGAAAACGATGTGGTGCGCGAGCTCGCGCCCCTCCTCACGGCCGCGCCGGAGATACGCATCTATGAGTGCCAGTAACGCTTCACCGGCTGCCGGCCGCTGTATCGGCTGGTGGCTGATCTGCTGTGCCGGCCAGCGCGCCGGCGGCCAGCCAGCCCATGCCGCCGGCCGCGTGCAGCCGGCGCTGGCGCGCGCGCCGGCCGCCGCGCCTGCTGCGGCCGCTGCGCGTGATGCGGCGAATGCGCCGCGCCAGAGGCGCGCATGACGACGCCGATATGGATGCTGCTCGGCTTCGCCATGTGGACCCTGCTGCTGCTGCTGTTCACCGTCGGCGTATATCGCTGGGGCCGGATTTTCAGCGGCCGGGTGGCGATCCGCAATTTCCCGGCGGACGCCGCCGGCGGCGATGAATGGTACCGGCGCGCCACCCGGGCGCACGCCAACTGCATCGAAAACCTGCCGGTGTTCGGCGCGGTAGTGTTCGCGCTGCACGTCAGCCATGTGGGCGGCACGCTGGTCGACATGCTGGCGGTGGCGGTGCTGGTGACGCGCGTGATCCAGTCCATGGTGCACGTGTGCTTCGTGCACACCGACACCGTGGCCTCGGTGCGCTTCGGCTTTTACTTCGTGCAGTTCATCTGCTTTGTCTGGCTGACGGTGCTCATCGCCATGGCGCCCGGCGCCGCTGCTGCGTGAAGCACAGCGCCGGCGTGGCTGTGCCTTAGTCGAAAAAGCCGATGATGGAAGTGAGCTTGGCGCCCTGCGCGTCGAGGGTGACGATGTCGATGCCCCGGCGCAGCACCGTGCCCGCCTGCGTCGCCTCCCAGGCAAAGCGCGCGACGTGGTGATGCGCCTGCACCTCGCCCACCCGCAGCACCTGCGCGCCCGGGCGCTTTTCGCGCACCGCCGCGATGTGCGCCAGCAGCGCCGCCGGGTTGGCCGCGTGCACCATGGGGTCGGTGTAGCTGCCCTCGGCGCTCAGCACTTCGGCGAGCAGGCGCGCGCGCTCGGCGGGCTCGGCGGCGTTCCACGCCGCGCAATAGCGGTCGATCAGCTCGGTCAGGTTCATGGCGCGACAGCATAACCGCGCGCGCGGCCGCGCGCCAGTGGGCGCTGCGGCGGGCCGTGCCTCACGCCGCCAGCGCCGCGCCGGCCCACTCGCCGGCGCCGTCGAGCAGGCTTAAGCACAGCAACACGCCCAGGCTCTTGGCGCTGGCGATCACGCCGCGCCTGAAGCCGCGCGAACGAAAGAAATAAACCGGCAGGCCGATGAAGGCCAGCGCCGCCACCGCGACGTTTTGCAGCGCGCCGCTGCGAAAGCCCAGCGCGCGCTTGTCGGCGTAATACCAGGCGTAGATCAGCGGCATCGTCAGCACCGCTTCGGCCAGCGACCATTTGCCGAGAGGGTCGTCGCTGACATGGCCGGTGAGCAGGGCTTCGGCCACCGGGCCGAGCAGGGAGAGCAGGGCGAGTGCGACCAGGGCGATGCGTTTGGTGGTTTTGTTTTCGCTTGCCGCGTCGCGCATGTTCATGTTTATAGTGCGCCGCCTTCACTGCGCCAGCGCTGCACCGCCGCGCTCACTGCATCGTTCAGCACGGTGTTGTTGCGCGCGTAATACTCGCGCGGGCGCAGAGCGATGTCGTCGGCCAGCCGGTCGATGTAGGCGCGGCCTTCTGTCTGATAGCGCGCGGATTCTTCGGGGTTCAGCTCGATCATCACCGACAGGCTGGAGAAGGATAGGGTGCAGTTGACGTCGAGGTAGAAGGACGCGTCGTGTTGCAGGAGGAACCAGGCGGCGGGGGTGTGGGCGAGGACTTGCATGGGTCAGGCGCACTGACACTCTTCAGGCCTTCGCCTTTGGATTGAAGATGACAAACTGTGGCGAGTTGGCGAAGCCTTTTTGATGGCTCTCGAGGTGTACGTGGTTGAAGGTGTCGCCCATCTC
This sequence comes from Burkholderiales bacterium, assembly GCA_036271855.1. GTDB lineage: Bacteria > Pseudomonadota > Gammaproteobacteria > Burkholderiales > JAEUOS01 > JAQGMJ01. The sequence goes on from DATAZV010000525.1 coordinate 4,479, forward strand.
CTCCATTTCGCGCGCGGCGTTTTCGATGAAGGCAGCGATCTTGCGTAGCTGGGCCGGGCTGGCGACGAGCGTGACTTCAGCCATCTTTTCGGGCGACTTGCTGTCGGCCCTGCGGGCTTTCTGGGTGTAGCCGTAGAGCTTCATTGCCTATGCCGCGTCCAATGCCTTGTCGATCACCTTCTTCGACACGCCGCTTTCCTTCAGCGCGCGGGCGATGGCTTCGATGTCGGGGCGGTCGAGTTCTTCGAGGTCCGCGCGCATGCCCTGGCTGACGTAGTAGCGCATTAGCCCCTGGTAGCCGGAGAAGCCCTTTGCCTCGGCGATCTCTTTCAGTTCCTCGATCATCTGCGCCGGCAGGCGCATGCTGATGGCAACCATCGGCGCGTCTTTCACCAGGCGTTTCTTGATGCGTTCCAGTGCCTTGTTTTTCATCGCTGACTCTCCATCAACCGCCGTCTTCATACAGTGCGCGCTCTTCGCGCGTGGCCTTGCGCGCGCTGATCAGCCGGAAGCCGCCTTCGAGAATCTCGACGTGCACCACGTAGAGAATGCGGCTCTCGGCGCCGTAGCCGATCAGCGCGTCGCGCTCTTCGCCGCGCCGGCTGGCATCCACCAGCCGCGCGCCCGGATCGAAAAACGCCTCGAACGCTTCCTCGAAGGTGACGCCTTCATGCCTGGCCGGATTGGCGTCCTTCTTGGCGTCGTCCCATTCGAAGGGAATCTGCTTGTAGACGGCGCGGCCCACTTATTTACCTGTAAATAAGTGTATATACATTGTATATTTTTGTCAAT
>DATAZV010000526.1:0-5279 GCA_036271855.1 Burkholderiales bacterium
TTCGCCGGCGGCAGGCCGGCGGGGCCGCCGGTGGATGTGCTAACCGGCTTTCTCGACGGCAAGGGCGATGCCCAGGGCCGGCCGGTCGGCGTCGCCTTCGACGCCCGCGGCGCGCTCCTGGTGGCCGATGACGTGGGCAACGCGGTCTGGCGCGTCAGCGCGGCCCCGGCGATGGCGGCGCGCTGACGGTGCCGGCAGCGCCAAAAGAAAAAGCCGCCCGCGGGCGGCTTTTTCTTTTGTCTGGAGGCGCGAGGCGGAGTCGAACCGCCCTGGAAGGATTTGCAGTCCTCTGCATAACCGCTTTGCTATCGCGCCATGATCATTCCCCGCCGGTGCGTCAAGGGCGGGTCAAGCAACCTGCATCTGAGACTAAAAAGGGAAAGCCGGCTTCAGCTTTCCCTTTGGCGCCCCGGGGTCATCGACAAACGGCCCCAAGACGAAAAATTTGGAGCGGGAGAAGAGTCTCGAACTCTCGACCTCAACCTTGGCAAGGTTGCGCTCTACCAACTGAGCTACTCCCGCGCTACGACAGAGCCGAATTATAGCAAATTTTGGAACCCGGTCAACGCCGGCCTGTGCCGGCGCCGCAGATCCCTATCCGCGCAGCATCGGCAGTGCCGCCTTCAGGTAGTAGGCCATCGAAACCAGGGTCAGTATCGCCGCCGCCCAGATGAACCAGTCGCCCAGCACCTGCGCGACGAACAGGCCGAGAAAGCTGTCGTGAAACAGCAGCAGCGGAATGGCGATCATCTGCACGATGGTCTTGATCTTGCCCAGCGCATTGACCGCCACGCTTTTGGCCTTGCCCAGTTGCGCCATCCATTCGCGCAGCGCCGAGATGGCGATCTCGCGGCCGATGATGATCAGCGCGATCAGCGCATCGCAGCGGCCCAGTTGCACCAGCACGATCAGGGCGGCGGCGACCATCAGCTTGTCGGCGACGGGATCGAGAAAGGCGCCGAACGCGGACTGCTGGTCCAGCTTGCGCGCCAGCCAGCCGTCGAGCCAGTCGGTAATCGCCGCCAGCACGAACAGGAAGGTGGCGGTCTGGTTTTTCTCCGAAGGGCCGAGATAGGTGTCCGGCAGATAAAACACGCCGACCACCAGCGGAATGGCGAGGATGCGCAGCCAGGTGAGGACGTTGGGAATATTGATTTTCATGGGATGTGTAGCAGGCGGCGCAGCGCGCGATTGCCGGAATTTTCGCGCTGCGCACCGTGACGGGCTGGCGGCAGTTTACCGGGCTTCCCGTGTCACTGCCTAGCGGGCCTCTTCGACCTTCACGTAGACCGAGCGCGCCGCCGCGCCGCTGGAAGAAAGAACGGCCCCGGTCCCGCGATTATCGACCGCGCCGGAGCGGCTCGCTCCGCCCAGTTCGATCCACTCCCCCAGCTTGCCGGAGACGGTGGAAGAAGTGCGGTTGGTATTGGCGCTGCCCGGCCCGCGGTCGGCGGGCGTATCGCGCTGCGTGCTGATGTCCAGAAATACGGTATCGCCATTGATCCGCGGCGTCACGTAGAAGCCGCTGTTGATATCGCGCTGGACGATACTCTCCTGGACCGTGGTGCGGCCGCCCGCGCTGGTCACCGAGCGTGCCACCAGGGGATCGCTGGTTCCGGCGGCAACGTAGGCCGCCACGCCCTCCTGGGTGCGTACCTGCTGCCCGGCGTTGTCGCGATTCGCGCCGCTGGACGAAAGCACGCGCGCGCCGCTCAGGTCGGTGTGCTCGCCCTGCCCCGCGGCGTCCTGCCGGACGGAGATCACCAATTGGCGCGCCGCCCGGTCCAGGCTGGCAACCACCTGCCGGATTTGCGCCAGATTGTCCGGCGCGGTACGCACAAAAAGCTGAAAGCCGCTGCCGGTGGCGCTGCCGCCGGCAGCCAATAGTGGCCGGATCACCGGCAACACCTGGTCGGCCGGCCGGTTCCTGAGCTGGATGATTTCGAGGGACTGCGCAAGCGCCCAGCCGGCCGCCAGCGCAAGCAGGGCAGCCGATATCAGGGCAAACAGGCGTCTTCGCATGATGTGTACTCCAGGTCGCGCCTCAGCCCGGCAGCTTGCCGGGTACCGGGCCGCCTATGCAGGAATGTCGGGAATCAGGCGCATCTGCAGGAGGGTAATGCTGTCCTTGAGCTGCAATTTCCGCTTCTTCAGGCGCCGCAGCAGCAACTCGTCGCGGCCGACGGTGTCGCTTACGCGCTCGATCACCGCATCGAGATCGCGGTGTTCGGTCTGCAGCTCGACGATGCGGGTCTGGATGGCTTCGATATCGTCCGCACTCAGCATGACGCCCCTGCTCCTTCGCTTCTTATTCGGTGAATCTCGCTTGCCGCGGGCGCGCCGCGTGCCGATCCGCGGCAGCGGTCATGATACACGGCTGAGCGGGTTCGCTCCCGCGGCCGAAATCGGCCGCACAGTCCTCTAGATATGACAATAGCGCCCGTTTTAGCCGGTATAATCCGCCGCTATGCCGATCAGAATCGAAGCCGGCACCGGTCAACACATCGGTGACCGGTCCGAACAACAAGACCGCCTCATCATCATTCCGAGCAAGAAGGAGCCCGGCGTGGTACTTGCCGTCGTCGCCGACGGCATGGGCGGCCATACGGGCGGCGCGATGGCGGCGCAGCAGGTGGTCTCCACCGCCCAGCAGATTTTCGAGAACTACAGCACCAAGGACGAGACGCCGCAAAAGCTGCTGACCAGCATCGTCCATGAATCGCACCTGATCATCACCCTGTCGAGCTACACCAGCGAGCAGGAGCCGCACAGCACCGTGGTGGCGATGCTGCTGCAAAAGGACCGCGCCGACTGGGCCTTCGTCGGCGACAGCCGGCTGTATCACTTCCGCGGCCAGCCGCTGATCCAGCGCACCATCGACCATTCCTACGTCGAGCAGCTGTTCAAAGAAGGCAAGATCACCGCCGCGGAAAAAGAGACCCACCCGAACAAGAACATCCTGGTGCACTGCCTGGGTGGCCAGAACCCGCCGCTGATCGACTTCGGCAGCACCGACAAGCTGGAGCCGAACGACTGCTTCATCCTGTGCAGCGACGGCCTCTGGGCCTACTTCAGCGACATCGAACTGGGCGCCATCCTCTCCAGCTGCGCCCCGCGCATTGCGTCGGAACAACTGATTGCGCTGGCCCGCGAGCGCGGCGCCGGCCACGGCGACAACGTTTCGCTGGCGATTATCAAGCTTTCCTATTTTGAGGACGAAAAGGCCAAGCCGCCGCCTCCGCCGCCCCCAAAGCCCAAGGTCACCGCACCACCGCCGCCAAAAGTGGTTGTAGCTGCCCCCGAGCCCGAACCGGAGCCGAAAAAAGGCCTTCTGGGCAAGCTTTTCGGAAAAAAATAAAACAGGTACAATGGCTTGCAGCGGCAAACCTCAAGTGACACCTCAAGTGCCACCCGGGGCCGCGAAAAGCCCAGTCTGGCGGCCCTTTCCGGTCCGTCAGGCGGATCGCCAGCATCGCTTCAGGGAGGAAGACGCATGGTCACTCTGCAACTCAAGCCTTGGCATCGTGCCAGTTTGACCCTTATCACCGCGCTTTGCGTGCAAGGCGCCCTGGCCCAGGACAAGGCGGCTCCGGCGCCTGCGCCCATGGCCGCCCCCGCTCCGATGGCCGCCCCGGCGCCCGCTCCGGCCGCGGCACCGATGGCCGCAGCAGCACCGATGGCTGCGGCACCGGCAGCTGCCGATGCACCCAAAAAGCACCGGCGTGTTTCACACCGGCCGCGCATGGGCTGCGTCCAGCTCGACGACCCCTGGGACAACCTCTGCGCGATCCAGAAAAAGGCGGAAGTTGCCTGCGCCGATCTGCCGGTCGGCAAGCGCAAAGCCAAGAAATCCGCTCCGGTGGTCGGCAATCCGCGCAAAGAATGCGTCGATTCCTACATGCGCAACGTTTGACGCGTAACGCGCCGCCGTCAGCCTAAAGCCCGCGCCAGCGGGCTTTTTGTTTGGAGCGGCAGCCGGCGGACAGGTGGGCCACGGTCTTGGCCGTCCCCGGCAAACGTGTCGCGGATGACGCTACGGGTCAGCGAACGGCTGGTTCGGCGGACTTGGCGTCCGCAGGACCTGAAGGCCCCGGCAGATCGGGCTGTTTGGGCGCGTCGCCCTTTTTCTCCCGCTCAAGTTTCGCTTGCGCCTTTTCCTTTTGCTTCGCTTCGCGTTCCGCGGCGCGTTTGAGCGCCTCGTCCACGCGCGCCTTTTCGTCGACCGCGCGCTGGGCGCGCTCCTGCGCCTCGGCTTTCGTCTGCGCGGCCTTTTTCGCCAGATCGGCGCGCCGGTCCTGCTCGCGCTTGGTGGCAATGGCGGCGCGTTCGGCGCGCTCCCCGGCCTGCTCCTGGAACTCGGTATTCTTGTGCTCCTGGTCTTCCTGCTTTTTCTTGCGGCCGTCGCTCTTTTCCTGCCGCTCCGGCTGCTCCTGCAGGTCTTTCGCCTGGCGTTTGGCTTCCCGCTCGGCATGCGTTTGGGCGTGCGTATCGGCGTCGTTGCTGCGCTCGAAGGCATGCGCCTCGAGTTCGAGCGCATTGATGCGCGTATTGATCTTGTAGTTCTGCTCGCGCACGGTGATCAGGCAGCGTTCGGCGAGGAACTTTCTGTAGCAGGCCTTGCGCTGTTCCTCGAACTGGATTTCCTGGTGCTTGCGCGCCGCCAACGCCGCATCGGCGGCCGCCTTGCTTTGCTCCAGCGTATGGATCGAGCCGGCCGGAAATGCCGGCAGCGGGTCGGGAAAACCCGGCTCGGCAATCGCCTTGGCCGCCGGCGCCGCACTGCGAGGCGCGGCGCTGGCAGGCGCCCCCTGGGCATGCGCCGGTACGGCGGGCCATGCAGCCGCCGCCAGGACGCCCAGAAGCAGATAAACGCGCGCCGCGCCGACTCTCAAGCCTGGTCCTCAGCGCTGCGGCTTGCAGCCCAGCAGGGTGCCGCGGGTGTTGGTGAAGTAGGCCGTGCCGTCGGGGCAGGCGATGCCGCTGGGCGGCAGTTGCGCTCCCTTCATTCCGGTGCAGGTGAAGGCACCGGTGCGCCGGCTTACCGAACGGCGGTCGAGCTTGTAGCCGTCCGGGCAGGCCGGCCAGGGAGTGCCACCCGCGGCGATGCCGCCGGGCGGCGGTGCCGTTACCGTGATGGTCGTGGTGGCATTGCCCTGGCAGCCCAGAGTATTGCCGTCGCGGCCGCCTTTGGCCACCACGGTGAAGGTGCCGGACTGGGCATAGGTGTGCGTGAAACTGCGCGGGAACAAGTCCTTGCCGGCGCTCATCTTGGTGACATC
>DATAZV010000527.1:0-5646 GCA_036271855.1 Burkholderiales bacterium
TGTTCGGCGGCGAAGCTGAGCTTGGCGCGAGTGACGGCGTCGGTCTCCATCTGCTCGACCCATTGCCGCATTGCAGCAGCGCTGGCTTCATAGGTCTGTTTGACCCAGGCGTCCCACGAGGCAGAGGCCGGCGGCGCGTTCATGCCCGGCTCCTGGAGCGGCAAATTTTGCCCGCAAGCGGGCTGCTGTCACGATGCTGATTTGTCTCGATGCCGCACATGCTTTTTGCTCTTTACTTTGCTGCGTTGCGAAAAATCCGGCGGGCGATTTAGCTCTGTCGCGCCGGATTTTTCCTGTGCCCCAGTCTACCCTTGAATCTTTAAAACAGGATTAATCCTGAAGATGAAATGGATTGAAATTTGTATCGCGATCGAAATAATCCTGGTTCTCGGCCCGCTTCAGGGCGCGCACCACGGCGTAGGTCAGGGGCGTGGCGAGAATTTCCCAGGCGCATTTCAATGTGTAATTGGTTAGCATGATCGATGCCAACAATGCGTCGGGCAGGAGGCCGTACAAGGCCAGCGGGAAAAAAATCAGCGTATCGATACCCTCACCGATCAAGGTGGACCCGATCAGGCGCAGCCACAAGTGCCGCCCCGCGGTTTTTACCTTGAGCCGGGCCAGCACATAGGAATTGCAGAACTCGCCGGCCCAGAACCCTGCCAGCGATGCGGCGGCAACGCGCCAGGTGGCGCCGAACACCGTCTCGTAAGCCGCCTGGTGCGGCCATTGCGGCGCCGCCGGCAGGGCCACCACGATGGCCGCGATGGCACTCGCAAACAGCATGGCCGCAAAGCCCATCCACACCACGCGCCGGGCGCGCGCGTAGCCGTACACCTCGGTGAGGATGTCGCCGAAAATATAGGAGATGGGAAAAAACAGGGTGGCGGCGCCGAATTGCACGCCGCCGATTTGCGCCACCTTGGCCGGCCCGATCAGGTTGGAGCACAGCAGCACGGCGACGAAGGCCGCCATGATGAGATCGTAGTATCGATAGGAAGGCGTGAGGGAGGAACCGAGGCCTGCACGGGAATGCGGCGGCGCAGCATGGGATAGGGAACCCTCATGCGTGACGTTCGCCGCCTGGTTTGCTGTTGTCATGGATAATCCTCATGATTTGAGTTTCAAGCGGGAGGCGAATTTTACCCGCCCGACTTTGTTCACCGGACATTCATGATTCAAACCCAAACGCAATGGCCCGCGCCGGCCGCCATCGGCATGCCGGTGGAAGAAGTCGACACGCCGGCCCTGATCGTCGAACTCGACGCCCTCGAAGCCAACCTGGAACGCATGGCCGGCTTCGCCCGCGAGCGCGGCCTGCGCCTGCGCACGCACGCCAAGATGCACAAGTGCACGGCCCTGGCGCGGCGCCAGCTGGCACTGGGCGCCGTCGGCGTGTGCTGCCAGAAGGTGAGCGAGGCCGAGGTGATGGTGGCCGGCGGCGTTGCCGATGTGCTGATCTCCAACGAGGTGGTGGGCGCCGCCAAGCTGGCGCGGGTGGCCGCGCTGGCGCGCGAGGCGCGCATCGGCGTGTGCGTGGATAACGCCGATGCGGTGCGGGCGCTGTCGGGCGCCGCTGTCCGCGCCGGTACCCAAGTCGATGTGTACGTCGAGATCGACGTCGGCGCGCGGCGCTGCGGCGTGGTGCCGGGCGAAGCGGCGCTGCAACTGGCGCGCGTGGCCGCCGGCTTGCCGGGCCTGCGCCTGATGGGCCTGCAGGCCTACCACGGCGCTGCGCAGCATTTGCGCACGCCGGCGGAGCGCTCCGCCGCGATCGCCGAAGCGGCGCGGCTGGCGAAACTCTCGCGCGACCTGATCATCGGCGCCGGCCTGCCCTGCCCCATCGTCACCGGCGCCGGCAGCGGCACCTTCGAACTGGAGGCCGCCAGCGGGGTGTACAACGAATTGCAGCCGGGCTCCTATGCCTTCATGGACGCCGACTACGGGCGCAACGTCACGCCCGCGCCCTTCGCCCACAGCCTGTTCATCCTCGCCGGCGTGATGAGCCGTTCGGCCGATCATGCGGTACTCGACGTCGGCCTGAAAACGCACGCCGTGGACTCCGGCATGCCGCTGGTGCATGCGGACGCCGCCGGCCGGCCGCTGACCGGGCTGGAATACCGCAAGGCCTCCGACGAGCATGGCGTGGTGTTCGCCGCCACAGGCACCGCCCTCCCCGCGCTGGGCGCCAAGCTGCGCCTGATCCCCGGCCACATCGACCCGACGGTGAACCTGCACGACTGGCTCGTCGGCGTGCGCGCCGGCAAGGTGGCCGAGTTGTGGCCGGTGGACGCGCGCGGCGCGATGTGGTGAACCCGGGCCGGCGGCGTTCGACGTAAAATCACCCGCTCCGGCCGAAGCCGCCGGCCGCCCGGCGCAAACCGGACGGCATCACCACCAGACCTTTCGAGACATGAGCGAATACCGCGAACATAGCGTCCTGTGCACGTCGCCCGCCGGCCTGCACCGCATGGCCTATACCGAGTGGGGCGACGCCGCCAATCCGCGCGTGCTGGTGTGCGTGCATGGCCTGACCCGGGTCGGCCGCGATTTCGACGACCTGGCGCGGGCGCTGGCCGGCCAGTACCGGGTGGTGTGCCCGGACCTGGTGGGCCGCGGCAAAAGCGACTGGCTCACCGACCCGAAATACTATGCGCCGCCGCAATACACCGCCGACATGGTGACCCTGATCGCGCGCCTGAACGTGGAAACCGTGCACTGGGTCGGCACCTCGCTGGGCGGCATCGTCGGCATGGCCCTGGCGGCGCTGCCGAAGACGCCGGTAAACCGCCTGGTGCTCAACGATGTCGGCCCGACCCTGAAGGCGGCTGCCTTGAAGCGTATCGCCGAGTACGTCGGCAAGGCGCCGAAGTTCGAGACCTTCGAACAGGCGCAGGCGTATATCCGCGCCGTCAGCATCTCCTTCGGCCTGAAGACCGAGGCGCAATGGAAGTATCTGGCGCAGATCGCGCTCAAGCCGGACGGCGCCGGCTACAAGATGCACTACGACCCGGCGATCGCCGTGCCTTTCGGCGGCCCCGATGCGGTGGTCGAGGACGTTTCGCTGTGGCCGTTTTACGATGCCATCAAATGCCCGACCCTGGTGGTGCGCGGCGCGCATTCCGACCTGCTGGACCGCGCGACCATGGAAGAAATGACCCAGCGCGGCCCGCGCGCGCAAGCGGTGGAAATTCCCGATGTCGGCCACGCGCCGATGTTCATGGACGAGGACCAGATCGCCGTGGTCCGCGACTTTTTATTGCAGTAAGGCTTTGTCAATACGAGGAATGAAAAAATGAAAGTAGACCGTTTTCACGTCGGCGCCCGTCTCTCCGAGATGGCCATCCACCACGGCACCGTGTACCTGGCCGGGCAGATCGCCGAGGACGCCAGCCAGGACATGGGCGGCCAGACCCAGCAGGTGCTGGCGCAGATCGACAAGCTGCTGATGGAAGCCGGCACCGACAAGACGCGCGTGCTGATGGCGCAGATTTTTTGCGCCGACATGCGCCTGTTCGGCGAGATGAACAAGGTGTGGGACGCCTGGGTGGTTGCCGGCCAGACCCCGCCGCGCGCCACCATCGAGGCCAAGCTGGCGACCCCGAAGCACCTGGTGGAAATCGTCGTCACCGCCGCGCAAAAATAATCCGCGCAAGCGGCGCGCTTTGGCGCCGCTGGCGCCGGCTTGATGCGGCGGGGCCGTGCATGCGGCGACGAAATACGGGGACGACAATGACCGCACGTTTGCAGGACAGGGTGGCCCTGGTGTTCGGGGCTGGCTCATCCGGGCCGGGCTGGGGCAACGGCAAGGCCACTGCCGTCACCTTCGCGCGTGAGGGCGCCCAGGTGATCGGCATCGACATCAACGAGGCAGCGGGCGCGCAGACCCGCGACTTCATTCGCGCCGAGGGCCACCAATGCGAGAACATGGTCGCCGACGTTTGCAGCGCCGAGCAGGTCGAAGCGGTGGTGCGCGAGGTAACGGCGCGCTACGGGCGCATCGACATCCTGCACAACAACGTCGGCATCACGGCGATGGGCGGACCGATCGAAGAAAGCCTGGAGAGCTGGGAGCACGTGATGCAGACCAATCTCACCGGCATGTTCCTCACCTGCAAGCACGTGCTGCCGGTGATGCTCGAGCAGGGCCGCGGCGCCATCGTCAACGTGTCGTCGCTGGCGGCGATCCGCTATTCGGGCTATCCCTACAGCTCGTACTACGCCAGCAAGGCCGGGGTCAACCAGTTCACCGTCGGCCTGGCCTTGCAGTACGCGCGCCAGGGCATACGCGCCAACGTCATCATGCCGGGCCTGATGAACACACCCCTGATCTACAAGCAGATCAGCGGGCAATACAAGAGCACCGAGGAGATGGTCAAGGCGCGCGACGCCGCCGCGCCGATGGGCCGCATGGGCACCGGCTGGGAGGTGGCCAACGCGGCGCTGTTCCTCGCCTCGGACGAGGCCAGTTACGTCACCGGCGCCTGCCTGCCGGTGGATGGCGGCCTCAGTTGCCTTTGAGATTGCCTTTGAGATTGCCTTTGCGACCGGCCATGGGAGCAGCGGCAGCCAGCCGCGACAGGCGCAAAACACACGGTAAAATAGCCGTTCAGCAAAAACCACAATCGGGCACAGCCCAGAGGAGACCAGCATGACCACCATCGACCGCCGCAAATTCCTCGGCGCCGCCGCCGGCACAGCCGGCCTCTCTGCCCTGCCCGTACGCCGCGCGCGCGCCCAGGCCGCCGAATTCCAGCTGAAGTGGGCGACCAATTCGCCGATCACCTTCCCGACCAACGTGCGCGCGCTGGAAGCCATCGAGCTGATCCGCGCCGACACCAAGGGCCGGGTCGACATCAAGCTGTTCCCCAACAACCAGCTGGGCGGCGACACCGACATGCTGTCGCAGACGCGCAGCGGGGCGATCGACATTTTCGTGCTGTCGGGCCTGATCCTGCAGTCGCTGGTGCCGCTGGCCGGGATCAACGGCCTGGCGTTCGCCTTCAAGGATTACGAGCACGTGTGGGCGGCAATGGACGGCGAGCTCGGCGCCGAGGTGCGCGCGGCGATCGAAAAGGCCGGCCTGCATCCGCTGGACCGGATGTTCGACAACGGCTATCGCAACATCACTTCGAGCACCAAGCCGATCAACAGCGCGGCGGACCTGAAGGGCTTCAAGATCCGCGTGCCGGTGTCGCCCCTGTGGACCTCGATGTTCAAGGCCTTCGGCGCCTCGCCGGCATCGATCAACTTCTCCGAGGTGTATTCGGCGCTGCAGACCAAGGTGGTCGAGGGCCAGGAAAACCCGCTGGCGCTGATCCAGATCGCCAAGCTCTACGAAGTGCAGAAATACCTCTCGCTCACCGGCCATATGTGGGACGGCTTCTGGACCCTGTTCAACGGCAAGCGCTGGGCCGGCATGCCCAAAGACATCCAGGACATTCTCACCAAACGCATCAACGATGCCGCCGTCAAGCAGCGCGACGACCTGCGCCGGCTTTCCAACTCGGTGGAAATCGACCTGAAAAACAAGGGCATGATCATCAACACCCCGGACGGCGCCAGCTTCCGCAATGCGCTGAACAAGGCCGGCTTTTACGCCGAATGGAAGGGCAAGTTCGGCCCCACGGCCTGGGCCAAGCTGGA
>DATAZV010000528.1:0-18251 GCA_036271855.1 Burkholderiales bacterium
AGCCGCAACCCGCCGCTGAAAAATCCCTTCACCGCCGACGGCTACTACATCACCGGCGACGTGTTTCGCCGCGACCCCGAGGGTTTTCATTATTTCGTCGGCCGCAGTGACGACATGTTCGTCTCCGGCGGCGAAAACATCTACCCCGGCGAAGTCGAAAAGCTGCTCGAAACCCACCCCGCCGTGCAGCAGGCCGCGGTGGTGCCGGTGGAAGACGAGATCAAGGGGCAGAAGCCGGCGGCCTTCGTGATCAAGCGCGCCGGCGCCAGCGTGACGGCCGAGGAATTGAAGCAGCACGCGCTGGCCAACGCCCCCGCCTACCAGCACCCGCGCTGGATCTGGTTCGTCGATGCCCTGCCTCTCGCCACCACCAACAAGATCGACCGCAACGTGCTGATCAGCGCAGCGGCCGAGCGGGTGAAAGCCGGCGGCTGATCCGGCGCGAGTGCCGGCCTTACTTCACTTCCTCCCAGCCGGTCGGCGTCCAGCGGATCAGCAGCGGCGACAGCGGCCGGGTCGATCTGGCGGCCACTTCCATGCCGAAGGTCTGCATCGCCGCCAGGGCATCGTCGTTCACCTCGCCGCCATACAGCAGGAAGTCGGGGGTGGGCAGCATCAGCACCAGGACGCCGTCGAGCTTGTTCGCCAGCTCGTTCCAGTCGTCGTGGAAAATGATCCGGCTGGCGGCGTAGTCCTCGTTGAAAATCCGCCCCACCGCCTTCGGCGGCGGCACCTTGGTGACCTCCGCCAGCGGCTTTTGCGCGGCGCGCAGGTTGGCTTCGCCCAGCTTGAACAACTGCTCTTCATCGAGCTTGAGCGCCGCCAGGTCGCGCGCATTGACAAAGCGGCTGGAGCGCGGAAAGTCGAGCACCGGCACCGCCACCAGGTGCGCCGTCAAATGCCGCGCATACACCGGCGCCGGGTCGGCGCCCAGCTTTTGCTTCACCTGATCAATGTAGGCGCGCGGGCGCACCGCCAGGCGCACCATGCCGCGGTCCAGCGGCAGCATTTCCTCGCGGGTCATTTGCGCGATGCCCTTGACGAAGCTGTCGATGGCGGAATCGCAAATGGAAAAATTGCGCGCGCAAAAGTCGTACACGCGCTCCAGGTTGATCTGCCCGGAGGAGCTGCCGTCGGGCCGCTTGCCTTCCAGGGTCAGGCGGCCGCTGGGCGCCAGCTTGAGATCGGGCATTTCGCGCGCCAGTTGCTCCACCATGTAGGCACTGAAGCCCGGCTCGTCGCGCGGAATACCGGCCGCCAGCGCCGCGGGCAGGGCTGCGAGGCAGAGCAACAGCGGCAGGATGAAACGTGCAAGGAGCCCGGGCATGGGTGCGGACAGTGCTGGATGGCGATGGGGGCAGGTGCGGGTGAGGGGTGCTTGTGCCGGTGCATCGGCGCCCCCATGCTGCCAGCAATCCGCCCGCGCTTCAAGGAGTGGGCCCCCAAACGACAAAGACCGCCGTGGCGGTCTTTGTCGTTACCGGAATGCCGGGTTCAGTGATTCAGGATCAGGTCGGCAATGATGCCGGTGGCCACTGCCGCCAGCACGTAGTCGCCGCCGGCCTGCACCCAGTGGTAGCCGCGCGGCGGCTGGCGCAGGTGGTGGCCGCGCCAGTCGTCGACCACGTACTGGCGGTTGTGGTACTCGGCGGGCAGGCGCTCGCCCTTGTAGAAATTGTGCTGCGGCCCGGCGCCCCGCTCACCATGATGGTCGCGCGGCGGCGGCGCGTGGCGGGCCGGCGGGCCGCGGTGGTCGTCACGGTGGTCGTCGCGCTGCGCGAAAGCCGGGGCGGCCACGGCCAGGGAGGCCGCCACCAGGGCGGACAGCATCGGTTTCAAGACTGGTAGTTTCAGCTTCATGTCTGGACTCCTGTTTCGCGGGTTTTCCCGCGCGGTCTGATTGTTGTCACCGGCGCGGGGCGCCGGTTTGAGTGCGGCGCGCCATGCGCCCCGTCGGGAGTAGACCACCAAAACCGGCTGGTGTTCAAATGAATTTTCAATTACCCGGGGTTTTGCGCCGGCAGCGGCGGCGCCGCGCGCAGCCAGAAATGGCCAATCGCCGCCTGCACCGCCAGCGCCAGCAGGCCGTTGACCAGCAGCGCGGGGCCGGCGCCCAGCCAGTGCACCATCGCCCCGGTCAACAGGCTGCCGACCGAAACGCCGCCGCGGCTGGCCAGCATGAACAGGCTCACCGTGCGCCCGCGCAATTGCGGCGTGGCCGCGCTTTGCAAAAACGAATTGGCGGCGGTGTTGCTCATGTTCATCGACAAGCCGGCCGCCACCAGCAGGCCCGTCAGCCCCCAGAACCAGGGATTGAGCGCCACCCCGATCAGCACCGCGCCATACAGCATCGCGGCATGGTTGCTGATGCGCCGCAGGTCGCGCCCCGGCGTGGCGGCAAGAAACAGCCCGGCGCCCACCAGCCCGCCGATGCCGAAGGCGCCCACCGCCGCGCTGAAATGCGAGGCGTCGCCGTGCAGCACGTCGCGCACGATCACCGGCACGAAGGTGATCAGCGGCCCGCACATCAGGCCGGTGGCCAGCACCGTGGCCAGCGCGCCGCGCAGGTTGCGCTCGCGCAGCACTTCGGGAATCCCGGCGAAAGGGTGATGGCGGTCGAAGGGCATCGCCTCGCTGTGGCTGGTGCTGCGGCGCGGCAAAATCCACAAGGCCACCGCGATGAAGGGAATGTACGAAGCGGCGGACAGCGCAAAGCAGCCGACCACGCCGATGCCGGCGATCAGCACCCCGGCCAGCGCGGGCCCGAGGATGCGCGAGAGGTTGAACTGGGTCGAGTTCAGCGCCAGCCCGGTGGGAATCTGCTCGTGCTCGACGATGGAGGGCACGATCGACTGGAACGAAGGCATCGACAGCGCATCGGTGATGCCCACCACCAGCGACAGGGTGATGACGATCGCCGCGGTGACATGGCCGAACAGCAGCAGCAGCACGATGGCCGCCGGGCATAGCATCTGCAGCGACTGAAAGCCGGTGATCACGCGGCGCCGGTCGGCGCGGTCGGCCAGCACGCCGCCGACCAGTGTCAAGAGCCACACCGGCGCGCCCAGCGCGAAGGCATCGACCCCGACCAGGAAGGAAGAGGCGCCGATGGAAAGCAAAAGCCAGGGCTGCGCCACCTGCTGCGCCCAGGTGCCGATGTTCGACAGCAGGCTGGCGAACCAGAAGGTGCCGAAGCGCCGCGTGCCCAGCAAGCGCAGGGAGTCGGCGAAGGCGGTGTTTTTCATGATCGGCGCGAGCCTATCACGGCGCTCGCCGCTGTCGCGGCAAGCGGGTCACGGCGCTCATGCCGGCGGCTGTCGTCGCCGCGAGCGAAGCGCTGCCCGTATCGCCGGGATTCACATGCCTAGTCCTGCTGGCCGGGAAAGCGCTCGATATGCACCTCGCCGCGCCGTCCCAGGTATTGCACGTGGCGTCCGGCGATCCACACCATATAGCCGACGCAGCCCGCGTCCATGGTGCGGCGCATGAACTCGGAGTACAGCACCTCGCCGCGCTGGGCGCCGCGCACCGCCGCATGCACCGCTTCCTGATCGAAGGCGTCGGCCACCGGCAGCGGCGGCGCCTGCAGGGCCACCGTGTGGGTGGCGCCGTCCGGCAGGTAATAGGTGAGGGCGGCGCCGCGGTAATCGGCGTGATACGACTCGACGCCGCAGCCGGTCAGCTTTTGCACCACGCTGCCGAAATCGATGGTGCCGGCGTGCGAGCGCGCGGCGCATTCCTCGATCACGGCGCGGCTTTTGGGGGTGAGGCTCATTGGTTCTCCTTAGTCCACAGGGACAGCCTTCAGTTGATGAATGCGCACAATCTCCTGCATCGCCCGCGCCAGCTCGTCGCGGCGGCGCGGCGCCAGGTGGCCGAAAAACTCGGCGTCGTTGGCGTCGGCCAGGCGCGCCAGGGCCGGCACCAGCGCGCGCCCGGCGCGGGTCAGCGCCAGCTGCTGGGCGCGGCGGTCGCCCGCGACCGCTGCGCGCGTCAGCAGGCCCTTGGCTTCCAGCCGGTCCACCAGCTTGGAAATAGCGCCCTTGCTCATGCCGATGCCCTGCGCCAGCGCGCCGGCCGCGGCTTGCGGCTGCGCAACCATCTGGCGCAGCAATACCCATTCCGAAACGGTGACGCCCCTGGCCTCGACCTTGCGCGCAAAGGCGTGCGAGACGTGGTTGGAAACGAAGCGCAGCCAGTAGCCGAGATGGTCTTCCAGGCCGCTGACGCCGGCAGGCGCGGAATCTGTGCTCATGCGCGATACCCGATCAATCAATGATGGATGGATTATAGTTTCCTAGGAAACTATTTGTCAAGCAAGCCGGGGAGGCGCGGGCGCGGCTGCGCAAGGGCGTGCCCGCGCAGGGCGCGGCGGGTGGGCGAAACGCGCCGGCGGCCGGCGCCTACCAGTAGCCTTCGGCGGCCAATTGCCCCGGCACGCCGCGGCGCGAGGGGCCCATCGCGCGCTCCTTCAGCATGGCGCGCATTTCCTTGATCATCTCCGGGTTGCCGCACAGCATGGCGCGGCTGTGCTCGGCGTCCAGCGCCGCGCCGCCGGCCTGCTCAAGCTCGCCGCTGCGCCATAGCTCCGGCAGGCGCGCGCTGCGCGTGCCGGCCACCGCTTCGCGGGTGACGATGGGCATATAGGTGAAGCGCGCGCGTTCCTCGGCGCTGCGGGAGGCCAGCGCGGTGTCGATGACGTCGGGCATCAGCTCGTTGCCGTAACGCACACTATGGGTCAGCACTACGCGCGGGTGGCGCTGCCACAGCGCGTCGGTGGCGAGGATCGAGATGAACGGTGCCAGGCCGGTGCCGGTGGAAAACATCCACAGCGTGCCGCCCGGCGCCAGTTGGTCCAGCGTGAGAAAGCCGAAGCTGCGCGCGTCCACCCGGATGGCGTCGCCTTCCCTTAGTGTGTTGAAGCGCTCGCAAAAATCGCCGCCCGGCACCAGGGTCAACTGGAAGTCGAGAAAGGGCGCGGCCGCGGGCGAGGCGATGGAGTAGGGCCGCCACACCGCGGCGTCGGCCGGCGCAGTGCTCGTGCCTTGGCCCGCATCTCCCGTCCCGGTGCCGGCCTCGGTACCCGCTTCAGTACCCACCTCTGCGCTCTTCTCCCCCAGCCCCAGGCGCGCGTAGTGCCCCGGGTTGAAGCGAAAGGCGACGTCGCGCGTGGTGCGAAAGTTGATCAGCGTCGGCGTGCGCTTGAGCAGCGCGGTAATGCGCTCGACGGTGAATTTGGCGGTGGCGGGGGCGGCGGGGAGCATGTGTTGCGGTCAGGTGTGCGGCGCGTTGGCGTCGCGGGACGATGGCGACGGATTTGGCGATTGGTGAGTGATGCGTGGGCTAGTCCGGTTTCGACAAGCCGTTAACCAGCGCATCAGGCTCGCATCATACCCTGCGGCGCAACGCGTAAATCCCTCTCTCAAAAGGGGCTTTGCGGAGGGAACAATCCGGCCCTGGTGCAAGCGCATTGCAGCAATGCGACCGTCATGCACGACAAGCGTGCGCGGCAGGCACTACGCCAAAGCAGCAAAAAAGCCAAGCGGGAAAAAGGCCCCTTTTCCCCGCTTTGAATCTGGATGGGGGCTGGAACAATCGCTCCTCGTTTTTGCCTCGACGAAGGCGTCTGCGCATTTCCGCCGCCTTGTAAAAGTACCCACAATCAAGGGAGTCAACATCATGAACAAGACGAAAAATAAAAGCATCAAGAATCGCCTGCTGGGCCTGCTGGCCGGCGTTGTCCTGCTGGTGGCTGCTGCCGCCGCCGGCGGCTTCTGGCTGTGCTGGCATAGCATCCACACCTTCCAGGTCGACGTTGCCGCCCGCACCGCCGAACGGCGCGGCGTGCTCGGCATGCAGATCGAATTCAAGAAGCAGGTCCAGGAGTGGAAAGACACCCTGCTGCGCGGCACCGACCCCGAAGCGCGCGAACGCTACTGGGGCAATTTCCAGAAGCAGGAAAAGACCGTGCGCAGCGCCGCCGTCGCCTTGCGCGACCGCGTGGCCGACCCGAAGGCGCGCGGCCTGCTGGAGCAATTCATTGCCGCGCATGAAACCATGGGCACGGCCTATCGCAAGGGCTACCAGGCGTATGTCGACAGCAAGTTCGACTCCCACGCGGGTGACCTCGCCGTCAAGGGCATCGACCGCGCTCCCACCGAACTGCTGACCCAGGCCAGCGACTCGATCTCGCTCGGCGCGGACGAAATCGCCCTCAGCGCCGCCGCCGGTGCCGAGCGCGCGATCCGCAACAGCCTGCTGGTGATGGCCGCGGCGATTGCCGCCGCCGTCGTGCTGTTCTGGCAGCAACTCACCTCCAGCGTGGTGCGCCCGGCGCAGCGCCTGGTGAACGACCTGCAACGCCTGGCCTCGGGTGACTTTACCCACACAGTAAAGAGCGACAGCGCCGACGAACTCGGCCGCGTCGCCTCCAGCGCCGAAAAACTGCGCGTCGACCTCGGCCGCATGATCGCCGAAACCAAGGACGCCGCCGTCAAGACTTCCGCCGCCGCCAACCAGCTCTCCGCCACTGCCGCCGAAATCACCGTCGCCACCGAGCGCGAAAGCGAAGCCGCCGCCAGCACCGCCGCCGCCATCGAAGAGCTGGCCGTCAGCGTCTCGGTGGTTGCCAGCAACACCGCCGACGTGAAGGAAATCGCGCGCCAGAGCCTGGAGCGCTCCCACACCAGCCGCGGCAGCCTCGGCAACCTGGTCGGCCGCGTCACCCATGTGCGCGGCGCCACCGACCGCATTTCCATCTCGGTGCACGAGTTCATCGCCAAGACCCGCGCCATCACCGACATGACCGAGCAGGTCAAGTCCCTCGCCGCGCAGACCAACCTGCTGGCGCTGAACGCCGCCATCGAAGCGGCGCGCGCCGGCGAGCAGGGCCGCGGCTTCGCCGTGGTGGCCGACGCCGTGCGCAGCCTGGCCGAGAAATCCGGCAAGACCGCCGACGACATCGCCGCCCTGACGCAGGACCTGGGCGGGCAATCCACCGCCGTCGAAAGCGCGGTCGCCGAAGGCCTCACCGCCCTCTCCGAAAGCGAGGCGCACATCGGCCACCTGCAGGAAGGCTTCGCCCAGGCCGAGCAACTGATCGAGCGCTCCAGCGCCGGCGTCAACGAAATGGCCAGCGCCGTCGCCGAGCAAACGGTGGCCTCCGACCAGATCGCCAAGAACATGGAAGCCGTCGCGCAAATGGCCGAAGAAGCCCACGCCTCGGTGCAGCAAGCCGCCGACGCCGCCCGCATGCTTGAGTCCCTGGCCACGCGCATGCAGGAAAACTGCGACACCTTTACCGTCGCGTAAGGGGCGGGGTAGTGCGCCGTCGGCGCACTACCCCAGCCACCCATAGGCATACGCCGCTCAAGCCGAGACGGGCACATCCCGCTCAAGCTGAAACGAGCGCACGCTGCTCAAGCTGCAACAGGCGCACGCCACCCAAGCCGCAACAGGCGCACGCCGCCCAAGCCGCCAAAAAACTCGGGGTCGGATCACTTTTTCGCTTTTTGAAAAAGTGCTCTGACCGCCGATTTTTTCTGCCCAGGCCCCACCCGATTTTCCTCTCGCTTCACCTCGAAGGCCAGATGCGCAAGCGCTGTCTGGCCTCGTCCAATTCAGCGTAAGATATTCCCACCCCCCCTCTTACGCTCTTCTCCCATGGACGCCCCCTCCGCCCTGCGCGGCGACTACCGCAACATCGGCCCCGACTACGCCGTCGAACAGCACTGGGACGCCTACAGCGCGGATCAGCACGCCCTCTATCGCCGCTTGTTCGAGCGCCAGAGCGCACTGGTCCCGCACCTCGCCTGCGCCGAATACATCCAGGCATTGGGCAAGCTCGACACCGGCCCCGGCATCCCGCGCTTCGACCGCGTATCCAAACAGTTGAAGCGCGCCACCGGCTGGGAGATCGTCCCGGTGCCGGGTCTCGTGCCCGACGAAGTGTTCTTCCGCCATCTCGCGGGCAAGCGCTTCCCGGTGACGGTATGGCTGCGCAAGCCCGAAGAGTTCGACTACATCGTCGAGCCCGACGTGTTCCACGACTTCTTCGGCCACGTGCCCCTGCTGTTCGACCCGGTCTACGCCGACCACATGTGCGAATACGGCAAGGGCGGCCTCAAGGCCCTGGGCCTGGGCGGCCTCAAATACCTCGCGCGTTTATATTGGTACACGATCGAATTCGGCCTGATGAAATCGGAGGACGGCGTACGTGCCTACGGCGCCGGCCTGATCTCCTCCGGCGGCGAACTCGGCTACTCGGTGCAAAGCGACAAACCCGCGCGCCGCCCCTTCGATCTCATGACCGTGATGGCCAGCGACTACCGCATCGACGCCTATCAAGACCAATACTTCGTCATCGAATCCTTCGGCCAGCTCCTGCAAGACACCGCGCCGGACTTCACGCCGCTGTATGCGAAGTTGCGGGAGCAGGAGAGGGCGGCGGCGTAAAGGCAAGGCACGCGGCGAAAATTGGGGTCGGATCATGATTTCGCGTTGTTTGCGAAATTGTGCTCTGACCCCAATTTTCGAGTACGGAGTGACGACTTTGCACCAGCCGGTTGTCCTTCTGTTTCGGTAGCGGTCTCGCATCTTTACTCCGCAGCCCGGAAATCGGAGTCAGAGCACTTTTTCCGGTGAAGCTGAAAAAAGTGATCCGACCCCCATGTCCTGCGTCGTCGCCGTGCGTGTCCATGCATCGCGCACATTACAGCTTTATCCGCCGTATAGCTTTTACACGCCGCCCCGCCGCGTAAAATGCCCCCACAACAAATCCCCGAGACAAATATGTTTCCACGCCTCGCACTGGCGGCCTCAGCCCTCCTCGGCCTCGCCTTCACCCAGCCCACCCTCGCCGCCGACCCCTTCCCGGTGCGCCCGGTGCGCATCGTCGTCGGCTTCGGCCCCGGGGGCCTGGGCGACACGGTGACGCGCGCCCTGGCGCAAAAAATGGCGGAGTCGATGGGCCAGAGCGTAGTGGTGGAAAACGCGCCCGGCGCCGGCGGCATCACCGCCGCGCAGGCGGTGGCGCGCGCCGCGCCGGACGGTTACACCCTGGGCCTGTCCAGCGGGCAAAATGCCTTTTCGCCCTTTCTCTTCAAGTCGCTGCCCTACGACCCGGTGGAGAGCTTCAGCATGATCTCCACCCTCGGCAGCTTCGCCTTCGTGCTGGTGGCCGACAAGGAAAGCCCGCTGAAGACGGTTGTCGACGTGCTCGCCGCCGGCCGCCGCGACCCGCAGCATTTCAACATCGGCACCATCAGCGCCGGCAGCGCGCAAAATCTCTCCGCGCAATTGTTCGTCTCGATGTCCAAACTCACGGTGCCGGTGGTGCCCTTCAAGACCACCGGCGACGTCATCGGTGCCCTGCGCGGCAAGCAGATCGAAGCCGCCTTCGAAACTTCCACCGGCGTGCTGGGCCAGATCAAGGGCGGCGGCCTGAAGGCCATCGCCGTCACCTCGCCCAAGCGCGTGTCTTATTTGCCCGAGGTGCCCACCGTCGCCGAAAGCGGCGTCGCTGAACTCGCCACCTACGCCTCCGACTCATGGAACGGCATCGTCGCCCCCGCCGGCGTGCCGCGCGACATCGTGGTGAAATTGAACCAGGAAATCGCCAAGGCCCTGAAGGAGCCGGCGATGCAGGCCAACCTGCGCAACCTGGGGATAGAGCCGAGGATCGGTTCGCCCGAAGACCTCAAGGCCCTGTACCGCGCCGACCAGGCCAAGTGGGGGCCGGTGATCGAGCGCGCCGGCATTCCCAAACAGTAGGCACCCGGCCGAAGCGCAATCCCGCGCATCAGCCGGCCGGTCGCAAACCGGCGCCAAAACACGCGTAGCATTGCAGCAGATTCAGAAACAAGGACACTCCATGAGCGCCAGCCCCAAACTCAAAGACGTCAGCCAGATCGCCGCGCAGTTCTCCGATGCCGAGTGGCAAACCCGCGTCGACCTCGCCGCCTGCTATCGCCTGGTCGACCTGTTCAACATGGGCGACGGCATCCTCAACCACATTTCCGCGCGGGTGCCCGGCACGGAAAACGAATTCCTGATCAACCCCTTCGGCATGATGTACGAGGAAATCACCGCCAGCAGCCTGCTCAAGGTCACGCTCGACGGCACCGTGCTCTACAACCCGCACAGCGAGTACAACCTCAACCTGCCGGGCTATGTCATCCACTCCGCCATCCACGGCGCGCGGCACGATGTGGCTTGCGTGCTGCACACCCACACCCCCGCCGGCATGGCGGTGGCCGCGCTCGACTGCGGCCTGCTGCCGCTGAACCAGACCGCGATGCGCTTCGCCGGCAGCGTGGCCTACCACGACTTCGAAGGCGTGGCGGTGGACATCGACGAGCGCGCGCGTTTGGTCAGCGACCTGGGCGACAAGGACGTGATGATCCTGCGCAACCACGGACTGCTCTCGGTCGGCAGCACCATCGGCGAAGCCTTTGTGAATATTGCAAGGCTGGAGAAGGCCTGCGTCACGCAGTTGCTCACCATGTCCGCCAACGCCAAGATGCGCTACCCGGCGCAATCCATCATCGACCATACCTTCGCGCAATTGCGCCGCGCGCCATCGCCCGACAAGGACGGCAAATTCCCGCCCCACGGCACCCGCGAATGGCCGGCGTATTTGCGCATGCTGGACAGGCGCGATCCCTCCTACAAGGAATAGGCACAAACAAGCGCGGGGTCAGGGTCATTTTCGCGGCGGCAGAAAACGGTACGCAAATAACAAAGCGCCGGAGCGGCAAGCCGCCCGGCGCTTTGTTTTTTTGAAGCTGAAGCTTAGTTGCCGCTGACCGCGCGCTGCTGGCGCAGGAAATCGGTGTCGGCCATTTTCGCGCTGGCAGCGGTGCCGGTGTCCTGGGTGGTGGTGGCGACAGGCGCGCTCACCTGGCGCGGGGTCTGCAGGACGTAGGCGCCGGGAACGTTGCCGTCGTCGGTGCCGGCAAAGGCGGACGAAGCAGCGGCGAGGATCAGGGAAGCGGAGAGGATGTGCAGGGTTTTCATGGTATTTCCTTTCGATTGAGTGATGCGTGCAGGAGTGGCTAGGGGTTGATTTTCCGTTCGGCAGAGCGTTTGCGGTTTGTTTCGGTTTCGTCCGGGTGTGCTCTGTCGATGAAATGAAGTTTACGCAGAGGCACTCCCCCTGCATGTGCATTTACGCACCGGTTTTCGCAAAACCCGCAAGGGGCGCAAAACCCCAAAACCCTTCCGTGAGCCGTAAAATGGCTCCCCGCTCCCTCTGATGCGAACCCCCCTGCCCCGCTTTTGTGATGCTTTTTCGTGACGCTTTTGCCGTGAACCTTTCCGCCCATTTAAGCTTTCTCTACCCCGAAGCCGATTTCCTCAACCGCTTCGCCCTGGCCGCGCGCGACGGCTTCAAATGCGTGGAATTCTTTTTCCCGTTTCCCTACGCGGCGCGCGAGCTGGCAAATCGCCTCGTCGACCATAACCTGAAGCTCGCCGTATTCAACGCCACCCCGCGCTCGAATCCGGAAGACCGCGGCGTCGCCTGCCTGCCCGGCCGCCAGGCCGAATTCCGCGGCGGCTTCCTGCGCGCCCTGGACTACGCCGAGGCGCTCGACTGCCCGCTGCTGCACACCATGGCCGGCCGCGCCCCGCCGGACATCGAGCGTGAAAAACTGTTTGGCATCTACGCCGAAAACCTCGCCTGGGCCGCCGCGCAGGCCGCCCCGCGCGGCCGCAAGATCGTCATCGAGCCGATCAACCCCCGCGACATGCCCGGCTACCTGCTGAATCGCCAGGACCAAGCGCAAGCGCTGATCGCGCAAATCGGCTCGCCCCACGTGCAGGTGATGATGGACCTCTACCATTGCCAGATCGTCGAAGGCGATGTGGAAACGAAGCTGCGCCAGTACATTCCCAGCGGCCGCGTCGGCCATGTGCAAATCGCCGGCGTGCCGGAGCGCCACGAGCCCGACACGGGTGAACTCAACTTCGCCCACCTGTTGCGGGTGCTGGACCAGCTCGGCTACAGCGGCTGGGTCGGCTGCGAATACCGCCCGCGCGGCGACACCACGGCGGGCCTGGCCTGGCGCGAGAAATTCGGCGCGTGATAATCGCGCATAGCTAAAGCTGTTCGCGCAGCGCTCTCTTCAACACCTTCCCCGCCTCGTTCTTCGGCCGGGCGTCGAGCAGGCGATATTCTTTCGGCCGCTTGAAGCGCGCGATGTGCTCCAGGCAATGCGCGTCCAGCACCGCAGCGGAAGCGTCGGCCCCCGCGCGCGCGACGACGAAAGCCACCACCTCCTCGCCCCATTCCGGGTGCGGCCGGCCCACCACCGAAACTTCGGAAACGGCCGGGTGCAGCAGCAACGCCTCCTCCACCTCGCGCGGATAAATATTGCTGCCGCCGGAAATGATCAAGTCCTTCGAGCGGTCCTTCAGCGTCAAAAAGCCTTCGTCATCGAGCACGCCGATGTCGCCGGTATGCAGCCAGCCGTTGCGCAAGGTCCTGCTGCTGGCCTCCGGGTTGCGCCAGTAGCCGCGCATCACCACCGCGCCGCGCACGCAGATTTCGCCGGAAGTGCCGGCCGGCAGCGGCTGGTCGCGCTCGTCGGCGATCATCACCTCCAGCCCGGCGAACGCCCGGCCCACCGAGCGCATGCGTTCGAAATAGCGTGGATGGTCGGCTTCGGCATGCTGCGCCTTCGCCTTGGCGGTAATCGTCATCGGCGACTCGCCCTGGCCGTAGATTTCGGCGAAGCGCGGGCCGAAACGTTCCAGCGCCCGCGCCAGGTCCGAGGGGTACATCGGCCCGCCGCCGTAGACGATGGTCTTCAGGTTTGCCGGGTCGCCTTGCAGCGGCGAATCGACCAGGCGCTTGACCATGGTCGGCGCGGCGAACATCGTTACTCCGGAGTACGCGCGCCACAGCGAAAATATTTCGCCGGGCTCGAAGCCGCCGGATTCAGTCACCACATTGCACGCCCCCTGCGCCACATGCGGCAGCACGTAAAGGCCGGAGCCGTGCGACAGCGGCGCCGCGTGGATGATGCAGTCGCCCGGCGCGATGGCGTCCACATCCGCCGTGTAATGCAGCACCATCTGCACCAGGTTCGCATGCGACAGCATCACCCCCTTGGGGCGGCCGGTGGTGCCGCTGGTGTAAAACAGCCAGGCCAGATCATCGCCGCCGCGCGCGCTGATAGCGGCGGGTGGCGCGGTGTAAAGCGCCTCGAAGGCCGGCGTGCCGATCTCGAACACATGCGCGATGCCCACCATGCGCGCTGCCTCGTCCACCCGCGCCATCGTGCCGGCATTGCCGAACACCGCGCCCGCGCCGCTGTTCTCGAATATGTAGGCCAGCTCCTTCGGGTGCAGCTTGGAATGCACCGGCACAATCGCCAGTCCGGCGTGCCAGGCGGCGAACATCAGCTCGATGTAGGCGGTGCAATTGCCCGCCACCACTGCCACTCGCGCGCCGGGTTCCAGGCCGAGGCGGGCCAGCGCGCCGCTCAAGCGCTGCACCCGGTCGGCGAAGGCCGCGTAATCCGCCACCACGCGCGCGCCCACGGCCAGCGCCGGGCGCGCGGGGTAAAGGCGCGCATTGCGCAGCAGCAGTTCGGCGAGGTTATAAGCCATCGGGTTTGGGTCTCGCGGCGGGAGCGCGTGGCCGCCCGCCTGATGTGCACGTGAGCCGATTGTCGCCGCCACCCGTGCCCGGCCGCAAGCTGCATCGCAGCGAAGTGCCGCGCTGGCCTGTGGCCAAAGCACAAGGAGCCGGCGTGTCCGAATCGACCGAGACTTGACGTTTTCCTCTTCGGCGGCCCATGTGCGCGGGCCGCTAAGGCCGGTCCCGGCCCCCGCCCGCGTAACTCAGTGCGCGCGGCGCCGTGCCCCGCGCGCGCCGGCCTTCGCCGGCGCCGCTGTGCTGGCCGGACCCGCCGTTTTCGCCTTTTTTCGTGCTTGCAGCGACTCCGCCAGTTGCTGCGCCAGCGGCCGGGTTTTTCTGGTTTGCGCCTCATGCAGGAAGGCCAGCAGGCGCGCTTCCTCGCGGCGCAAGCGGCGATTGAGCTTGGTGGCGCCGGCCGGCTCATCAGCCAGGCGCCCGTTGCTGAAATTCTGCAGCACCGCCGGGTGCACGTAGGCCTTGCGGCACACCGCCGGGGTGTTGCCCAGGCGCTGCGCCACTTCGCGCAGGGTCGCCACCACCAGGCTTTTGGCCTGGCGCTGGCTGTCGAAAGCGACCCCTGACAAGTGCGCCAGGGCCAGCGCGCTGCCGGCCCAGGTGCGGTAGTCCTTGGCGCTGAATTCGGCGCCGGAAATCTCGCGCAGGTAATCGTTCACGTCGGCCGAGTCGATGCCGTGGCGCACGCCGTTCTCATCCAGATATTGAAACAGCTCCTGCCCCGGAATCTCCAGGCACTGGCGGATGATCGCCGCGATGCGCGCATTGCGCAGCTTGACGTGATGCTCCACCCCGCTCTTGCCGCGAAAGCGGAAGCTCACCTGCGTCGCCTTCACCTCGACGTGGCGATTGCGCAAGGTGGTCAGGCCGAAGCTGCGGTTTTCGCGCGCGTATTCCTCGTTGCCGACGCGGATCAGCGTCACGTCCAGCAGGTGCACGATGGTCGCCAGCAGCTTGTCGCGCGGCATGCCCTCCAGGCCTAAGTCGCGCTTCACCCGCGCACGAATGCGCGGCAGCACCTGGCCGAACTCCAGCAGGCGCCCGTACTTGTCGGCGTCGCGCAACTCGCGCCAGCGCGCGTGGTAACGGTATTGCTTGCGCCCGCGCGCGTCGCGCCCGGTCGCCTGCAGGTGGCCGCGCGGGTCGGGGCAGATCCACACATCGGTATAGGCCGGCGGCACTGCCAGCTTGTTGATGCGGATGATTTCCTGCTCGTCCTTGATCCGCGCGCCCTTGGTGTCGAAAAAAGCAAAGTGGCCCCCCATCCGCTTGCGGCGGATGCCGGGGCGGCTGTCGTCGACATAACGCAGGTCGGCGCTGAGGGCAGGGCCGTTACCGGCCACGGTGTGGTTCATGGGCAACATAATTCCGTCGGGTGCCCGGTTTTTCAAGGGCGGACGGGGAGAAGTGTAGGAATGCCGGCGCCGCCGGGCCTGTCGCCCCGGGGCGGATACGGGTGTCGGCGGGGGACTACAGGGGCAAAGCAGCGGCCGGGGCGGCGCAGGAAGTCGCGCGGCAGCAAACCGGGGCGACGCAGGAAATCGGGGTCGGATCACTTTTTTAGCTTCACCGAAAAAGTGCTCTGACCGCCGATTTCCGGTTTGTGGAGTGATGCGGTCAGCGCGCTGCCAGGAAAGCCACGCACCGGGAAACAGAATGACGAAGGGAAGTGCGCGCCACCCGTCACTCCGAATAAAAATCGGGGTCAGAGCATTTTTGCGATACAGCCTGCAAAAACAATCCGACCCCGATTTTTTGTCCGTGCCGCGCCGGCTACGGACAAACGCTACTTTCCGCCGCTACTGCTTATACGACTCGTCCTGCCGATCCAGCATCCGCAGCAGCGCATTCCAGTCCTTGCCGATCGACGGCCGGTTCGGCCGCAGGAAGTGCAGCGCCACCTTGTCCGCTGCTTCCGGCGAGGCAATCGTCAGCTCCGCCCCGCCGCTCATCGCCGCGATCTGCGCCTGGCAGGCGCGTTCCATGTAGTACATATTGTCGAAGGCTTCGCGCACGGTGGCGCCGCAGGTCAGCAGGCCATGGTTGCGCAAAATCATCGCGTTCAAGTCGCCGAGGTCGGCCACCAGGCGCTCGCGCTCGTCCAGGTCCAGCGCCACGCCTTCGTAGTCGTGATACGCCACCCGGTTGTAAAAGCGCATCGAATGCTGGGACAGCGGCAGCAGCCAGGCCTTTTGCGCCGAGACGGCGATGCCATCGCGCGTATGCGTGTGCATCACGCAGGCCACGTCATGGCGCGCGCCGTGCACGGCGCTATGGATCACATAGCCGGCGGGGTTGATGCCGTAGCCGGTCGGGTCTTCAAGAATGTTGCCCTCGAGGTCCACCTTGACCAGCGAAGAGGCGGTGATCTCGTCGAACATCAGGCCGTAGGCGTTGATCAGGAAATGGTGCTCCGGCCCCGGCACCCGCGCCGAAATGTGGGTGTGGATCAAGTCGGTCATGCGGTGCGCGGCGGCCAGGCGGTAGCAGGCGGCCAGCTGCACGCGCTGCTCCCATTCCTCGGCGCTGACGCGCTCCTTGAGCGGCTTGATGTTGAGCTTGCTGACGACGGCGTTCATCGGAAGTCTCCTGTGGTTCGGGTCGGCGCCGGAGCGCCTGCGAAAAATACGTGCTGAAAAATTGAGCGAATCAATTGTACTCCCGGCTGCCTGGGGCAGGCCGGGGGGATGCTTATGGGCTGCGTAACGACGGTGGCTGCACGGGTGGCCGGCAATCGCGACTGCGCGCCCCACCTCCGTTCGCGGTGAGCCTGTCGAACCGTGTGTGTACCACCGGGATTCACACACCCTTCGACAAGCTCAGGGCGAACGGAGGTGGGAGGCGCGGCCGGATGGGGAGCCGAAGCCAGCTACTCCAGATACCGCGAAGGCGGCTGGTCGCGCGAGTACTGCGGCCCGCTCATGAAGGCTTTCGGGTCGTAGGTCCAGAACTGGGTGACGTTGGGCACGGTCTCCACCGTGGTATTGATCAGCTGCCCGTTTTTGCGCTCGACCTTGCGGATGTAGATGCTCATCACCGGCTTGCCGAATTCGTCGAAGCGGATCGGCCCCATCGGCCCGGTTTTCAGGCTGACGCCGTGCAGCGCCTTGATAAACGCCGCCTTGTCCTCGAACTTGCCCTTGATGGCGTCCATCGCCGCTTCCAGCACCAAACCGGCGGTATACGTCCCGGCGGTGTAAAAACCGGGCGTGACGTTGTAGGCCTTTTCGATCCCGGCAACAAATTTATGGTTGTCCGGCGTGTCGATGCCCGCCGAATACCAGCTCGCCGACCACACGCCCAGGGCCTCGTCGCCCATGTTCTTCAGCACGCCTTCATCCACCGCGGTGGGGTTGCCGAACACCGGCGTCTTGCCCTTGGCGGCGTAGTCCTGGTAGACGCGTAAAAAGCGCGCGCCGTTGATGCCGGCGAACCCGGCATAGATGCCGTCGACGTTGGTCTTCAACTGGCCGACATACACGCCGTACTCGGGGGTATTGAGCGGCGACCACAGCTTTTGCACCACGCGGCCGCCGTTGTCCTCGAACGCCTTCTGGAAGCCGGCCTCGCCCTCGTGCCCGTAGGCGAAATCGTCGGCGATCGCCGCAATGCGCTTGACGCCGAGTTTCTTGGCGGCGTATTGCCCCAGCACGTGCATCGGCTGCGCGGCGGTGCCGGCGGCGTGGATCACGTATTCACTCTTTTTCTTTTGTGCCAGGTCGTTCTGCGCGGCGGAAGTGGGGGTGATCAGCGGCACCTTGGCGGCGGCGATGTAATCGTCGATCGCCAGTGCCTCGAAGGTGGCCAGCGGGCCGATGATCACGTTCACATGCTCGCGCTCGATCAGCTCCTGGGTCTTGTTCTTCGCCTGCGCCGGCTGGCCGCCGGTGTCGGCGATGATCAGCTCGACCTTGCGCCCGCCCAGCATGTTGTTGCGCTCTTTCAGGAAGAACTCGAAGCCCTGTTCCAGTTGCTTGCCGCCGGCCGCCAGCGGGCCGGTGCGCACCGTCAGGAAGCCGATTTTCAGCGGCGCCCCCTGGGCGGCCGCCACGGCGGGAAGGGCCGCGCTGAATGCCGCGACGATAAGTGATGCCAGCAAGCCTGCTTGGAAGCGCATTGTTTGTCTCCGGAAATGATTGTGGTGCCGCTATTGCGGTCTACGTGCGCTGGAAGGCCGCGGATGCAGGGGCGCGCTTTTGGCCCTGCCGCGTACTGCTTTGCTGCGGGTAAACCCCGAGCCCGCTAACGGGCGACGACGAATTCGAGAATCAGGCGCACCAGGTCGTCGGGCTGCTCCAGCATCGGGCAATGGCCGGAATTGATGATCTCGTGGTACTCCGCGCCCGGAATCAGCGCCGCCACTTCCCGGGCCAGCGCCGGCACCGTGGTCAAATCCAGCGCGCCGCACATCACCCGCGCCGGATTCCTGATCGACGGCAGCTTGGGGCTTAAATCCATTTCCGCCAGCGCCAGGCAGGCGCGCGCGAAGCACTGCGCATCGACTTCCGAAAGGCGCTGCTTGCGCAGCTTCACCACTTCCGGCTCGGCCTGCTGGAAAGCGGGCGGGAACATGCGGCCGATGGCCGCGTCC
>DATAZV010000529.1:0-16555 GCA_036271855.1 Burkholderiales bacterium
TACACCCCCAACGTGCTGTCGCGCCTCTCGCACTACAGCGGCGAGCGCCCCCTGTTCGACCTGAACGGCGTGGAGGCGGAAATCGAGCGCGCGCTCGGGCGCAGGGTGGATTTGAAGTCGGGGGGTTATCTTATTATCGACCAGACCGAGGCGATGACCACGGTGGACGTGAACACCGGCGGCTACGTCGGCGGGCGCAACTTCGACGACACCATTTTCAAGACCAACCTGGAAGCGGCGCAGGCGATCGCGCGCCAGCTGCGCTTGCGCAATCTCGGCGGCATCATCATTGTCGATTTCATCGACATGGAAAACACCGAGCACAAGGAGTCGGTGCTTAACGAGTTCAACAAGGCGCTGTCGCACGACCGCACCAAGGTCGGGGTGAACGGCTTCACCGGCCTGGGACTGGTGGAGGTGACGCGCAAGCGCACCCGCGAGTCGCTGGCCCACGTGCTGTGCGAGGCCTGCCCGGTATGCGCCGGGCGCGGCGAGCTGAAGACCGCGCGCACCATCTGCTACGGGATCTTGCGCGAGGTGACGCGCGAAGCGCGCCAGTTCAGCCCGCGCGAGTTCCGCATCCTCGCCTCGCAGGCGGTGATCGACATGTTCCTCGAGGAGGAGTCGCAGTCCCTGGCAATGCTCTCCGACTTCATCGCCAAGCCGGTGTCGCTGGCGGTGGAGAATGCGTATTCGCAGGAACAGTACGACATCATCCTGATGTGACGGACATGTCCCAGGCCATCATACTTTTCGCCCACGGCGCCCGCGACCCCGAATGGGCGCAGCCGTTCGAGCGGCTGCGCGCGGCGCTACTGGCGCTCACGCCGGGCATGAAGGTGGAACTGGCCTACCTGGAACTGATGCAGCCGGACCTCGCCGCCGCCGTCGATGCCCTGGCGGCGGCCGGCGCGACGGCCATCAGCGTGGTCCCGGTGTTCATGGCGCAAGGCGGGCACCTGAAGCGCGATCTGCCGCAGCGTGTCGAGCAAGCGCGCGCAAAGCACCCGGCGATCGGCTTCTCCCTGCAGCCGGCGATCGGCGAGGCGCAGGCGATCATCGACGCCATGGCAGCGCACATCGCCGCGCAGGCGCAAACGCCACCGGGCCAGCGCGGTTAAATGCGCCCCGGACCTCCCGCGACCGGGATTTTTGATAAAATACGCACTGGTACGGGGAAGTAGCTCAGCTGGGAGAGCGTCGCGTTCGCAATGCGAAGGTCGGGAGTTCGATCCTCCTCTTCTCCACCACCCATCTTCCGGATTGCCGCCCTGCGGCATCTGCATCGGATTCGTGAATTTCGCGTCCGGTCCAGAAATCTCCACACAATATAGTGCGGCCGACAGCCTTCGCTGTTTAAGCCGCTTCATATCCGCCTGCTGTCCGGCGGCCGCTCTTCGCTAGCGCAAGACGAACGCGTGTGGACGAAAGCGGTTCTCCTGCCCGCGGCGATTGAGGTCTTCCCTAGCCTGGAATTTTGTTCCGGTGGGTATTTTGTGGGTTCTCTATAGACCATTAGCATTATTCTGGATGGTTGTAGAGGTACCCATGAATAACAATAGCGTTGCCTGGCGCGAACTGGCGCCGGCACTTCACTTTTTGCGCGCGTGCCGGGGAATTGCCGGCCTTTGCCTGACTGCACTGGCGGTGGCCGTGGCTTTTGCGCCGCCGGCAATCGCCGCGGACGTCTATGTATCACGCTCGTCCGACGGCGTTCCCGTCTATACGAACCGGGCCCCGGACGCTTCCTACCGGCTGTTCCTCAAGGGTGCGGAAGATCGAAGTGCCGTCACCGGTGCGCGCGGACCGGTGAAGGAAAACGTCGGCATGCACAAGCGCCGCGAAGCGCTGGAGCCGCTGATCCAGGAAGTGTCGGCCCGTCACGGCCTGGACCCCTCCCTGGTGCGGGCGATTGCCCATGTCGAGTCGCAGTTCAACGCCGGCGCCGTATCACCTGCCGGCGCCAAGGGAGTAATGCAACTGATGCCCGCCACGGCCAAGCGGTATGGCACCACCGACCGCGGCGACCCGGCGCAAAACCTGGAAGCAGGGGCGCGCTATTTCAAGGATTTGCTGAATCAATACGCGGGCAATATTGCCCTGGCTCTTGCCGCATACAACTCGGGCGAATCGAACGTCGAGCGCCACTCGAAACGGGTACCGCCGTTTCGCGAAACCATGCTCTACGTTCCCGAAGTCCTGACCCGCTACGAAAGCTACCGGCGGGCCGAGGCAGAGAAAACCAAGTAGCGCCTGGAAACGGCGACGGAATCACCAGAAGGTAAAGCATGAAAACAGGGATGGAAAAGAAGAAAACCGCACGGCGCGGACACGGATTCACGCTGCTGGAACTGCTGGTGGTGATCGCCATCATCGGCCTGCTCGCCGCCTACGTGGGGCCGCGCTATTTCGCGCAACTGGGCAAGTCGGCGACGACCACCGCGAAGGCGCAGATCGACGCGCTGGGCAAGGCCGTGGATACCTATCGACTGGACACCGGCCACTTTCCCACCACCGAGCAGGGCCTGAATGCCCTGATGGTGGCGCCAGCCAGCCTGGCGAAGTGGAATGGCCCCTACCTGAGCAAGGCCGTGCCGGCCGACCCCTGGGGCCACCCCTACCTCTACCAATCGCCCGGAGCCGGCGGCCGCGACTATGACGTTCTTTCGTATGGCAAGGATGGCGTCCCCGGCGGTACCGGCGAAGACGCCGACCTCTCCAACTAGGGCGCGCGGCGTGCAATACGAAGTCCGTGCCCTGCACCGGAACGAGGTGGTATCGCTGACCTTCGAAGCGGGCAGCGAGGCCGAGGCACGTGCCCAGGCCGTGGCCCAGGCCATGCGTCCGCTGTCGGTCACCGTGCGCGCCGCCGCCTTGAGCCTGCGTCCGCAACAGCGCGGTGCGCGCTTTGCGCTGCTGCTGTTCAGCCAGGAACTGCTGGCCCTGCTGGAAGCAGGCCTGTCGATCGTCGAGTCGATGGAAACCCTGCATGCCAAGGAAGACCGCCAGGGTATCAAAGGCCTCTACGGGCGCATCCAGAAGGCGCTGGCCGAAGGGCGCCGCTTCTCGGAGGCGCTGGAAGGCGCGGGGCCGGTGTTTCCGCCGCTGTTCGTCGGCATCGTCCGCGCGGCCGAACACACCAGCAATCTGCCGGAAGCACTGGCCCGCTACATCGAATACCAGGTGCGCGTGGACCTGGTGCGCGGCAAGGTGATCAGCGCCTCGGTGTACCCGCTGATCCTGAGCAGCGTCGGGCTGCTGGTAGTCGGCTTTCTTGCCGGCTACGTGGTGCCGCGCTTCTCGGCCGTGTATCAGAGCAGTGGCCGCCCATTGCCGGCGGTTTCGGCCGCCCTGCTTTACGTGCACGACACCGCGGTGGCGCAGCCGCTATGGTCGGGCGGACTTGCGCTGGCCCTGGTGGCCGGTGTGATCACCGCTGTCGCAGCCTTGCGCCGCAATGGCGGATTTATCGCCCTGCTCGAACGCACGCCGGGGATGGCCTCGCGCATCCACCTTTACAGCCTGGCGCGGCTCTACCTAACGCTCGGCATGCTGGTCGACGGCGGCCTGCCGGTGGTGGCCGCGCTCGGCATGGTCGAAGCCATGCTCTCGCCCACCCTGCGCCTGAAACTGCGCGCGGCCGCCGCCGAGATCCGCACCGGTGCCTCCTTTACCGATTCGTTCGAGCGCAATGACCTGACCACGCCGGTCTCGGTGCGTTTTTTGCGCGTCGGCGAGCGCTCCAGCAAGCTGGGCGAGATGCTGACCCGCAGCGCGCGCTATTACGACGGCGAGATCAGCCGCTGGATCGACTGGTTCACCCGCGCCTTCGAGCCCCTGCTGATGGCCTTCATCGGCTTGGTCGTCGGCGTCATCGTGATCCTGCTCTACATGCCGATTTTCGATCTGGCCGGGAGCTTCCAGCAATGAACGCGCCGCAAAGAATCGTCAGTGCCGAGCGGGTGATCACCGCGCAACAGGTGCATGAGGCGCGCAAGGCCGCCCGCGCCTCGGGAAAAAGCATCTACGCGGAACTCGAGGCCGGCTGCCGGCTGGGCGCGCGCGAGTTCATCCAGTCCGTCGCCCTGCTGTTCGGCATGCCGGTGGTCGAGACGGCGCAAATGTCCGAATGGACTCCTGCCTTCGATGCCCTGCCCTTGCCGAAAGCGATGCAGCGCGACTGCGTATTGTTCGGCAATCCGAAAGACGGTTTCCTCGGCGTCGTGCCCGACCCCTTCGATGCCAACCTGCAGGACTGGATCGAAGCACAGGCCGGTGCGCCGGTCCGGCTGTTCCTGGCCCTGCGTGCCGACATCCACGCCTACCTGGCGCGGCAGGAGGCCGGGGTGCGCGCCATCGACGGTTTGCAAGGCGCCGGGGACCAGAAAGGCGGTGCCGGCGCGCAAGCCGCCAGCCTGTCGCTCAAGAGCATCAGCGAAGACTCCAACCCGGTCGTGAAGATCGTCAATTCGACGCTTTACGACGGCCTGAAGGAAGGCGCCAGCGACATCCACCTGCGCCGCACCACCCGCGGCATGCAGATCAAGTACCGGGTCGACGGCGTACTGGTGCCGGTCACCCACATCGACGGCGGCGAGACCGCCGAGCAGATGATCTCGCGCATCAAGGTGCTGGCCGAGCTCGACATCGCCGAGCGCCGGGTGCCGCAGGACGGCAAGTTCCAGGTCACCTACCAGAGCCGCAACATCGACATCCGCGTCTCGGTGATGCCGACCATCCACGGCGAGGCGGCGGTGCTGCGTATCCTCGACAAGCGCACAGTGATCGGCAGCGACGGCCAGCTGCACCTGGACGACCTCGGCTTCGACCCCGGCACCCTGGACATGCTGCGCGGCCTGACCGACCTGCCCTACGGCATGCTGCTGGTCACCGGCCCCACCGGCAGCGGCAAGACCACCACGCTGTATGCCGCGATCTCGGAAGTCAACACCGGCCGCGACAACTTCCTCACCATCGAAGACCCGGTCGAATACGAGCTCGACGACGTCGAGCAGATCCCGGTGAACGAAAAGCAGGGCCTGACCTTCGCCCGCGGCCTGCGCTCGATCCTGCGCCACGACCCGGACAAGATCATGGTCGGCGAAATCCGCGATCGTGAAACCGCCGAGATGGCGATCCAGGCCGCGCTCACCGGCCACACCGTCTATTCCACCCTGCACGCCAACAATTCCTTCGACGTGTTCAACCGCCTCGCGTACATGAATATCGACCCTTACTCGCTGACCTCCGCCTTGAACGGCATCTGGGCGCAGCGCCTGCTGCGCACCAACTGCCCGCATTGCGCGGTCGCCTACGTGCCGAAGGCCGCGGAGCTGACCCTGGCCGGCCTGGACGCCGCCAGCGCGGCGGGCTTCGTATTCCGCCGCGGCTATGGCTGCGGCGATTGCCGCGGCACCGGCTTCAAAGGCCGCAAGGCGATTGCCGAGGTGATGGCGATGACCGACCGCCTGCGCCAGCTGATTGCCGAAAAAGCCTCGATCATCAACATCAAGGACGAGGCCCGCCGCGGCGGCACGCGCTTCCTGCGCGAAGTGGCGCTGGACATGGCGCGCCTGGGCCAAACCACGCTTGGGGAGGTGGCACGTGTCACTCTTGCGGCCTGAGATCCTGCGCATCGGCCTGGAGCCGCGCCGCGTATCGGTGGTGCGCCTGCGCGGCCGGCGCAAGCCCGACATCGTCACCGCGGCCACCGCGGGGAGCGTGCTGAATCCGCAGGCGCCGAAGCTGGACGCGCTGTTCGCCCGGCTGGTGGCGCCGGAGTTCCGCACGCGCGCGGTCGAATTCGTCCTCGCCGATTCGCTGGTGCGCTATTTCGTGGTCGACAGCCCGAAGGGCGTGCGCAGCCGCAAAGAGCTGGCCGATGCCATCGCGGCGCGCTTCGAGGAGCAGTTCGGCCTGCCCGCCGACGACTGGGCGATGTCGGCCGACCTGGAGCCGCGCGGCTCGTCTTACCTGGTCTGCGCGGCGCCACGCGCGCTGGTCGAAGCAATCAAGAGCGGCTGTGCCTCGGCCAAACTGCGCTTCCAGGGCATGCTGCCCTTCATGGTCAGCGAGCTGAACAGTTTTCGCCATCTCCTGCCCAAGCGCGACTTCTGGTTCGCCGCCGCGATGGAACGCTCGGTGACCCTGTGCTATCGCGGCGTACGTGAATGGCGCGCCGCGCGCTTTCACAACGTCCCCGGCCAGCCGGTCACACTGTTGCCGGCGATCGCCGCGCGCGAAGCCCTGCGTGAAATGGTCACCGAAGCGCGCGACATCCGCTGCACCGGCGTCACCGGCCATCCCTCCGGCATCGTCGTCGCCACCTCCGTCACCCTGCTGGGCGAGGGCTTGTGGCCCGGGCAAAGCCCGGAATGGGCGGCCAAATACCGTCTCGCATTGTCCGGAGTCTGGCGTTGAAACGGGTGCGTATCGACTTTTCCGGCGCCCCGGCCGTGGTTCCCGCCTGGGCGCTGCTGCTGTTTGCCGCCGGCACCGCCGCCTGCATGGTCGCCGCCTGGCGCGTCAGCAATTTCGGCCTGCACGAAGCGCGGGCGATGGCCGATGTGGCGCGCGCCCGGGCGATGGTCGCGGTGCGCCAGCCGCCGCCGGTAGCTCCGGTCACGCTGGCCGAAGACCGCATCGGCGCCATCAACGGCGCCGTCGCCGCCCTCAACTTGCCGTGGCAGGCACTGTTCAGTTCCTTGGAGCAGGTCAAGCCCAACAACATCGCCCTGCTCGGCCTGGAGCCGGACGGCACCAAGCATGTGCTGCGCATTCTCGCCGAAGCCAAGCAGGCCGACGACATGCTCGATTTCGTGCGCCTGCTGCGCCAGCAGCCGCAATTCGCCGACGCCCTGCTGGTCAAGCACGAGGTCTACCTGCAGGACCCGAACCGGCCACTGCGCTTTTCGGTCGAAGCGGTGTGGAAGGAGACGCTCTGATGTCCTTCCGCCTGCAACTGGAACTGTGGCTGCATCGCGCCGGCTGGCCCGCGCCGGCCGGCCTGGCTCTGCTCTGCCTGGGCCTGGCCGCCAATTTCTGGTGGCTGCCCGAACAGCAGTCGCGGGTCAACCGGATGGAGGGCGAATACCGGCGCCTGCTGGCGCAGGCGGCGAACCCGAAGAAGCCGGTGCAGGTACAAACCACGGGCTCGCTGCTCGCGGTCCGGCTCGCCGCTTTCGACAAGATGCTCTCGGGGCGCAACCAGACTAACGACCTGATCCGTGTCGTGTTTGCCGAAGCGCAAAAGGCCGGTCTGACGCTCTCGCAGGCCGAGTATCACCTGGTGGACGACAAAAAAGGCGGCTTCGCCACTTATCAGATGGTGCTGCCGGTACAGGGCCCCTACGTCAAGCTGCGTGAATTCATCGACGGTGTGCTGGCCGAGGCCCCTGCCGTAGCGCTGGAGGAAGTTACTTTCAAGCGCACCGGCATCGGCACGGCAGCCACCGAAGCGCGCCTGCGCCTGGTGTTCTACGTCCGGGGTGACGCGCGATGAAGCTGACGCGGCGCTGGGTCCTGCTGCTGGCCCTGCTGGGGGGCGCCGGCGGCCTGCTGCTGTTCGGCCAGCCGCCACAGTCGGCGGAGATCGCCGCGCCACAGCGCACCGCGCAGCCGGTTGAACCGCTGCAGAGCAAACCGGCCGATGCCGCCGAAAAGACCGCCGGCGCGATGATCGCGGCACTGCGCCCGCGGGTTCGCAGCGCCGCGCCGGTAGATGCCTTCGCCCTGCAGAACTGGAACCCGCCGCCGCCCCCTCCCGCGCCATCGGCGCCGGCCTCGGCCCTGCCACCGCCCAGGCCGGTGGCGCCGCCGCTGCCGTTCACCGTGCTGGGCAAGAAACTGGAGGACGGCTCCTGGGAAGTGTTTCTCGGCGAGCAGGACAACACCTACGTGGTTCGTGCGCAGGAAATGATCGGCAACAACTACCGGGTCGAAAGCATCGCCCCGCCCACCGCAGTATTGACCTACCTGCCCCTCAATGAGAGGCAGACCTTGCAGATCGGCAGTGCAGATTGATGTTTCAAAAGACCAGACCATTGCTGGCGGCCGTCAGTGTCGCGTTGTTCCTGTGCAGTTGCGCCGACTCGGCCTATTTCGAGGGCCGGGCGCTGGTGGATCGGGGCGACGGCGAGGCGGCGATCAGGAAATTCCAGGAGGCCCTGCGCACCGAGCCGAACAACGCCGAATACCGGCTCGCCCTGGAACGCACGCGCGAGCGCACCATCGCCGACTATCACCGCCGCGGCGACATTGCCTTTGCCACCGGCGACATGGCCAACGCGGAGAACTGGTACCGGCGCATTCTGGCCATCGACGCAGCCGATGCCCGCGCCAGCGCCGGCCTGACACAGATCCAGCGCGACAAGCGCCTGGCGCAATCGCAAAGCGACGCCGCCGCTGCCTGGAAGGCCGGCGATGCCACCACCGCCCTGCGCACCCTGCGCGCGATCCTCACCGAAGTGCCGCAGAACGCCGCCGCGCTTGAGTTGCAGCGCGCGATTCAGGAAAAGACGGCGCGGCCGCCGGTCGAAACCCAGCTCGCTTCTTCCCTGAAGAAACCGATCACCATCGAGTTCAAGGACACCTCGCTCAAGCAGGTGTTCGAAGTGCTGGCGCATACCTCCGGCCTGAATTTCCTGTTCGACAAGGACGTGCGCACCGACCAGAAGACCACCGTCTTCCTGCGCAACACGACCATCGAGTCGGCCGTCAACATGGTGCTGCTGACCAACCAGCTGGAGCAGCGCGTGCTCGACGCCAACTCGATCCTGGTCTACCCGAACACGGCGGCGAAGGCGCGCGACTACCAGCCGCTGCTGGTGAAGACCTTCATCTTCGCCAATGCCGATGCCAAGCTGGTCGCCAATACCATCAAGACCATCGTCAAGACCAAGGACGTGGTGGTCGATGAAAAGCAGAACATGGTGATCATGCGCGATACGCCGGAAGCCATCCGCCTGGCCGAAAAGCTGGCGGCGATGCACGACCTGCCGGAGCCGGAGGTGATGATCGACGTCGAAGTGCTCGAGGTCAACCGCAACCGCGTCGCCAATCTCGGTGTGCAGTGGCCCGACCAGCTGGCGCTTTCGGCTCTGCCATCGGTGGCCGGCGGCGCGGTCACCCTGGGCGATTTGCGCCATCTCGGCAGCGGCGGTGTCAGCGCCGCGCTGACGCCCCTGACCATCAATGCGAAGAACGAAAACAGCGACGCCAACATTCTCGCCAATCCGCGCATCCGCTCGCGCAACAAGGAGAAGGCGAAAATCCTGGTCGGCGACCGGGTGCCGAACATCACCACCACCACCACCTCGACCGGTTTCGTCGCCGAAAGCGTGCAATACATCGACGTCGGCCTGAAACTGGAGGTGGAGCCGACGATCTACGCCGACAACGAAATCGCCATCAAGATCGGCATGGAGGTCAGTACCATCGCCAACCAGGTCACCACCAAGTCCGGCGCGCTGGCCTATCAGATCGGCACCCGCAACGCCAATACGGTGATCCGCCTGAAGGATGGCGAAAACCAGATCCTCGCCGGCCTGATCAGCGACGAAGACCGCAAGATCATCGACCGGATTCCCGGGCTGGGCTCGATCCCGATCCTCGGCCATTTGTTCGGCAACCGCTCCAACACCACCAACAAGACCGAGATCGTGCTGTCGATCACGCCGCACCTGATACGCAACATCCAGCGCCCGGACCTCGCCAGCTCCGA
Organism: Burkholderiales bacterium; assembly: GCA_036271855.1. Classification (GTDB taxonomy): domain Bacteria; phylum Pseudomonadota; class Gammaproteobacteria; order Burkholderiales; family JAEUOS01; genus JAQGMJ01. The sequence continues at coordinate 9,722 of DATAZV010000529.1, forward strand.
GTTCGAGTCCGGCACCGAGGCCTCGTTGCGCAGCCGCACAGTGGAAACACTGGGCCCGGCCTCCGGCGGCGACGCCGCGCGCGCCGCGAACCCTGCCGGACCGGCAGGCGCAAACCCCGGCCCGCAGGGCGCCGCTCCCGCGGGCGCCCCCTCCACCCCGTCGGCATCGGCGCCCGGCGCTGCCGGCCCCACCAGCGTGACCTGGCAGTCGCCGGCCACCGCCGCGGTCGGCTCGACCTTCGCCATGACCCTGAGCATGCGGGCGGGTGAGCCGGTAACCAGCGTGCCGCTGGCGATCGGTTTCGATCCCAAGGCACTTGAGGTGGTCGAAGTCACCGAGGGTGACCTGTTGCGCCAGGGCAGCGCCACCAGCTTTTCCAGCCGGGTCAACAAGCCTGCCGGCCAGGTTTTCGCGACCGTGGTGCGGTCCGCGCCCGAAGGCGTGACCGGCCAGGGCTCCCTGCTGACGGTGACCTTTCGCGCGGTCGGGCCGGCGCCGGCGGCCCTGGCGCAGGTGTTGGCGATTTCGCCGACCGGGGCCGGCGGCAAGTCGGTGACGGTCGCCATGCCGGTGCCGCAAGCCATCGCGATCGCCAAGCCTTGAAAAGCGCCGGCCGGCCATGACGCTGCGGAACAACCCCCTGCCCCTGGCCGGCCTGGCGCGGGGTTTCACGCTGATCGAACTTCTGCTCACGCTGGCGATCCTGGCAGTGCTGGCAGCCACCGTGCTGCCGGTCGCGCAGGTGACGGTGCAGCGGCAGAAGGAGCAGGAACTGCGCATCGCCCTGCGCGAGATTCGCAATGCCATCGATGCCTACAAGCGCGCTTATGACGAGGGCCACATGGTGCAGGTGGTCAACGCCACCGGCTATCCCCCCACCCTGGCGATCCTGGTCGAAGGCGTGGAGGACGTGAAGAATCCGCGCCACGTCAAGATGTATTTCCTGCGCCGCGTGCCGCGCGATCCGTTCGTCCTCAACGCCGGTACGGAAAATGCCGACACCTGGGCCAAGCGCGCCTACGCCAGCGAACCTGCTTCGCCCAGCGAAGGAGAAGACGTCTACGACGTCATGTCCAAATCCACGACCATCGGCCTGAACGGGGTGGCATACAACAAATGGTAAAGCCCCTTCCTCCCCGCCGCGGATTCACCCTGATCGAACTCCTGGTGGTGATGGCCATTGTCGCCACCCTGCTGACCCTGACCCTGCCGCGCTACTTTCACTCGGTGGAAGGCTCGAAGGTCACGGTGCTGATGGAGAACCTGCGCACCACCCGCGACGCCATCGACAAATTCTATGGCGACAAGGGCCGCTACCCCGACTCGCTGGACGAGCTGGTGTCGGCCCGCTACCTGCGCGGCCTGCCGATCGACCCGGTGGCCGACGGCGCCAGCGCCTGGACCATCGTGGCGCCGCCGGGCGACGTGCCGGGCAAGGTGTACGACATCAAGAGCTCAGCCCCCGGCAAGACGCAAGACGGGCGCGCGCTGAACGCGCTGTAGCATGCGCAGCGCCGGCCGTCCCGTCAGGGGTTTCACCCTTCTGGGCGTGGTGCTGCTGGTCGCCATTCTGGCGATCGGCGCCGCCGCCACGCTGAGCGCGGGCATCGCGCTGCAGCAGCGCGCCGCTGAACAGGAACTGCTGTTCGTCGGCGGCGAATACCAGCGTGCCTTCCGCAGCTATTACGAGACGGCGGTAAGCACGCCCCGTTACCCGCTCAAGCTGGAGGAACTGCTGCGCGATCCCCGCTTCCCGGGCGTCCGGCGCCATTTGCGCAGGCTTTACGCCGATCCGCTCACCGGCAAGTCCGAATGGGGCCTGATCCAGGCGCCCGGCGGCGGCATCATGGGGGTCTATAGTCTGGCCACGGGAACACCGATCAAGGTCGACCTGTTCGATGCCCGATTCCCCGGTTTCGAGGGCAAGACCAGCTACGCGCAGTGGCGCTTTGCCTACGCGCCGCCGGGGTTCAGCATCCCCAGCGGACCGGGGTCAGGGAGCGATCCTGGCTCCGCGCCGCCCTCTGGCCCGCTGGCCGGTGACACCGCCGCGCCACAGGCACCGGCAGGCAATCCTGGGGCCATCGTGCCCCAATCAAGCGTACGCAAGTAGACAGGCAAGCCCTTCGAGCCGGCCCGGTACAGGCGCGGCCATTCACCTGCTGCAGCCTTGTCGCCGGGAACGGCAATCCCGCCGCGCGCGGTATTGGCTGATCACCCGGGAGGGTTGAGGCCCGCATGCTGCCTGTCCGTAGCCTCATGCCGGGGAGCAGCCGCTGGCCGACCCTGCGCCCAAGCCCCTGCTCTATATCCTCGCCGGCTTCGGCCGTCAGGGGATAGGGAGCAGGCGGTACGCTCAAAGCCGCGGCACAAAAAAAAGACCGCATGCCGTTGCCGGCATGCGGTCTGCAAAGCCCCCAAGGAGGGAGCTATCACTCAATGCTGCTTATTGCGCGGCGGTCACAGCTCCGGTCGCGCTGACGTTGATCGCCAGGTTGCCTTGCGGCGTGGTGGTGAAGCCGCCGCCTTGGGCGACGTTCAGCACCAGGGCGCCATTGACCACGCTGGAGGTCACCGAGTAGCCGACGTTCGGCTGCAGGCTGGTCACCAGGGTGTAGGTCGCGGCGACCGGCAGCGAAACGCTGACGGTGCCGGTCACGGCATTGCCCGATTTGCTGAACAGCACCACGTTGTTGCCGGCGGTACCGCTGATCAGCGTGCCTTCGACATCGCCCGAGAGGACGTTGTTGTTGGCCAGGTTGATCGGCGAAACGGTGCCGGCGGCGCTCGCGGCGGAGTCGGAAGCATCGAACACGGTCAGCCACGTAGCGGAGCCGGCACCGGTGGTGGGACGGCGCACTTCCATGCGATAGGCCTTGTTCTGCGGCACACCCTTGTCGTCAACGATATTGACGAACTTGACGACGTTGTTGGCGGGCAGCACCGTGGTCATGCGACCGCGGAACAGGTTGCCGCCGTAGACGGCGCGGGTATCGACCACATCGACGCGGGTGCTACCGTTGCCGGCCGGCGACTGGGTCGGGAACGGCACGGTGTGCCACGCCATCCAGTCGTCGGTCGCCTTGCTGCTGGTGGTGGTACGGTCGTACACGACGAACAGCTTGGGACGCAGGAAGGCCACGTCGCGGCTCCAGGCGGTGATGCCGTTGCCGCTGTTGTACATGTCTTCCAGCTTCGAGCCGCGCATCATGATGAAGGAGCCGTGGTCTTCGAACAGCGAGAGAGTGGTCTTCGCGCTGCCGGTGCCGTTTTCGTTCTGGCCGAACATGCCGTTGGCCGAACCCTTCGAGTGGTACGTGTTGAAGTTGCGGCGCGGGTTGGAAGCGCCGTCGATGGTCTGGCTCCAGACGTCGTTGTAGATTTCGGTCCACGTTGGGTCAGTCGCGTCCTGCGTGCCGGGAGTGGGCGTGGTAAGCGCGCCGACGGCGTTGACGATGAATTGATACTGACCGCGCTGGATCACCAACGAACCCTCGTCGAAGAACTCCTCGCCGGAGCCGTCGTAGCCGGTGTAAGGACCAGCCTGGAAGGCGCCCCACACGGCGTTGGAAGTCCAGTCGCTGCGGAACACGGCCTGGCCGTCGCCACCGGTACGGTAGCTGAGGTCGGTCTTGTAGTTCGCCGCAGGCGCGCTCGGGTTCCAGTAGAGGAATTCCACCCAGTTCGAGCTGTTCTTCGAGAACACCCGAACGTCGGCGGTGTACTGCTGCATGATGGCGGAATTGTCACCGTGCAGCGCCTGCAGCAGGCCGTTGAACTCGGTGGCCCAGTCGCCGCTGACGTCGGACGGCGGACGGTTCGGCGAGTTGGTGTACAGGAAGCCGCGGTCGTTGATGGTCTTGCCGTTCGGCCAGGTCATCTGGGTCATCCACTTGGCGTGGCCGTCCGCGTAGGTCATCGGATGGGCGCTGTCATGGATGAAGTCGATCCCCTTGGCGGTCGAGACAGCCAGCAGGGCGCGGCTCATGTTGAGGGTCAGCAGCGGGCCGTAGTTCCAGCCGTCCGGAACGCCGCCGCCTGCCAGCCACTTGTTGTAGTACGGCTGAACCTGACCGAGATGGATGCGGTTGTACCAGTCGTCCCACAGCGCGGCGGCTTGCGGGTTGTCGCCTTCGGTCGTCACGGCAGCGGTAGCCAGGGCGAAGTAGTAACCGGCAAAGTAGTTGCCCTGCGGGAATTCGCGGCCGAAACCGACCTTCTCGTAGGAAGCGATCCAGCGGTTGATTTCGGTGTAGATCTGGGCACGTTCGGCCGGCGAAAGCAGATCGTAGATCCAGTCGTAGCCGAGGGACAGGGCCGGGACGTAGTGACGGATGCCGTAGCCGTCATCGACCGTCGGCGCACCGTGGTGGGTCGGGTCGGACAAGGCCAGCAGCAGCTCCTTTTCCTTCGCGCCGTACTTGGCCGCACGGGTGCTATCGACATTCTTGGCAACCTGGTAGCACAGGCCAAGGCTGATGGCAGGGTCGATGTAGCCGGAGAACTCGTATTCACCGTTGATGGTGTTGTCGACGTACTGGCCGCCGTCAGGGAACAGAACCTTGTAGGTGGCCAGGGTGTCGCACTCGTTGCGCAGCTTGATCCAGGCGGCGTCGTTGGCGGCGGCGCGCTGGCTCAGGGTGGCAACCAGCGGCGGGGTCAGCCAGGCGCGCGGGTGCGAAACGCCACCGCCGGCAGTGGCAACTCCAACCAGCGTCGATTGGGTCGACGAGCCGTTGGCGTTGGTCGCCGTCAGCGTATAGATGGTGGTCGCAGCCGGCTTGACGGCAACGCTGTTGCCGGTCACGGTACCGACAGCCGGCGAGATGGAGACCGAATCAGCGCCGCTCACAGCCCAGGTCAACGTGGCGGAATCGCCAGGGTTGATGAAGTTGGGCGTCGGAGCGAACGAGCTGATCACCGGCACCGGCGGGGGCGGCGGCGGCGCGGATGCGCTGATGGTCACCTTGGCGTTCTTGGTGACCGAGCCGGAGGCGTTGGTGGCGGTAACGGTGTAGGTCGTGGTGGCCGTCGGGCTCACGCTGACGCTGGAACCGGTGACGGTGCCCACGCCGGGTGCGATCGAGACCGTATCGGCGCCGGTGATCGACCAGTTAAGCGTGGCCGAGCTGCCGGCGGGAATGGAAGCGGGCGACGCGCCGAAGGAACCGATCGTCGGCTTCGGTACGGCGGCCGCGGTCACCTTCACGGGTACCGATTGGGTCACGCTGCCGGCCGCGCTGGTGGCGGTCAGCACATACGTGGTGTCCGCGGTGGGGGTGACCGACACGCTAGTGCCGGTCACGGTGCCGGGAGCGGGCGAGATCGACAGCGAGGTGGCGTCGGTGACGGCCCAGCTCAGCTTGGTCGAAGTGCCCGTGGTCACGCTGGCGGGCGCGGCGGCAAACGAGGTGATCACCGGCAGGGCGGCGATCTTCACGGCCACGGTCTTGGTGGCGTTGCCGTTCGGGCTGTTCGCCGTCAGGGTGTAGGTGGTGTTGGCGGTCGGGTTGACGGTCACGCTGTTGCCGGTGACGGTGCCCACGCCGGGCGCAACCGAGAAGCCGGTCGCATTGGTGGCCGCCCAGTTCAGCGTCACCGGATCACCGGACTTGACGGTGGCGGGAGTCGCGGTGAACGAGGTGATTTTCGCCGGGACCGGCTGGATCACGTTGACGGTCACGTCGGCGAACACCTGGCCGCCGGGGCCGTCGAAGTTCCACGCGGCCATGATGTATTTGGTGGTGACCGAAGGCTTGACGACGGTGCTCGTCTTGCCGCGCACGTCGCCCGGATCGGGAGACGGCTGGCCGGAGATCCACAGCACCGGGCCGTTGTCGATCTGCCAGTTGAGGGTAACGGAATCACCCTTGTTGATGGTGGTGGATGAAGCCGTGAAAGAGTGGATGACAGGCGACACAAGGGCCGCTGCCTTTTTGGTCTGCCCCGCAGCCAATGCCGCGGATTGCCCGGTCAGCATGGCGACGAAGCCCAGCAGCCAGACGAATTGCAGCATCAGCTGCTTCAATGTTTTTGGGAACGATGTTATTAGTCTTCGATTGTTCATATGGGTATAAGCCGCCCTTTTAGTTAACAAAAATGCAAACTGCGGGCGCAATTTAAGTTATGCCTTTGTCCTAAATCCCTACGTTTGGCCCACGGATGGCAAATGTAGGCACCCGCCCGCCAGTGCAGTCGGCGTGCGTGGGTAGCCAGTCAAATTCTTCCCGGTCGACCCGTCGATATGTTCGATCGGTGATCGATCCGTGGGTCTTTTGGGCGTTGGGCGCAATGCCTGCCTGTGCGCGAAAGCGAACGCTTTCGTGCCTTGCTTGTCCGCTTCGCGCGGCTCAAGGATGCGTGGGGTCGCCCCCACGCATCGCCCCCTACTGATGCAGGGAGTTGTACAGCGACGTGGTCTCGGCGGACGGCGCAATGCCAAGGATGATGGAGAGGTTTTCCCGGCATCGGCGATAGACGCGGATCGCATCGGCGACGCTGCCGCGCTCGCGGTGACAGACCATCAGGCGCCGGTAGAACTCCTCGGCGAGGTTGTCCAGTTCGAGGCCGCGCTCGTAGATCAACGCGGCCTGTTCCCAGGATGAAGCTTCGCGGCTGTGGCCGATCTCCAGCACGTGGCGCAGATATTTCGCGCGCAGGCGATCGGTCGTCGATTGCGCCCAGGGCGCCGACGGCTCGTGGCAAAGAAAATGCCCCTTGTAGAGGGCCAATGCCGCCGCCGAGCGCATTTCCTGCTGGAACACCGGCTGCGGCAGGACGTTGATCTCGGCTTCATGCGCCGGCATGGACAGATACTCGAATGCATCGGCATC
>DATAZV010000530.1:0-6451 GCA_036271855.1 Burkholderiales bacterium
CGCACCTGCTGTCGATCGCGCCCACCGGCACCATCAGCCTGGCCTTCGCCGACAACGCGTCGAACGGCATCGAGCCGCCGTTCTCCTGGACCTACACGCGCAAAAAACGCATGCCCGACGGCACCCATAAGGAGTACGCGGTCGAGGACTACGCCTGGCGCCTGTACAAACACCTGGGCGGCGACGTCAGCGCGCTGCCGAGCTACTTCGTCACCGCGCTGGAACTCTCCGCGCAGGCGCATGAGCAGATGGTCGCCGCCGTCGCTCCGGCGATCGACACCAGCATCTCCAAGACGGTGAATGTGCCGGCCGATTATCCCTACGCCGATTTCGAAGACCTGTATCTGCAGGCCTGGAAGTCCAGCCTCAAGGGTCTCGCCACCTACCGACCCAACAGCGTGCTGGGTTCGGTGCTGTCGGTCACCAGTGAAGAAAAAAAGCAGCCGCAGGATGTGGAAATGGTCGGGCCCAACAAGCGCCTGTCGATCAAGTCCCTGCCGGCGCCGGTGCTGGCCTCGCTGCGCTGGCCCGGCCGCCCCGAAATGCCCGGCGGTAATGAAGCCTGGGCCTACATGATGGATTACCCTGACGGCAAGTTCGCCCTGTTCGTCGGCCATGTCGAAGAAGAGGGCCACGCCTTTCCGTTCGAAGTCTGGGTCAACGGCACCGAGCAGCCGCGCGGCCTCGGCGCCGTCGCCAAGACCCTGTCGATGGACATGCGCGCCAACGACCGCGCCTGGCTGAAACTCAAGCTCGACGTGCTGGCGAAAACCCCGGGTGAAAAATCCTTCGCGATGAATTTTCCGCCGCACGGCGAAAAGAAAATCGTCCCCAGCGTGGTCGCGGGTCTCGCGCAACTGGTGCGCTGGCGCTGTGACCGCCTGGGCGCGCTCGATGACGAAGCGCCCGACCTGCTCTCGCCCGACGGCCGCCCGCACCCGGTGCTCGATGCCATGTATGCGCGCGACGAGCCGCGCACCGGCACCGACGGCACCCTGTCGTGGACAGTGGATGTGGTCAACCCGGCGACGGATGAGAACTTCGTACTGGGCCTGAAGGAAGTCACGCTGCCCGACGGCGTCACCCGCCCCTACTCGATGTGGCTCTCCGGCAATTACCCGCGTGCGCTGGACGGCCTGTCGCGCATCCTTTCGCTCGACATGCGCGTGCTCGACCCGGCGTGGATCGGCATGAAGCTGCGCAAGCTGCTCAACTACGCCGAGCCGCTGGCCGACTTCATGGCCTTCGTCCCCGGCGAGCGGCGCCAGCAGAACTGGCCTTCCACCGTCGCCTACGTCGCGCGCCTGATCATCCACCGCTACGCCATGCTGGGCGTGTTGGATGAAAACGGCTACCCGAAGCGCGAAATGGGCATCCTCGAAGCCCCGCGCGAAGCCGGCGCGCAATCGCCGATGCAAGGCGGCCTGTGCAACGAGTGCGGCAACTACACTGTGATCAAAAAGGACGGCTGCGACTTTTGCACCGCCTGCGGCGCGGTGGGGAGTTGCGGCTAGCCGGCGAATTCCGCGGCGTTGCTACTGGTTGAATGAAAGGCCCCGCCTGATGCGGGGCTTTTTCATTGCAGCGGCCGCGGCGCAAAGGCGCCTTCAGCCCGTCGGCGATCCGCTCGCGCCCAGCGCCCGGTAAGCCGCCATGCCGCCTGCCGCCAGCAGTACCAGCGCCAGCAGCAGAACCACGGCTGCACCGGCATGCAGCGCCAGTGCGGCACCAATCGCCGCGCCGGCCAGCATCAATACGACGGCGGCAAGCCTTCGTTTCAGGCGCGGGTTGCTGCCGCCGGCAAGGCTGGAATCGGCGGCCAGCCCGGCCAGGGTGAGGGTGAGGACGGTGGTGGTCAAATCGGGCACTGCCAGCAGGCGCACCATCGCCGTCTGCACTCCCATCGACAAGCCCAGCAGCACGATCAGCCAGTAGCGCACGAAGTCCTCGTGCGGCTGCATGCCGAGCAGCAGCGGCACCGTGGCAAGTGCGATCAGCACGCCCTCGGTGATCAGGGAATACGCCAGCAGGCGGCGCTGCGGTGCAGGCCCCTTCAAACCGATGCGCCCGCTCAGCGCCGCCCCCATGGCGAATACCGCCAACGCGGCGAGCGAGGCCGGCAGGGAGAAGTCCTCCACCCCAGCCAGCGAAAAGCCGAGCAGGATGATGTTGCCGGTCATGTTGGCGACGAACACATGGCCCAGCAGCAGGTAGCTGACGGCGTCCACCAGCCCGGTATTGAAGGTCAGGACGAGCAGCAGCGCCAGCAGGGCGCCCTGCGCGCCGCGCGCTGGCGGGGGTGACGGGGTTGCGCCCGGCGGGCCTGACATGGCGATGCCTTCATGCTGGCGATAGACAGAAGCCATAGTTTACAGCTGTGGATTCGCCATCCGCAGCGGCCCGCTTGTGCGTACAGGTGCAAAGCCGGCAAAGAGAGGGTACAGTCCGGCTGGCAGGAATCCCGGGAGAAGGGAAGTTGTGCGTGCCCCCGGGCTCGCGCATCCGCAAAAATGCTGCACAACAGGAGATGACAATGTTCCAAGCTCAGGCAATCAAGGGCGCGCTGCTGGCCGCCACCTTCGCAACCCTCGGAATGGCGGCGCAAGGGGCGCTGGCGGCCGACCCGTTCTCGATCACCTCGTCCAGCTTCAAGGACGGCACCATGCTGGCGACCAAGAACGCCGGCAACATCAAGGCCAACCCCAACTGCGTCGGCGAAAACGTCTCGCCGCCGCTCACCTTTGCCCACCCGCCGGCCGGCACCAAGAGCTATGTGCTGCTGATGGTCGACCCCGAAGGCCGCGGCGGCCTGGGCGTCAACCACTGGGTTGCCTACGGCATTCCGGTTTCGGTCACCGGCTTCGCCGAAAACGAAGTCAGCGCGCTGAGCAACAAATACGTCGGCGGCAAGAGCACTCAGGGCCTTGGCCACTACATGGGCCCCTGCACCCCGCCCGGCACCGGCTTTCACCACTATACCTTCACCCTGATCGCCACCGACCTCGAGCCCACCGCGCTCGAAGCCGGCATGACGCGTGAAGAGCTGATGCCCAAGCTTGCCGGCCACGCCAAGGGTGCCGCCGGCCTGGTCGGTTTGTTCGGCCGTCCGTAAAGCGAAAAGCGGCACCGGCTGGTGGCCGGCGCCGCTTATCCTGGCGAAACGGGAGCGCTTGCGCTCCCGTTTCGTTTTGCTGCGGCGGGTTTATTGCGCGGGTTTCAGGCAAGCGCCGCTTCGATTTCCCCGCGTGCCTGCTCGATCGCGCGCTGCGCGTTCTCCGGGCTGATCGCCAGGCCTTCGGCGTAGAAGAACTGCAGATCGGTCATACCGAGAAAGCCCAGCGCGGTCTTCAGGTAGGGCACCTGCGTATCGTGCGGCAGGTCGCGGTGCACGCCGCCGCGCGCCAGCGCAACGTACACCTTCTTGCCGGTCAGCAGGCCCTCCGGCCCCTTCTCGGTGTAGCGGAAGGTGACGCGCGCACGGGCGATGGCGTCGATCCAGCTTTTCAGTTGCGTGCTGATGGCGAAGTTGTACATCGGCACGCCCAGCACCAGCGCGTCGGCGGCTTGCAGTTCGGCGATCAGCGCGTCGTCCAGCGCCACCCGCGCGGCTTGCGCCGGGGTGCGTGCTTCCACGGGCGTAAACAGGGCCTGCAGCGTGGCCTCGTCCAGCGCCGGGTGCGGGGTCGCCGCCAGGTCGCGCACGGTGAGGGTGGAACCCGGGTTGGCGGCGACCAGGCGGGCGGTGATGTCGTTGGCCAGCACCGTCGATTGCGAACCTTCGACACGCGCGCTGGAATTGATTTGCAGGATGTTCATGATGACCTCCGGTATTTGGCTTGCGTCCTGGTTCGAACGCCTGATGCGAAATGTAGGCGCAGCCGGCGCCCTGGGGAAGCCGCTGGAACGGATATCATTGTTGCCGGCATGGAACAATCACCGGAAAATCCTTGATGAACGGCACCCTCGACCCCAACGACCTGCTGCTGTTCGCCCGCATCGCCGAGGCCGGCAGCTTCACCCGCGCCGCCGAGCGCGTCGGCCTGCCCAAGTCCACCCTGTCGCGGCGCATCTCGACGCTGGAGGAGCAATTGGGCGAGCGCCTGCTGACGCGTACCACGCGCAAGCTGGTACTCACCGAAGTGGGCCTGAGCCTGCTGGAACACGCGCGTGGCGTGGTCGAGCAGACCGAGGCGGCGGCCAACCTGGTGGCGCACCGCCAGGCCGAGCCCAGCGGGCATTTGCGCGTCTCCATGCCCGGCGACATCGCCAACGGGCTGGAGATCATGCTCGCCGCATTCATCCTGCGCTATCCCGCCGTCACCCTGGAACTGGACCTGTCGCCGCGCCGGGTCGACCTGGTGGGCGAGAGCTTCGATGTCGCCATCCGCATGGGCGATCTGCCGGACGACGCCACCCTGGCCGCGCGCCGCCTTTCCCGTTTCACCACCGGCTTGTACGCCTCGCCCGCCTACATCAAGCGCCGCGGCCGCCCCAAGCAGCCGGACGACTTGCTCGAACACGACCTGCTGCACATCCTCGCGCGCAGCGGCGGCGCCATGCCCTGGCACCTGACCCGCGGCAAGACCGTCTGGGAGAAACCGCTGCCTTCGCGCGCCATGGTCAACTCGCCTGACGTGCTCGCCGCCCTGGCGCGCCAGGATGCCGGCATCACCCTGATCTCCGACCACTACGCGCGCTCTTATCTTGCCGACGGCAGCCTGCAGCGCATTCTGCCCGAGTGGAGCCTGCCCGAAGTCGACGGCTGGGCCGTATTCCCCGGCCGCCGCCTGATGCCGGCGAAAACCCGGGTGTTCCTCGACGCCCTCGAGACCGGCTTCATCCAGGCTTGCGAAATCGTCGCCGGCGGCAAAAAGAAGTAAGCCGGAAGCGCAGCTTGTCTGACCGGCGCCCGCCGGTCTTTATAAAGTCTTTACACCCGCGCCGCGCATCTTGACGCGGCCCTTACGCGTCCATCCCTATATTCATCCCATCGCATTTTGATCGGGAGTTTTTGATGGACGCCGCCTACATTTTTTTGCTGCTGGCCCTGTTCGGCCTGAGCTTCGCGCTGATCCCCGCCTTCGGGCGCCTGGTCGAACGCAAGGGGGAGGAACGCAAATGAGCCCGCTCTACTGGATCGGCCTGATCCTTTTCATCGTGCTGACCGCGTATCTGCTCTACGCCATGCTCAAGCCGGAGAAATTCTGATGAACGCCAACAACACCCTGCAGTTCGGCCTATACCTGGCCGTGCTGCTTCTCCTGGTCAAACCGCTCGGCGCCTACATGGCCGCCGTCTATGAAGGCCGCGCCGCCCGCGCGCAGCGCATCCTTGGGCCGATGGAGCGCGCCATCTACCGCGTCTGCGGCATCAAGGCCGATGAAGACATGAACTGGCGCAGCTACGCCGTCGCCTTCATGCTGTTCAACCTGCTGGGCGCGCTCGCCGTCTACGCGCTGCAGCGCCTGCAGGGCGCGCTGCCCTTCAATCCGCAGAACATGGCCGCGGTCTCGCCCGACTCTTCGTTCAACACCGCCGTCAGCTTCGCCACCAATACCAACTGGCAGGGCTATGGCGGCGAGTCCACCATGAGTTATCTCACGCAGATGCTCGGCCTCACCGTGCAGAATTTTCTTTCCGCTGCGGTGGGCATGGCGGTGCTGATGGCGCTGATCCGCGGCTTCAGCCGCCGCCAGGTCAGCGGCATCGGCAACTTCTGGGTCGATACCGTGCGCGGCACGCTGTACATCCTGCTGCCCTTGTCACTGCTGCTGGCGCTCGCGCTGGTGTCACAAGGCGTGGTGCAGACTTTCAAACCCTATCAGACCGTGCCGCTGATCGAAAAGGTCAGCTACGACGACCCGGTGAAAAATGCCGACGGCTCGCCGAAGATGGACGCGCAAAACAAACCTGTCACGCAGAAGGTGGAAGTGAAGGAGCAGACCATCGCCGTCGGCCCGGCAGCCTCGCAAGTGGCGATCAAGCAGCTCGGCACCAACGGCGGCGGCTTTTTCAACGTCAACTCCGCACATCCGCTGGAAAACCCGACGCCGCTTTCCAACTTCCTCGAAATGCTGGCGATCCTGCTGATCCCCGCCTCGCTTTGCTACACCTTCGGCAAGATGGTCGGCGATACCCGCCAGGGTTGGGCCGTGCTGGCGGCAATGACCGCGATATTCGTCGTCCTCACCACCGTCACCATCAGCGCCGAACAGTCCGGCAACCCGAAACTGTCCGCGCTCGGCGTCGACCAAGCGACTTCGCTGGCGCAGCCCGGAGGCAACATGGAAGGCAAGGAAACGCGCTTCGGCATCGTCAACTCCGCCCTCTGGTCCACCGCCACCACCTCGGCTTCCAACGGCTCGGTCAACGCCATGCATGACTCCTTCACCCCCCTGGGCGGCATGCTGCCGATGTGGCTGATCCAGCTCGGCGAAGTGGTGTTCGGCGG
>DATAZV010000531.1:0-11462 GCA_036271855.1 Burkholderiales bacterium
CCGCCGTGGTCTTTCAGGGTGGCGGTGCGTTGCGTCAGCAACAGCGTGAGTTCTTCACGCACCACGATGGGCACCAGCACCGAGGCCGGCCGATATTCATTCTCGGCGATGCCCAGGTCGCCGAACTGGTGGTCGCCCAGCATTTCACGGTTCCATTCGCGAATTTCGCGAAAGCGCTGGCGCAATGTTTCAGCCGTCAGTTCGGCCACCGGGGTCAGGCCGGCATTGTAGAGGGCGGGATCGATTTTTTCGATCGCGCGCGCTTCTTCGCTGGAGATCGAAAAACGTTGCTGGATGGGCGGCTGTGGAGCGGACATGGACGGGAGGATAGATCAAAACAAAACGGGGCGCATGATATGCGCCCCGTTTGACTTTGCCGTGAAGCCGAAGTTTACTGCTTGTTTTCGGCGGCGGCAGCGGCCTGGCTTTGCGCCTGGGCTTGGCGGGAAGACAGCTTTTCCTTGATACGCGCCGACTTGCCCGAACGCTCGCGCAGGTAGTAAAGCTTGGCGCGGCGCACGTCGCCGCGGCGCTTGACTTCGATCGAAGCAATCAGCGGGGAATACAGCTGGAAAGTACGCTCGACGCCTTCGCCGGACGAAACCTTGCGCACGATGAAGGAGGAGCCGATGCTGCGGTTGCGGCGGGCGATGACCACGCCTTCGAAGGCCTGCACGCGCTTGCGCTCGCCTTCAACCACGTTGACGTTGACCACCACGGTGTCGCCGGGGGCGAAGGTGGGGATGGTCTTGTTGAGACGGGCGATTTCCGCCTTCTCGAGTTCAGCGATGATGTTGCTCATGATCCAACCTTTCTCTATGGGCTCACGTTTTCCGCGAGACTGGACGGTAGAGCAAGAGTCTCGTAACTCTTGGTGCCGCCATTTGTAGGTTCCGAAAAAAGCACACACCTACTTTTTTCGGGACTGGCTTCCATTAAATCGCCGGCAGAGCCGGACAATTTAATGATTCAACTACTACGACTGCTTCGCAGGCACTTTCGCACCTTCGTCCAACTCGGCCAAGGCTTCAGCCAATACTTTTTGCTCTTCCTTGCCCAAACCGCTTTTCGTCCAGGCCTCATAGAGGTCCGGGCGCCGCGCCCTGGTGCGCTTGATCGCCTCTTTCAGGCGCCAGCGCGCGATTCGCTTGTGGTCACCGGACAACAGCACTTCCGGCACCCGCACTCCCTCGTATTCCTCGGGACGGGTGTAATGCGGGCAGTCCAGCAGACCTTCCGCAAACGATTCCTCCAGCGCCGACGCGTCGTCATTCAACACGCCCGGCAACTGGCGCACAAGGGCATCGATCAGCACCATCGCGGGGAGTTCGCCGCCGGAGAGCACGTAGTCTCCGATGGACACTTCGCGATCGACCTGCCGTGCAAGCACGCGCTCATCGATACCTTCGTAACGACCGCACAACACTACAACGCCACGGCCGCCCTGCATCTCGTCACGCAGGGCCATCACCCCGTCGTGGTTCAGCTGTTTGCCCTGCGGTGACATGTAGATCACCAGGGGCTGCAAACCGGCTTCGACCTGCGCCTGCTTCGCCGCGCCTATCGCCGCCTCCAGCGGTTTGGGGATCATCAGCATCCCGGGGCCGCCGCCGTAGGGCCTGTCGTCCACCGTGCGGTACGCGTTCTCGGCGTAGTCACGCGGGTTCCAGGCCTGCAGGTGCCACAAACCATCCTGATGCGCGCGGCCGGTGATGCCCTGCAAAGTCACCGCCCCGAACATCGGCGGAAACAGCGTTACAACATCGAATTGCACGCGCATTTCCGTCTTCCTTCGAACCGGGTCAGTAATCTCGGCCCCAGTCCACTTTGATTACTTTGCCCGCCACATCCACCTGGTCCACATACTGCGCGACAAAGGGAATCAGGATTTCACCGGGCTTGCCATCCTCATTGCCGACCGCCCCGGCTGCCGTCTTCACCCGCAGCACTTCATGCGGCCCCAGGTCCAGCAGGCCTTCCACCTCGCCCAGCACCTCGTCCTCGCGGTTTTTCACCAAAAGGCCGATCAGGTCGGACCAGTAGTACCCATCTTCCTCGCGTGCCGCCGGAAACAGAGCGCGCGACACCGCGATCCGTTTTCCCTTGAGGGCGAAGGCCGCATCGCGGTCTTCCACCCCCGGCAGCTTGGCGATCAGCGTGCCGCTGTGCTCATCGACTTGCTCCGGCTTGACCAATTGCCAATCCGGTTTCGCTTCGGTACCACGGTCCAGCCACCACTCGGCAAATCCGGCCAGCCCCGCACCGTCCGTCGAATAGCTGTAAAGCTTGATCCAGCCCTTGAGCCCGTAGGGCTCCTTGACGTTGGCCATCTCGACCAGGTCCGGCGGTACAACGCCGGACTTGGCCGCCGGGCTCACGTCAGGCCGAGACAGCGGCGGTCTTGGCTGCTTTGGCAAACTGCTTGAGCAGGCGCTCGACCGAAGGCGAAATCTGCGCGCCGACACCACGCCAGTAGGCGATACGGGCCAGGTCGATGCGGAACGGCTCTTCGCCGCCGGCCGCGATCGGGTTGTAGAAGCCGACGCGCTCGACAAAGCGGCCGTCGCGGCGGGCACGGGAATCGGCCGCCACGATGTTGTAGAAGGGACGGCCCTTGGCGCCGCCGCGGTTCATGCGAATGGTAACCATGAATTTATCCTGTGGATTTGCGTGGCGGTTAGGCGTGGTCGCCCAGAACCGAAACCTTGATGTTGGCAACTACATCGGTATGCAGTTGCACTGCGATGTCGACGTCGCCGACGGTCTTGATCATGCCGTTGGGCATGCGAATCTGCGACTTTTCGACCACGAAACCCTGCTTGGCCAGCGCTTCGGCGATGTTGAAGTTGGTGACCGAGCCGAACAGGCGGCCATCGACGCCGGCCTTTTCGGTGATCTGCACCATCATGCCGTCGAGCTTGGTGGCGGTGGCTTGCGCCTCGACCAGTTGGGCAGCGGCGGCCTTTTCCAGGTCGGCGCGCTTAGCTTCGAACTCGGCCTTGTTGGTTTCGGTCGCGCGCTTGGCTTTGCGTTGCGGGATCAGGAAGTTGCGGCCGAAGCCGTCCCTCACTTTGACGATGTCGCCCAGGTTGCCCAGGTTGGCGACTTTTTCCAGAAGAATTACTTGCATGTTGTTTTCTCCCCTGCGCTTAGCGAACGGTGTGCAGGTCGGTGTACGGAACCAGCGCGAGATAGCGGGCGCGCTTGATCGACTCGGTCAGCTGGCGCTGGTAGCCGGCCTTGGTGCCGGTGACGCGCGCGGGCATGATCTTGCCGTTTTCCTGGATGAAATCTTTCAGCAGCTCCACGTCCTTGTAGTCGATCCACTCGACCTTGCCGACGGTGAAGCGGCAGAACTTCTTGCGCTTGAACAGGCCCTTGTTGGGGTTTTCCTTGCGCACAAATTTGGGTTTGCCGAAGCGTCCGGTAGCCATGATTTAACCTACTTTCAGATGAATTCGAATTCGTTGATATGCAACACCAGTTGACCCTTGCTCTTGCCGCGATGGGCGAGAAAGCCTGTGACCTTGATCCGCGCGCCGAGTTGGGCCTGCACCATCCGCAAGGCAATCTGCCCTGCTGCCACCGCCGACACCTCGCACTTTACAGTGCGGGTTTTTCCGGCTTCTTCCTGCGGTGACTCGTGGTCCAGCTTTACTTCGACTATCGGGATGCCCGCCGGGGTGTAGCGCAGTGTTTCGAGCGCGCTTACCACTCCGGTCAGTTCAACCCGATTGCGCGGGTCCAAGCAGACTTACTCGGCCCGGGCGACTTCCGCGGGCTTGGCAGCAGCCGCGGGAGCTTCAGGCGCCTTCGCTTCCGCCGGGGCCGGGCCCGCGGTCAGGTTGCGCGACTTCTCTTCCTTCATCATCGGCGAAGGGGTGGTGTGTGCCTTCTTCATGCGCACGACCAGGTGGCGCAGCACGGCGTCGTTGAACTTGAAGCCATGCTCGAGCTCGTCCAGCAGCTTCTGGTCGGTCTCGATATTCATCAGCACGTAGTGGGCCTTGAAGATCTTGTTGATCGGGTATGCCAGCTGACGGCGGCCCCAGTCTTCAATGCGATGGATCTTGCCGCCGGCGGCCAGCACCGTGGCGCGGTAACGCTCGATCATCGCCGGGACCTGTTCGCTCTGGTCCGGGTGGACGATAAAGACGATTTCGTAATGACGCATACATACTCCTTGTGGACTGGCCCTGAGGACGCATCTAGTTAATAGATGTACCGAAAGAGACCAGGCCGCCCGGCGCCGGAGCCGAAACAGCTCCTGAAAAACGCGGTGCGGCAAGTGTTCGCGGCTACTACCGGCTTCACCCAATGCAATCAGGGGAAGCCACGCAAAAAACGCGAAGCCTTGGATTATAGCCTGGTTTTGGCCGTCAAATCAAGCCCTTAACCCCGTTCCCGCAGCGGCCTGACGTCGAGGGCCAAAAAAGTTCAGGAAATTGCACATTCCCGCTTGAAAACCCTATTCACGGCCCCAGTTATCGCGCGGAGCCCGTAATCCCCTATTTGCAGTGGAGTTATTTTCATGACCGAAGAAGTCAAACCGCAGGACGCCAACCCGGAGGGCGCAACCCCCGAAGCTGCCGCCCCGCCCTCGCCTGAAGAACGCATCGCCAAGCTGGAAGCCGACCTGGCGCTGGCCAAGGAGGAATTCCTGCGCGCCAAGGCGGAAACCGAGAACACCCGGCGCCGCGCCCAGACCGACATCGGCAACGCGCATAAGTACGCCACCGAGAATTTCGCCGAGAGCCTGCTGGCGGTGAAGGACAGCCTGGAAGCCGCGCTGAAAGACCAGAGCGCCGCCATCGATACCCTGAAAAGCGGGGTCGAGTTGACCCTGCGCCAGCTCAATTCGGCCTTTGAAAAGGGCCGGGTGGCCGAACTAAACCCGGTCGGCGAGAAATTTGATCCGAACAAGCATCAGGCCATTTCCGCCATCGAGGCCGATGGCGAGCCCAACCGCGTGGTGACCGTATTGCAAAAGGGCTACCAATTGAGCGAGCGCGTGCTGCGCCCGGCCCTGGTGACGGTTTCGAAGGCCAAGGGCGCCTGAATGCATTGAATCTGTGCGGAATCGTTCAAATCCCCTTGAAACAGGGGGGTTAAACAGCATATTGAGAACAATCAGTTATTTCCCGCTTGAAGGAGAACAAATATGGCAAAAATCATCGGTATCGACCTCGGTACCACCAATTCCTGCGTTGCGATCATGGAAGGCGACACCCCCAAGGTGATCGAAAATTCTGAAGGCGCGCGCACCACCCCTTCGATCATCGCCTATATGGATGACGACGAAATCGTCGTCGGCGCGCCGGCCAAGCGCCAGGCCGTGACCAACCCGAAGAACACGCTCTACGCCGTCAAGCGCCTGATCGGCCGCCGTTTCGCGGAAAAGGAAGTGCAAAAGGACATCGACCTGATGCCTTTCAAGATCATCAAGGCCGACAACGGCGACGCCTGGGTTGGAGTGCGCGACAAGAAGATGGCGCCTCCCCAAGTGTCGGCCGAAGTGCTGCGCAAGATGAAAAAGACCGCCGAGGACTACCTGGGCGAAGAAGTGACCGAAGCCGTGGTCACGGTGCCGGCCTACTTCAACGACTCGCAGCGCCAGGCGACCAAGGACGCCGGCCGCATCGCCGGCCTGGAAGTCAAGCGCATCATCAACGAGCCGACCGCGGCCGCGCTGGCTTTCGGCCTGGACAAGAAGTCCAAGGGCGATTCCAAGATTGCCGTCTATGACCTGGGCGGCGGCACCTTCGACGTCTCGATCATCGAGATCGCGGACGTCGACGGCGAAAAGCAGTTCGAAGTGCTGTCCACCAACGGCGACACTTTCCTCGGCGGCGAAGACTTCGACCAGCGCATCATGGATTACCTGGTCGACGAATTCAAAAAGGACCAGGGCATCGACCTGAAGAAGGACGTGTTGTCACTGCAGCGCCTGAAGGAAGCGGCGGAAAAGGCGAAGATCGAGCTCTCCTCCTCGCAGCAGACCGAAATCAACCTGCCTTACATCACGGCGGATGCTTCCGGCCCGAAGCACATGTCGATCAAGCTGACCCGCGCCAAGCTGGAGTCGCTGGTTGAAGAGCTGATCGAGAAGACCGCCGCGCCCTGCCTGACCGCGATCAAGGATTCCGGCGTCAAGCTTTCCGACATTTCCGACGTCATCCTGGTCGGCGGCATGACCCGCATGCCCAAGGTGCAGGAGAAGGTGAAGGAAATCTTCGGCAAGGAACCGCGCAAGGACGTGAACCCTGACGAAGCCGTGGCCGTCGGTGCCGCCATCCAGGGCTCGGTGCTTTCGGGCGACCGCAAGGACGTGCTGCTGCTCGACGTCACCCCGCTCTCCCTGGGTATCGAAACCCTGGGCGGCGTGATGACCAAGCTGATCCAGAAGAACACCACCATCCCGACCAAGGCCGGCCAGGTGTTCTCCACCGCTGATGACAATCAAAGCGCGGTAACGATCCATGTGCTGCAGGGCGAGCGCGAAGTGGCCTCCGGCAACAAGAGCCTGGGCCAGTTCAACCTGACCGACATTCCGCCTTCGCCGCGCGGCATGCCGCAGATCGAGGTGACCTTCGACATCGACGCCAACGGCATCCTGCACGTCAGCGCCAAGGACAAGGCCACCGGCAAGGAGAACAAGATCAAGATCCAGGCCTCTTCCGGCTTGAACGAGGAAGAGATCGCCCGGATGGTCAAGGACGCCGAAGCCAACGCCGAGGACGACAAGAAGAAGATCGAACTGGTGCAGGCGAAGAACCAGGCCGATACGCTGATCCACTCGATGAAAAAGGCGCTCGCCGAGCATGGCGACAAGGTCGAGGATGAAAAGCCGAAGATCGAGGAAGCGATCAAGGAACTTGAAGAAGCCGTCAAGGGCGACGACAAGGAAATCATCGAAGCCAAGACCACCGCGCTGATGACGGTTTCACAAAAGCTCGGCGAAAAGATGTATGCCGACGCGCAGGCCCAGCAGGGCGGCGCGGAAGCCGCGGCGGGTGCCGCCGGTGCGGCCGGCGGTGCGCGCGAAAGCGCCAAGACCGACGACGCCAACGTGGTCGACGCCGAGTTCACCGAAGTGAAGGACAAGAAGTAAGCGTCGGTCTTTAGACGCAAGCACAGACCGGAAGAGAGGCACTGGATCGCACCAGCGCCTCTCTTCCGGTCTTTGCGCATGTGCAATCAGCTGGAACGAGCCTTGCAAAGGGAGCGGCAGGACGGCGCGCTTTGATCCGCCGGTCGCCGATTGCGGGGCGCTCAGAACACACAAGGCATTGAAGCGTAGAAACCATGGCTACCAAGCGCGATTATTACGAAGTCCTGGGCGTTGCCCGCGACGCCAGCGAGGAGGACATCAAGAAGTCCTATCGCAAGCTGGCAATGAAGCATCACCCGGACCGCAATCCGGACGACAAGGCATCCGAGGACAAATTCAAGGAGGCGAAGGAAGCCTACGAAATGCTCTCGGACGCCAACAAGCGCGCCGCGTATGATCGCTTCGGCCATGCCGGCGTCGACCCCTCGATGGGCGCCGGGCCGGGCGCGGGCGGGGCCGGCATGGGCGGCTTTGCCGATGCCTTCGGCGACATTTTCGAAGGCATTTTCGGCGGCGGCGGCGCCGGCGGCCGCGGCGGCCGCTCCAACGTCTATCGCGGTTCCGACCTGCGCTACAACCTCGAGATCACCCTGGAGCAGGCAGCGCGCGGCTACGAGACCAAGATCCGCATTCCGTCTATCGAACAGTGCGAAACCTGCCACGGCAGCGGCGCCAAGCCCGGCACCAGCACCAAGCAGTGCCCTACCTGCAACGGCCAGGGCCAGGTGCGCGTGCAGCAAGGCTTTTTCTCGATCCAGCAGACCTGCCCGCGCTGCCACGGCAGCGGCAAGATCATCCCCGAACCGTGCAAGACCTGCGACGGCGCCGGGCGGGTGAAAAAGCAAAAGACGCTGTCGGTGAAAATTCCTTCCGGGGTCGACGAGGGCGACCGCATCCGCCTCTCCGGCGAAGGCGAGCCCGGGATGAACGGCGGGCCGGCCGGTGACCTCTATGTGCAGATGACCATCAAGGCGCACCCGGTGTTCCAGCGCGAGGCCGACGACCTGCACTGCGAGATGCCGATCAGCTTTGTCACTGCCGCGACTGGCGGAGAGATCGAGATTCCCACCCTCGAAGGCGCGGCGCAAATCAAGATTCCCGCGGAAACCCAGTCCGGCAAAACCTTTCGCCTGCGCGGCAAGGGCATCAAGGGCGTACGCTCCAGCGTCCCCGGCGACCTTTATTGCCATGTGATGATCGAGACGCCGGTCAATCTCACCGCCCGGCAAAAGGAGTTGCTGCGCGAGTTCGAGGAAATCAACCTGAAAGACGCCGACCGCCACAATCCGCGCGCCAAATCCTGGATGGACAAGGTCAAGGACTTTTTCAGTGCTTAGTCTTGACCTTGCGGTGCAGGCTGACTTTCGCGCAGCGCAAGTCAAGCGCAGCGGCCGTAACCACAAGGTCAAGGATTTCTTCAGTGCTTGAACCTCCCCGAAAGCGTGCCTTGTGCTGGACGGGCAGGCGGTAGTGCCGGGTGTTGGGGCGGCACACCCCGCCCATAAGCGGGGCGTTGCCCAAAAAAGCAGCGGAATTGCCCGATAAAATGGCATAATCCGCCCCGCAATCGATCGCGCGAAGCGAGCCCACCCTGGCTACTCCAAAAGAACTCTCGGATTTTCTGGCCGATGTCGAACGCCGCGCATTCAAGCAGGCGGTGTTCGCCGTCCGCGACGACGAGGCGGCACTGGACATCGTCCAGGATTCGATGATGCGCCTGGCGGAGAAATACGGCGACAAGCCGGCCGAGGAGTTGCCGCTGCTGTTCCAGCGCATCCTGCAAAACGCCACCCGCGATTACTTTCGCCGCACCAAGGTGCGCTCGTTCTGGACCACCCTGTTTTCTTCGATGGGGCCGGACAGCGCCGAGGCCGACAATGCCGATTTCGATCCGCTCGAAACTTTGGAGGCCCAGGAAGGATCCAAGCAGGCGGAAAGCGCGTACGATGAAGTGGCGCGCAGTCAGGTCATGGCCTTGATCCAGGAGGAAATCGAAAAGCTGCCGGCGCGTCAACGCGAGGCCTTCCTGCTGCGTTACTGGGAGGAGTTGGACGTTGCCGAGACAGCGCTTGCCATGGGATGCTCCGAGGGGAGCGTCAAGACCCATTGCTCGCGCGCCACGCATGCTTTGTCCCTGGCCTTGAAGGCCAAGGGAATCTCCTTGTAAATCAATCGTCTAAATACACGAACGCCGTCGCACACCAGAGCAGGTACGCCATGAACAAGACCAACAGCCTTACAGCCGCCAGCGAGCTCCGGGTTGCGTATCAGATCAAACGACAGCTCAACGCTTCCTTGGGCGATATCCCCGCCGACAAGCTGGAACGTCTGCGGGCCGCACGTGAGCAAGCGCTAACCAAGCAAAAGAGAAGTGCCTCCCTGGCCGTGGCCGGTGGTGGCCGGATGCAATTTGGCGGTTTCGATTTCAGCTGGGCCGGCCAGTTGGTGCCCCTGCTGGTGTTGCTGGTCGGCCTGATGTCGATCAACCATTGGCACCAAAATCGCTATACCGAAGAAGTCGCTGAGATCGACGCGCAAATGCTGGTGGACGAACTGCCGCCCAGCGCCTATCTCGACCGCGGCTTCGATACCTGGCTCAAGCGCGGCGACCATCCATGAGTTTTTTTAGCATCCGGCAATGGTTCAAGGCGCCGCTGATTGCGGCGTTTTGCGTTTTTGCCATGCTCGGGTCAATATCCGCGCGGTGTGCCACCCTGCCCAAATGGAAAGAGCTGACGCCGGCGCGCCAGCAAGCACTACAGCCGTTGGCCGGCCAGTGGGACAAGTTCGAGGACCAGCGCAAGCAAAAATGGCTGACGGTGGCGGACAAGTACGCCAAGATGAAGCCCGAAGAGCAAAAACGCCTGCAGGCGCGCATGGGCGAGTGGGTGCAATTGACGCCGGAGCAGCGCCGCCAGGCGCGCGAGAATTACAAAAAGGCCCAGGCGGTTCCGCCGGAGCAGAAAAAGGCCGAATGGCAGCAATACCAGAGCCTGCCGGAAGCGCAGAAAAAGCAGTTGGCCGCGGCGGCCGACGCCAAACGTCCGGTAAAGCAGAAGGCCGTACGCCGCCAACTGGCCACCCGCGGCAGCGGCGGCAAGCCCCCGGCGAGCGCGAAGTCGCCTGCCAGCATGGCGCCCAAGGCCCCCGGCGCACCGATGACCGCCAACGCCAAACCGGCGCCGGCGACGCCCGCATCTCCCATCCCCGGTGCGGCTCCCGCAGCCGCACCGGTCGCAGTTGCACCGGCCGCCCCCGCGCCTGCGCCCGCCGCCCCCGGTCCGGCAGCGCCGCAACAGCAGGCTGCGACCACCGCCACCATGCCTCCGGTGCAGGGCTCGGCGCCGCCCACGCCCTGACCGTCCCGCAAGCCTGATGGTCCCGTCTTCCGCAGCGCCACCGGCGCCGCCTTCCGTTCCGCCGCCCCTGCCGCAAGCAGCGCCGGCCGTGCCCAGCCTGACGCGCCGCCTTGCCAGCATGCTGTACGAGGGCATTCTGCTGTTCGGTGTGGTATTCATCCCGGCCTATCTGTTCTCCGCCTTGCTGCAGTTCAAGGACAGCCAGGATTCGCCGTTGCGCCATGTTTTCCAGGTTTATATGTTCGCCGCCATCGGACTGTATTTCGTGATCTGCTGGCGTCGTACCGGGCAGACCCTGCCGATGAAAACCTGGAAGTTCAAGCTTTTCACCGCCGCTGGCGGCAAGCCTTCGGTCGCCCGCGCCTGGCTGCGTTATGCCCTGACCTGGATCGGGCCGATTCTGGGCGTGCTGGCCTACAAATTGGTGGTCGAGCTCACCGGCGTGGATGGCGCGCATTTCTCGGCGCCGGCCTTCTGGGTGGCGCTGCCCTTTTTCCTGATGAACTGGCTCTGGGCCTGGATCGATGCAGACGCCCAGTTCCTGCACGACCGGCTCGCCGGCACACGCCTGTTCAGCATCGCCTGAAGGCTGCCGCCGTGCCGGCGATGCAGTATCCTTGATGCCTTCCTCCAGACCTGCGTTCATCATGAGCATCGCCCGCCTGCGCCAGTTCGTCACCCGCATGAGCCGCCTGATCGAGGATGAGGGCGGCAACGAGACGCGCCTGCTGGAGCAGGGCCAGCCCCTGCTTGCCGACCTGATCACTCACGACGACTGGCTGCCGGAAGAATTCGCCCGCCCGCACCCCGAGCGCTACCAACAATACCTGCTGTATTGCGACCCTTATGAGCGTTTTTCGCTCGCCAGCTTCATCTGGGGCCCGGGCCAGACCACGCCGGTCCACGACCACACCGTCTGGGGCATGGTGGGCGTGATGCGCGGGGCGGAACTGTGCGAAGAATATGCCCGCGACGCCGCCGGCAAGCTCGGC
>DATAZV010000532.1:0-3059 GCA_036271855.1 Burkholderiales bacterium
ACGGAGTTCGCGGCCACACCACTTCGCCCACAGCGTGACAAATCTCACACGCGTAACCAAACCTTCACGCCGCGCCGCATGCCGCTGTTTTAAAATGACGCCCATGCAGCCACGTTCACCCAAAAAATAATCGGAGACCCCATGCGCCTTTCCAGCAAAATCACCATCGTCACCGGCGCCGGCTCCGGCATCGGTGCCGGCATCGCCAAACGTTTCGCGCAGGAGGGGGCCAAGGTGATCGTCGCCGACATCAACGCGGCCGCGGGTGAAGCCATCACGGCGGAAATCAACCAGGCCGGCGGCGCCGCGCAGTTCATCGCGGCAGATGTCACCAAGGACGCTTCGGTGAAAGCGCTGATCGACGCCACCCTCAAACTGCACGGCAGCCTGGACTGCGTGGTCAACAACGCCGGCTGGACCCATCGCAACAAGCCGATGCTCGAAGTCAGCGAAGAAGAGTTCGACCGCGTCTATGCGGTGAACATGAAAAGCATATTCCTCACTGCCCGGCATGCGATTCCCGTGTTCCGCAAGCAAGGCAAGCAGCGCGGCGGGAATTTCGTCAACATCGCCTCCACCGCCGGCGTGCGCCCGCGCCCGGGGCTGACTTACTACAACGGCAGCAAGGGCGCGGTGATCATCACCAGCAAGTCGATGGCAGCCGAGCTGGGGCCGGACCAGATCCGCGTCAATTGCATCAACCCGGTATTCAATGCCGACACCGCCCTGTCGGCCGAATTCGCCGGCGGCGATTTGTCCGACGCCTCCAAAGCCAAGTTCCTCTCCTCCATTCCGATGGGCCGCTTTTCCACCGCGCTCGATGTCGCCAACGCCGCCCTGTATCTCGCCTCCGATGAAGCCAGCCTCATCACCGGCGTGTGCATCGAGGTCGACGGCGGCCGCTGCGTCTAACCTTTTATTCACCAGGGAGTCAAAAAAATGAAGTTTCGCACCCAACTGTTGCTCGCCGCCGCCACGCTGGCCCTGCCGATGAGCGCCGCCTTCGCCGCCAACGGCTGCACCGCGCCCAACAGTGATTTCGACCAGGTCTATTGCTACAGCAAGCTGTACATGCAGGCCGATGCCGACCTGAACAAGGTTTATGGCGATCTGCGCAAGAAGCTGGACAAGGATGGCCAGGCCAAACTCAAGGCCACCGAGCTGGCCTGGATCAAGCAGCGCAACGGCAAGTGCGCGGAAAACCGCGGCACCGAGATCCTGGTGAACCTGGATTGCACGGTCGATGAAACCACCAAGCGCACCAACTGGCTCTCCGACCGCCTGCGCGAATGCACCGCGGCGGCTTGCAAGAACGAAAAGATTCAATAACCCGGCAGCCAAAGCAAAGGGGCGGCAATGCCGCCCCTTTTGCGTTTGGTCCGGCTTACTCCCGGCTTACTCCCGGTTTAGACCCGGCTTATTCGCCCAGCCACTTGAGGATGGGTGCCCACTGGTCCAGGTCCTGCTGCACCCGGCCCGGGGCGACGTCGAACAGCGTCAGCCCGCGCGCGGCGAGATAGACGTAGTTCTGGGTATGGCGGATGTAGCCCAGCACCGGCAGGCCCAGGCCCTCGAGAAAGCGCTGCAACTCGTCGAACGCGCGGGTGCGGCTGTCGACGCGCATGCCGACCACGCCGATCAGGGCGTCGCTGGCGTGCACCGCCTTGTCGCGCGCCAGTTGCTCGAGAAAGCCCTTGGTGGCCAGGATGTCCAGCATCGAGGCCTGCAGGGGGATGATCACCCGCTTGGCCGGCTTGATCACCTGGTCGAGCAGCTTGTCCGACAAGCCGGCCGGGGTGTCGATCACGATGTGGGTCGCTTCCCGCGGCGGCCTGGCGGGCTTGCCGCGCTCGATGTCCCAGCTCTGGATCGGGGCAGCCTGCGGCGGACGCAGTTTCAGCCATTCGCGCGCCGACTGCTGCTTGTCGACGTCGCCCAGCATCACATTCCTGCCCCGATTGGCGTAATAACCTGCGAGATTGGTCGCCAGGGTCGATTTGCCGACCCCGCCCTTGGGATTCATCACCACAACGACATGCGCCACGGCCTCTCCTTGTTTTTGATTCCTGCCTCGGACACTTCCCTGAACGTTACAATACTAGTCTAGCAGTTTGGGCGGCTTTTCCATAAAACCGCCGGCCAAAGGCCTTTTTGGCCCAAACCGACCTCACGCCAGGCTAAAACACGTGCGTCGCACGATAACCTGGTTTTTTGTAGCCATTCAGTCATCAAATCGACCGGCTTTGCCGGCGATTTTATGCATTATTGAACCAGGTAAAAGTAGGTTTTTACTTTTGCCTGCCCCATTTCATGATCCGCCTGCAAAACCTCAGCTTAAATCGCGGTACCAAACCGCTATTTGAATCCGCCTCCCTGACGGTCAACCCCGGGGAGCGCGTCGGCCTGATCGGCGCCAACGGCTCGGGAAAGTCCACCCTGTTTGCCATGTTGCGCAACGAATTGCACGCGGATGGCGGCGAAATCGACTTTCCCGCCCACTGGCGGGTGGCCCATGTGGCGCAGGAAACCCCCGCCCTGGACCGCTCGGCGATCGAATACGCGATCGACGGCGACACGAACCTGCGCGGCCTGGAGGCCGAATTGGCGGCGCTAGAGGCCGACACTGAGGACATGAGCCCCGAGCATGGCAACCGCCTGGGCGAGTTGCACGGGCTGCTGGACGACGCCGGCCTGTATACGGTGCGCTCGCGCGCCGAGCAGTTGCTCACCGGGCTGGGTTTTTCACAGGCGCAGATGGACGATTCGGTGGCGCATTTCTCCGGCGGCTGGCGCATGCGCCTGAATCTGGCGCAGGCGCTGATGCGCCCCTCCGACCTGCTGCTGCTGGACGAACCGACCAACCACCTGGACCTGGACGCCATCATCTGGGTCGAAGACTGGCTCAAGCGCTATATGGGCACCATGGTGATCGTCTCCCACGACCGCGACTTTCTCGACGGCGTGGTCAACGTGATCGCCCACATCGACCAGAAAAAGCTCAAGCGCTACGCGGGCAACTATTCCGCCTTCGAGACCCAGCGCGCGGCGGCGGCGATCCT
>DATAZV010000533.1:0-11150 GCA_036271855.1 Burkholderiales bacterium
CGGCGGCAACGTGCGCGCCGCGCGCCTGGCCGGCTTGCCGGTGGGCACACTGATCCTCGGCTGCTGCTTTTTCGGCGGCGCCGCGGCGGGCCTGGCGGGCATGGCCGAAGTGGCGGCGGTGCACGGCTCGGCCAACGCCAGCCTGGCGGCGGGCTACGGCTACGCCGGCATCCTGGTCTCCTTCATTGCGCGCCATAACCCGATCGCGGTGGTGCCGGTGGCCATTCTGATCGGCGGCATCGGCGCCGCCGGCGGCTTGCTGCAGCGGCGCATGGGCCTGCCCGACGCCACCATGCTGGTATTGCAGGGCATGCTGTTCATGGTGATCCTGGCGGCCGAGACCATGTATGGGCGCCTGAAAATCTTCCGTCCCGCAGGAGCTTAGAGCCATGGACAGCAACGATATCGGCATGTGGGGCATCCTGATCGCGGTGGTCGGCGGCGCGATTCGCGTTTCCACCCCCTTCCTGTTCGTCAGCCTGGGCGAGTGCCTGACGGAAAAAAGCGGGCGCATCAACCTGGGGCTGGAAGGCATATTGGTGATGGGTGCGATGTCGGGTTACGGCATCGCCTACCTCACCGGCTCGCCCTGGCTGGGGGTGCTGGTGGCCGGCCTCTCCGGTTGCATACTCGGCAGCCTGCATGGCTTCATCTGCGGCCTGCCGCGGGTCAACGACATCGCCACCGGCATCGGCCTGATGCTGTTCGGCACCGGCCTGGCGTTTTTTCTCGGCAAGCCCTTCGTGCAGCCGAAGGCGCCTTCGCTACCGGCGATTCCTTTTGGTTTCTGGAGCAGCTCGCCGCAGATCAAGGCGGCCCTGCAGGTGAACGTGCTGTTCCTGCTCGGCATCGCGCTGGCTTTCGCCATGCACTGGGCGTTTCGCAACACCCGCTGGGGCCTGATCGTGCGCACCGTCGGCGACAGCGCCGACGCCGCGCTGGCGATGGGCTTTTCGGTCAGGAGCGTGCGTACGCTGTCGACGGCGGCCGGCGGCTTCCTGGCCGGCATCGGCGGCTCCTTCCTCTCGCTGTACTACCCCGGCAGCTGGAACGAAAGCCTGTCCAGCGGCCAGGGC
This sequence comes from Burkholderiales bacterium, assembly GCA_036271855.1. Taxonomy (GTDB): domain Bacteria; phylum Pseudomonadota; class Gammaproteobacteria; order Burkholderiales; family JAEUOS01; genus JAQGMJ01. The sequence continues at coordinate 1,077 of DATAZV010000533.1, forward strand.
CTGATGGCGGTGGCACTGGTGATTTTCGCCCGCTGGCGCCCGCTGCACTGCTTCCTTGCCTCGCTGCTGTTTGGCGGCGCGGGCGCGCTGGGGCCGGCGCTGCAATCGGTGGGCATCACCAGCGGCTACTACCTGTTCAATGCCGCGCCCTATGTGCTGACCCTGGGCATCATGATCGCAACGTCCTCCACCAAGCACAACCTGGCGGGTGCGCCGGCCGAGCTGGGCGTGATCCGCACATAGGAGAACGGCCATGAGCGGACTGGGTGGACTGAACAAATCGCCGCAAGGCGTGGTGCTGGGGCTGGTGCAGGCGCAGCTGCCGGCGGTGAAGACGCCGGCCGATCTGGCCGCGCAGACGCAGAAGATTTGCGACATGGTGGCCAAGGCGCGGCGCAACCTGCCGACCATGGACCTGGTGGTGTTCCCGGAATATTCGCTGCATGGCCTGTCGATGGATACCAATCCGGAGATCATGTGCCGGATGGACGGCCCCGAGGTGGCCGCGTTCAAGGCGGCTTGCGTCGAGAACAAGATCTGGGGCTGTTTTTCCATCATGGAATACAACCCCAAGGGCTATCCCTTCAACAGCGGCCTGATCATCGACGACCAGGGCGCGGTGGCGCTTTACTACCGCAAGCTGCACCCGTGGGTGCCGGTAGAACCGTGGGAGCCCGGCGACCTGGGCATCCCGGTGTGCGTGGGCCCCAAGGGCGCGATCATCTCGCTGATCATCTGCCATGACGGCATGTTCCCGGAGATGGCGCGCGAGTCGGCCTACAAGGGCGCGGAAATCATGATCCGCACCGCTGGCTACACGGCGCCGATCCGTCACGCCTGGAAGATCACCAACCAGGCCAATGCATTCTGTAACCTGATGTACACGGCCAGCGTGTGCATGTGCGGCAGCGACGGCAGCTTCGACTCGATGGGCGAAGGCATGTTCGTCAGCTTCGAGGGCGAGATCATGGTGACCGGCTCTTCCCGGCCCGACGAAATCATCACCTGCGAGCTGCGGCCGGACCTGGTGCGCGAGGCGCGCCGCGAATGGGGCGTGGAAAACAACATCTACCAGTTCGGCCATCGCGCCTATACGGCCGTGAAGGGCGGGGCGCGCGATTGCCCTTACACCTTCATGCAGGACATGGTGGCCGGGCACTACAGCCTGCCGTGGGAAAAGGAAGTAAAGGTCACCGACGGCAGCTCCTGCGGCTTCCCGGCGCCGACGCGCGAATACAGCCCAACGGTGATAGAGAAGGAGCGCAAATATGGATGACGCGGACAAGGTCCCCAAGGTCGGCACGCCGATCCCCGGCGGCGTCTATGCGACGGCCGAGCCCTATCCCTGGCCCTACGACGGCAACCTGAAGCCAGAGAACACGGCGCTGATCATCATCGACATGCAGATCGACTTTTGCGGCGTCGGCGGCTATGTGGACAAGATGGGCTACGACCTGTCGCTGACGCGCGCGCCGATAGCCCCGATCAAGAAACTGCTGGCGGCGATGCGCGAGGGCGGCTATCACATCATCCATACGCGCGAAGGCCACCGGCCCGACCTGGCCGACCTGCCGGCGAACAAGCGCTGGAGGTCACGACAAATCGGAACCAATGGCGTGGGTATCGGTGACATCGGCCCCTGCGGGCGCATCCTGGTGCGCGGCGAGCCGGGCTGGGAGATCATTCCCGATCTCGCGCCGCTGCCGGGCGAGGTGATCATCGACAAGCCGGGCAAGGGCTGCTTCTACGCCACCGACCTGCAGATGGTGCTGAACGTGCGCGGCATCCGCAACCTGGTGATCACCGGCATCACCACCGACGTCTGCGTGCACACCACCATGCGCGACGCCAACGACATGGGCTTTGAGTGCTGCCTGCCGGCCGACTGCTGCGCCGCCACCGACCATGCCAATCACCTGGCGGCATTGAGCATGACAAAAATGCAATTCGGCGTGTTCGGCGCCGTTACCACCTCTTCGGCGCTGCTCGAAGTGATAGGCAAGTAAAAGGAAATATTCATGGCCGCCCCCGCACTGCAAGTCCTCGGCATGACCAAGCGCTTCGGCGCGATGACCGCGCTGGACAACGTCACCATCACCTTCGAGCCGGGCAAGGTGCACGCCCTGCTGGGGGAAAACGGCGCGGGCAAAAGCACCCTGGTCAAATGCCTGGTGGGCTTCTATTCCGCCAACGAAGGGCAGGTGATCTACGACGGCCGCGAAGTCGAGATCAAGACGCCGTTCGACGCCGCCGCCTTCGGCATCGGCATGGTCTACCAGCAGTTCACCCTGGTACCCTCGATGACGGTGGAGGAAAACCTGGTGCTGTCGCGCGGCAACCTGCCGATGCGCATCAAGTGGTCGGAAGAGACCAAGGCCCTGCGTGCCTTCATGGCGCGCATGCCCTTCCAGGTACCGCTGGAAAAGCAGATTTCATCTCTCGCCGCCGGCGAAAAGCAGCGCCTGGAAATCCTGAAGCAGCTTTATCTGGATCGGCGCCTGATCATTCTCGACGAGCCGACCTCGGTGCTGACTCTCGAAGAAGCTGACGAAGCCCTCGGCCTGATCCGTGACATGGCGCACCGCGACGAAATCAGCGTGATCATCATCACCCACAAGTTCCGTGAAGTGATGAGCTTTGCCGACAACGTCAGCGTGCTCCGCCGCGGCAAGCTGGTCGGTGAGGGCAAGGTGGCCGAACTGTCGCCGGACCAGATGGCCGAGATGATGATCGGCAGCCGGCAGATCAAGACCTCCGCCGACAAGGTGGTGCACGAGGCCGGCGAAGTCCGCCTGGAGACGCTGAAGCTCTCCGTCGGCGACGACGGCGGCCTGACGGCGGTGCATGGCGTCAATCTGGCGGTGAAAAGCGGCGAGATCCTCGGCATCGCCGGCGTCTCCGGCAACGGCCAGCGCGAACTGATCGAATGCCTGCTGGGCCAGCGCCCGGCCACCGGCGGCAGCGTCAAGGTGAAGGGCGAGAACTACACGATGACGCGGCGCGAGATCCAGAAGCACAAGGTGTTCAGCCTGCCGGAAGAGCCGCTGCGCAACGCCTGCGTGCCCAACATGAGCGTGGCCAGCAACATGGCCCTGCGCAGCTTCGACCAGCAGCCGCTGGCCTCCGGCCCCTTGCTGCACTATGGTGCCCTGGGCTCGATGGCCAAGCGCCTGATCTCGGAATTCCGCGTCAAGACATCCTCGCCGGAAGCGCCGATCCGCACGCTCTCCGGCGGCAACGTGCAGCGCGCGGTGCTGGCGCGCGAGTTGTCCGCCGAGGTCGATGTGCTGATCGTCGCCAACCCGGTGTTCGGCCTCGACTTCGCGGCGGTGGCCGACATCCACTCGCGCATCGTCGCGGCGCGCAATCGCGGCGCGGCGGTGCTGCTGGTGTCGGAAGACCTGGACGAACTGCTGGAGCTGGCCGACCGCATCGTGGTGATCTTCGAAGGCGAGCTGGTCTACGAGACGCCGGCGGCCAATGCCGACACTTCGATCATCGGCCGCTACATGGCGGGCCATGCGTCGACGCCCGCCGCTGCGCATGCCGAACCGGTCGCGGCCTGAGGTGCGCATGGCCAAAGTCAACGCACAGCCCTACGCCTACGAGTTCGAGCCCGCCAAAACGGCGGTGGTGATGATCGACATGCAGCGCGACTTCATCCTGCCCGGCGGGTTCGGCGAGACCCTGGGCAACAACGTCGCCCTGCTCGCGGCGATCGTGCCGACGGCAAAGAAGCTGCTCGACACCTGCCGCGCCGCCCGCATGACCATCATCCACACCAAGGAATGCCATCGGCCCGACCTGGCGGACTGCCCGCCGTCGAAGCTGACGCGCGGCAATCCCACCCTGCGCATCGGTGATGCGGCAGCGATGGGGCGCATCCTGATTGACGGCGAGGAGGGCTCTGACTTCGTGGCCGAATTGGCGCCGCAGCCAGGCGACATCGTGCTGACCAAGCCGGGCAAGGGTGCGTTCTACGCCACGCCCCTGGGTGACATCCTGCGCCTGAAGGGCATCACCCACCTGCTGTTCGGCGGCGTCACCACCGAGGTCTGCGTGCAGACCACCATGCGCGAGGCGAATGACCGCGGCTACGAGTGCCTGCTGGTGGAAGACGCCACCGAGAGCTACTTTCCCGAGTTCAAGGCCGCGACCATCGCCATGGTGCGCGCCCAGGGCGGTATCGTCGGCTGGACTGCGCCTACGGGAGCAGTGCTGGCGGCGCTGGACTAGCTGCTGGTTTGTCGTTCCCGCGAAAGCGGGAACCCGGTATGCGCGACTGAGGCTCTGGATTCCCGCTTTCGCGGGAATGACAACTTAATGGCTTGTGGCCCCGATTTCCCTCACTGCTACTTCTTCGGCGGCGCCCACGAATCCTTCAGTGACACCGCGCGGTTGAACTTCGGGGCGCCCGGCTGACTGTCCACGCGGTCGGCAATGAAGTAGCCGTGGCGTTCGAACTGGAAATGCTCATCGGGTTTGGCCAGTTTCGCCGAGGGCTCCACATAAGCGGTAATCACCTTCACCGAATCCGGGTTGATGTCCTCTAGGAAGTCGTGCTCGGCGCCGGGATGCGGCGTCTTGAACAAGCGGTCGTACATGCGCACTTCGGCGGCGTAGGCATGCCTGGCCGAGACCCAGTGAATGTTGCCCTTGACCTTGTAGTTGTTCGAGCCGTCGGTGCCCGATTTGCTGTCGGCGAAGTAGTTGCAGTGCACGGCGGTCACTTTGCCGTCCGCATCTTTGTCGCAGCCGATGCACTCGATCACAAAGCCATAGCGCAGGCGCACCTTGTTGCCGGGGAACAGGCGGAAGTAACCCTTGCTCGGCACTTCCATGAAGTCTTCGCGCTCGATCCACAATTCGCCCGAGAACGGATTGACGCGCATGCCCCAGTCCGGCTTTTGCGGATGGTTCGGCGCGTGGCATTCCTCTTCGCCGCCGGCGGGATAGTTGTCGATGATCAGCTTCAGCGGGTCGAGCACGGCGACGCGGCGCGGCGCGGTTTCGTTCAGATCTTCGCGCATGCATTCTTCGAGCGTGCTGTAGTCGATCCACGAGTCGGCTTTCGACACGCCGATGCGCTCGGTGAACAGGCGAAAGCCCGCTGCCGTGTAGCCGCGCCGGCGTGCACCCACCAGGGTCGGCATGCGCGGGTCGTCCCAGCCGCTGACGTGTTTTTCGTCCACCAGCTGGATCAGCTTGCGCTTCGACAGCACCACGTAGGTGAGGTTCAGGCGCGCGAACTCGATCTGCTGCGGCAACGGCACCTGCAACTGGCCGAATTCGGCGAGCCTGCCCAGCACCCACTCGTACAGCGGGCGATGGTCTTCGAACTCCAGGGTGCACAGCGAGTGGCTGATGTTCTCCAGCGCGTCCGAGATGCAGTGGGTGTAGTCGTAGAGCGGATAGACGCACCATTTGGCGCCGGTGCGGTGATGCTCGGCATGGCGGATGCGATAGATCGCCGGGTCGCGCATATTGATGTTGGGCGAAGCCATGTCGATCTTCAGGCGCAGCACGTGCGCGCCGTCGGCATGCTTGCCGTCGCGCATTTCGCGCAACAGCGTGATGTTCTCGGCGGCCGACCGGTTGCGGAACGGGCTGGCCTTGCCCGGGTCCTTCAGCGTACCGCGCGCCGCGCGCATTTCTTCCGCGCTCTGGCTGTCCACATAGGCCAGGCCTTTTTCGATGAACAATTCGGCAAAGCCGTAGAGCAGGTCGAAATAGTCGCTGGCGTAATACAGGTGATGGGTGCCGAAACCGTCCCAGTTGAAACCCAGCCACTGCACGGTTTCAAGAATGGTGTCGACGTACTCCTGGTCTTCCTTCACCGGGTTGGTGTCGTCGAAACGCATATGGCAGACGCCGCCGAAATCGCGCGCCACGCCGAAATTCAGGCAGATCGACTTGGCGTGGCCGAAGTGCAAATAGCCGTTCGGCTCGGGTGGAAAGCGGCTGCGGATTTTCGCCGGGTCAACGCCGGCGCCGGCCTGCGCGGCGGCGGTGCCCGGCTTGCCGGACCAATGGCGGCCGGCGTATTTTCCGCTCGCCAGATCATCTTCTATCCAGTGGCGGATGAAGTTGTGGACCTGGCCTTCGGCGCCGGACTCAGGGGGCTTGGGTGGGGCGGACATGATTCGATGCGATGCTTTTTGTTGCGCGAGAGCCGTGCATTCTACTCTGCCGCGCAGGCTCCTACGCCGGCTTGGCGAACACCATCAGGCTGTAGGTGCGGTCGATGCCCGGGTGGGTGTCGTTCGAGTAGTCGATGCGCTCCAGCAACTGCATGCCTTCGAAATCGGCGCGCTCCAGCACGTAGCGCGGGTCGTGGCTGAACATGCTGCCTTCGGAGAAAAAGCCGATGTTGTCGGTCTGGGTGGGGAACACGGTCACCAGCAGGCCGCCGGGGGAGAGGACGGCATAGAGGTTGAGAAACACCGGCAGCAGGTCGCCCTGGTCGACAAAGGCGCAGTTGGCGGTGATCAGGTCGGTTTCGCCGCGCTTGCAGCTGCGCAGGAAGTCGGCCGGTCGCTGGTCCTTCAGGTCGTAATAGATACCGCGCGCCTGCGCCTGGTGCAGCAGGGGCACCCGTGGGTCGACGCCGATCATCACGCCGGTACGCCGCCACAGCAGGTCGCCGGTGACGCCGCTGCCGCAGATCAGGTCGAGCATGGCGAACTTGCGGTCCGGCGGCAGATGGCGCAGGGCGGCATTGCCGATATCGGCGGCCAGCCTGTTTTCATGCGCGCCGGTGCCGTCCGCATCTGCCTCGGCCGGGGCGAAATTGCGGCCCACGCCTTCGAGCAGGCGGCCGAATTCTTCGGCTGCGGGGGTATTCGTGCGGCCTTGTTCGTAGTACTGCCTGGCCTCGTCGAGCCGGCCGCCGAGTTCGGCCATGCGCCCAAGGTTGCGATAGGCCGGGGCCAGCTTGGCGTCGTGGCTGACCGCCTGGGCATAGGCCTGGCGCGCGTCGGCTTCGCGGTGCAGGTATTCGTAGACCATACCGAGGTTGTTGTAGGCCGGTGCGTAGCCCGCGCGCACCTGCGCGGCCTTGGTAAAGCGCTGCTCGGCCTGAGCGTAGTTGCGCGCCTGCATGGCGCTCATGCCCGCCGCCATGTGCACGCCCGCTTCCTGCGGGTACTGGCTGCTGGCGCGCGCAATGGTGGTCTCGGCGGCGGCGAAGTCGCGCGCCAGGCTTTGCGCTTCGATCAGGCAGGCCAGGTAGTCGGCGCTTTCCTGCTCGCCGTGGGCGGCCAGCAGGGTGAGCGCCTGCTTGCCGTCGAAACGGTCGATGGCGTCGCGGGCTTGGAGCAGGAGGTCGGCGTTTGAGGTCATTGGTTACGAAAATGAGACGGGTTAAAACACACTAGTCCGCTTTGATGTTGGCATCTTTCACTACTTTAGCCCAGGTCGCGGCTTCCTTGCGGATCAGCGCGCCGAAAGCCTCGGGCGTGCCGCCGACTATTTCGATGCCACCCTGGTTGAAACGGTCTTTCACCTCGGGCAGGGTGAGGATGCGGTTGATCTCGGTGTTGATCTTCAGCACCACGTCGTGCGGGGTGCCGGCAGGGGCGACGGTGCCGAACCAGACCGCGACTTCATAGCCCGGCACGCCGGACTCGGCCATTGTCGGCAGGTCGGGGGTGAGCGGAAAGCGCTTGGCCGAAGTGACGGCCAGCGCCCGGATTTTCCCCACCTTGATGTGCGGCAGCACGTTGGGGGTGTTGTCGAAATACGCCTGCACCTGGCCGCCGATCAGGTCGGTGAGCGCGGGAGCGCTGCCCTTGTATGGGATGTGCACCAGGTCGATGCCGGCCATCGACTTGAACAATTCCATCGACAGGTGGTTGGAGGAGCCGGTGCCGGTGGAAGCGTAGGGAATGGTGCCGGGCTTCGCCTTGGCAGCGGCGATCAGCTCCTTGACCGATTTGTACGGCGTGGCGTTGTTCACCACCAGGATGTTCGGCGTGAAGCCGGCGAAGGTGACGGGTGTGAAGTCGCGCACCGGGTCGAGCTTGGCTTGCGGCGACAGGCTGGCGAGAGTGGAAAACGGCAGCGCCACGCCGAGCAGGGTGTAGCCGTCCGGCGCGGCCTTGGCGACCGCGTCGGTGCCGATCACGGTGTTGCCGCCCGGCTTGTTTTCCACGAAGGAGCCCGGCGCGAAGCCCTTGCCGAATTCGGTGGTGAGGGTACGTGCGAGCGCATCGTTGAAGGCGCCCGGGGTGAAGGGCACGATGATGCGGATAGGCTTGGAAGGAAAGGCCTGCGCCTGTGCCGCATCGGGTGCGAACAAGGCGGGCAGCGTGGCCAGCGCCAGCGCGGCGCCGGCGATTCTGTGTTTGACGGTCATGGTTTTGTCCCTGTGGTTTTGGTTGTATGTGTTGATCTGCAATTGCCTAAACGTAGCTCGGTCCTTCGATCACCGGGTGCTTGACCAAAAAGTCTTCGTCCACTTCCAGCCCCAGGCCCGGGCCTTCGAGCGGGCGCACGCAGCCATTGGCGTCCACCTTGTAGGGCGTGTTCACCATCACATCGCGGAACAGGTTGTTCTTCGACACGTCGCCCTCGAAATAGCCGGGGTGGTCGAGCGAAGCCAGCACGTGGATGGAGGCGGCGAAGTTGAGACCCGTCATCGACGAATGCGGGTGCACCGGCAGCTTGTAGGCCGAGGCCATGGCCGCGATTTTCATGAACTCGGTGATGCCGCCGGTTTTCGACAGATCCGGCTGCAGGATGGTCACGGCCTTTTCTTCGATCAGGCGCGAGAACTCGAAGCGCGTGTAATGGTTCTCGCCTGCCGCAAGGGGCACGCGGCCAAAGGTCTTGGCCTCCGCGTACGAGCGGTAGTCGTGCGCGGGGAAGGGTTCTTCGAGCCAGGCGACGTTGTTGGCGTCCAGCCCGGGCATCACCTGGCGCGCATCGGCGACGCTGTAGCCGGTGTTGGCATCCGACAAAATGATCAGGTCGTCGCCGAAAGCCTTGCGGATGGCGGCGACGCGCGCCAGGTCGTCCTTCGGGTTGTCGCCCAGTCGCAGCTTGAGCGCCTTGTAGCCTACGGCGAGATGCGCCTTGGCTTCTTCGACCAGCGCAGCGGGTTCCTGGAAGCCCAGCGAAATGCCGCCGGCGTAGGCCGGGATCGGCTTGCTGGTGCCGCCCAGCAGCTTGTACAGGGGCCAGCCCACCGCCTTGCCGCGAATGTCCCACAGCGCCATGTCGAGGCCGCTCATCGCCATCGACGTGCCGGCGCCCATGCCGTGGCTGCCGAGCTGCTTGACGTAGACCTTTTGCCAGATGCCCTGCACGTTGGAAGCGTCCTCACCGACCACCAGCATTTTCAGTGTGGTCTCAAGCAATTTGGCGATGGTGGAGGGCGCGCGCGCGTGGTGTGATTCGCCCCAGCCGATCAAGCCTCCGGCGGTGGTCACCTTCACCACCACCGCATCCTTTTTCACCGCGCGGCCGATGCCCAGACGTACATTGCTGTCGGCGGCCAGCGGGAAGGAGGTGGGGTAGGCCTTGATGTCGACGATCTTCAGGTCGGAGGATGCCATGGTGTTTTGTCTTATGTAGGTATGAGTGATAGCGCGGCGGACGGCGCTTATGCCTTGCGCAGGCGCCGGATCAGGCTGGAGGTGTCGTTGCGCTTTCCGCCCATCTGCTGCACGTCGCCGTAGAACTGGTCCACCAGCGCGGTCACCGGCAGGGGTGCGCCGTTGCGCTTGGCTTCGTCCAGGCACAGCCCGAGGTCCTTGCGCATCCAGTCCACCGCGAAGCCGAAGTCGAACTTGCCTTCGACCATGGTCTTGCCGCGGTTTTCCATTTGCCAGGAAGTGGCGGCGCCTTTGGAAATGACGTCGAGCACCAGCTTCATGTCCAGGCCCGCGACCATGCCGAAGTTGATCGCTTCCGACAGGCCCTGCACCAGGCCGCCGATGCAGATCTGGTTCACCATCTTGGCGAGCTGGCCGGCGCCCGCTTCTCCCACCAGCGTGACCGCGCGCGCATAAGCCATCGCCACCGGCTGCACCTCGTCGAAGGTAGCCTGCTCGCCGCCGCACATCACGGTGA
>DATAZV010000534.1:0-2280 GCA_036271855.1 Burkholderiales bacterium
CGGCGCGCTGGTGCGCAAGTTCAAGGGCGCCTTCTCCGGCGAGCACGGCGACGGCATCGTGCGCGGCGAGTGGGTGGAGTGGCAGTACGGCACCCGCATCAACGAGGTGTTCAAGGAAATCAAATACGTCTTCGACCCGGACAACCTGATGAACCCGGGCAAGATCGTCCACACGCCGAAGATGGACGACAAGTCGCTGTTCCGCCTGAAGCCTGGCTATGCAATGGCGCCTGTAGCCACCGCGCTGGACTGGAGCGCCTGGAACGTGCAGGCCGATGCCGTCACCGACGAAGTAACCGCGCCCGGTACCGGCGGCGACCCGGCACTCGGCCTGGGCAAGGCGCTGGAGATGTGCAACAACAACGGCCATTGCCGCAAGTTCGACGCCGGCACCATGTGCCCTTCCTTTCGCGTCACGCGTGAGGAAAAACACCTGACGCGCGGCCGCGCCAACACGCTGCGCCTGGCACTGTCCGGCCAGTTGTCCGGCACGGCCGCGGCCGACGCGCTGGCTTCCGATGAAGTGCATGATGCGCTCGACCTGTGCGTTTCCTGCAAGGGCTGCAAGCGCGACTGCCCCACCGGCGTCGACATGGCCAAGATGAAAATCGAAGCCCTGAGTCAATACAACCACAAGCACGGCTTGACGCTTAGGACCAAGCTGATTGCCTACCTGCCGCACTACGCGCCGCGCGCCTCCAGCTTCGCCTGGGTGATGAACCTGCGCGACACCCTGCCCGGCGGTGCCTGGCTATCCGAGAAAGTTGCGGGCTTCTCCGCGCGGCGCTCGCTGCCGCGCTGGGGCAGCGCATTCACAAAGAGCGCGACACCAAAGCAGACCGGCACCAGCGAAGTCGTGCTGCTGGCCGACACCTTCAACAATTACTTCGAGAGCGAGAACCTGAAGGACGCACTGAAGGTGCTGGAAGCGGCAGGCTATCGCGTGCATCTCTCGGCCAGGCCGGGCGAGCGCCCGCTGTGCTGCGGCCGCACCTTCCTCGCCTCCGGCCTCACCGAACAAGCCAAGGCCGAAGCGCGGCGCATGCTCGATGCCCTGCTGCCCTTTGTGGAGCGTGGCGTGCCGGTGCTGGGACTGGAGCCGTCCTGCCTCTTGACCTTGCGCGACGAGTTCCTGGTTTATGGTTTTGGCGAGGCGGCACAAAGGCTTGCCGACCACGCGCTGCTGTTCGAGGAGTTCCTCGCGCGCGAAGCCGATGCCGGGCGCCTGAAGCTGCCGCTGAAGGCCCTGCCCGAAGTCCGCGCGTTGCTGCACGGCCATTGCCACCAGAAAGCCTTCGACGCGGTCAAGCCGGTGCAAAAAGTGCTGCAGCTGATTCCCGGCCTGAAGGTGGAGCTGATCGAGTCAAGCTGCTGCGGCATGGCCGGCGCCTTCGGCTACGAAAAGGACCACATCGACGTCTCCATGCAAATGGCCGAGCTCTCGCTGCTGCCCGCGGTGCGCAAGGCGCAGGCCGATACCCTGATCGTCGCTGACGGCACCAGTTGCCGGCACCAGATCAAGGATGGCGCCGCGCGCGAGGTACTGCACGTCGCCCGGGTATTGGCGCGCGCGCTGGCTTGAGCAGCGACGACCGACCAGAACAAGAAGGATGACGGCAAGCTCCCCCGCCCGCTTTACCGCCTATCTCTGCCTCGCCGAAATCGGCACCATGCTGGGGTATGCCACCTTCCCTACCTTGCTGCCGCTGCTGCAGCGGACCTGGGGCATGAGCAACACCGAAGCGGGCATCGTCAGCGGCGCCTATTTCGGCGGCTATATGCTGGCCGTGCCTCTGCTCACCGCCATCACCGATCGCATCGACGCGCGCCGCGTCTACATGTTCGCCTGCGCCCTGGCCGCGCTGGGCAGCTTCGGCTTTGCCTTCGCGGCACAGGGATTCATCAGCGCGGCATTGTTCCAGGCGTTCGTTGGTGCAGGCCTGGCGGGCACCTACATGCCGGGGCTGAAGATCCTCTCCGACCGTGTGCATGGCCCGAAGCAAAGCCGCTATGTCTCCTTCTACACCACCAGTTTCACGCTCGGTACCAGCGGCTCCTTTCTGTTGCCCATCATCGCCATGCCGGCGCTGAGTTGGGAGGGTGTGTTCGCGCTCAGCGCGCTGGGGCCCGCAATCGCCGGGATCATGGTCTGGCGCATCCAGCCGATACCGCATGTCTCCGCGCCGGCCGCCACGCAGGGCAAGGCGACTGCCCTGCTCGACTTTCGCCCCGTGCTAAAGAACCGCCCAGCAATGGGCTACATCCTCGGCTATGCCGCGC
>DATAZV010000535.1:0-7640 GCA_036271855.1 Burkholderiales bacterium
CGAGTTTTACGTCAAGACCGGCCGGCTGAAATAAAAAAGCGCGCGTCCGGCGCGGACGCACGCTTGCCTACGACACACGGTGGCATCGTAAATAGTTGATTTTAATGAGTTTACTGGTGGGCGGTACTGGGATCGAACCAGTGACTTCCACCGTGTGAAGGTGGCACTCTACCGCTGAGTTAACCGCCCAAGTCTGGCGACCTGGCTTCGCTCGCGGCGTGCTGCTGTTCGCGAAGGAGGCGAATTATATCCCACCGATTTGCATTCTGCAAAATATGCCAGCCAGCGGCTAAAATAGCCGCCTTTCGCCGCTTTTTGCAAAGTTTCTGATGACGCAAGTCCGCACCCGTTTCGCCCCCAGCCCGACCGGCATGATGCACCTGGGCAACGCCCGCGCCGGCCTGTTTTCCTGGGCCTATGCGCGCCACCACGGCGGCAAGTTCATCCTGCGCATCGAGGACACCGACCTCGAGCGCTCGACTGAAGCCGCGATCGGCGTGATCCTCGACAGCATGGCCTGGCTGGGGCTGGACTACGATGAAGGCCCGATCCGCCAGACCGCGCGCCTGGACCGTTATCGCGCCGTGCTCGACGAAATGCTCGCCGACGGCCGCGCCTACAAATGCTATGCGAGCAGGGAAGAGCTCGAAGCCCTGCGCGAGGAGCAGCGCGCCAAAGGGTTGAAGCCGCGCTACGACGGCCGCTGGAGGCCGGAAAATGCCCAGGGCAAGGCGATCCCTGAAGGGGTGAAGCCGGTGATCCGCTTTCGCAACCCCGACGACGGCGACGTCAGCTGGACCGACCTGGTCAAGGGCGAGATCAGTATCAGCAACACCGAGCTCGACGACCTGGTGATCGCGCGTGCCGACCTGGTGCCGACCTACAATTTCGCCGTGGTGGTCGACGACCTCGACATGGCCATCACCCACGTGGTGCGCGGCGACGACCACGTCAACAACACGCCGCGGCAGATCAACATCTATCGCGCCCTTAAAAGCCCGGTGCCGCAGTTCGCGCACCTGCCGACCATTCTCGGGCCGGACGGCGAGAAGCTGTCCAAGCGCCATGGCGCGATCAGCGTGATGCAGTACCCGGCGGACGGCTATTTGCCCGAGGCGCTGTTCAATTACCTGGCGCGTTTGGGCTGGAGCCATGGCGACGCGGAAAAATTCCCGCGCGAAAAATTCCTCGAGTGGTTCGATCTGGCGCAAGTCAGCCGCTCGGCGGCGCAGTTCGACCAGGCCAAGCTGGCGTGGCTGAACCACGAATACATCAAGGAGGCCGACAACGCCCGCCTGGCCGGGCTGGTGGCACCGCTGATCAAGGCGCTCGGCGGCACGCTCGCGGGCGGCCCCGACCTCACGCAGGTGGTGGCGCTGGTGAAGGACCGCGCGCATACGCTGCACGACATCGCCAATGCCGCGCTGCTGTTCTACGCCAATGCAAAGGCTGACCCGGTCCTGCTGGCCCAACATGTCACCGAGGCAGTCAAGCCAGCGCTGGCGACCCTGCGCGAAAAGCTCGGCGCGGTGGCCTGGGAAAAACCGGCGATCGCCGCGGCGGTGAAGGAAACCCTGACCCAGCACGGCCTGAAAATGCCCCAGTTGGCCATGCCGGTGCGCGCGCTGGTCGCCGGCCAGACCCAGACCCCGTCGCTGGACGCCGTGCTGGAACTGTTCGGGCGTGAACGGGTCGTAAGTGCATTGGGGACTTCCCTTTGACTTTGCCGGCCTGGATTTGCAAAAGGTGCCGATTCACGCTATAATTTTAGCTTCGGTTGGGGGTATAGCTCAGCTGGGAGAGCGCTTGCATGGCATGCAAGAGGTCATCGGTTCGATCCCGTTTACCTCCACCACCCGAACACTCCTAGTAGCAGGTCCTAGTGGTAAGCAGTTCAAAGGTAGCAAGTCCCCTTCGTCTAGAGGCCTAGGACATTACCCTTTCACGGTAAGTACGCGGGTTCGAATCCCGCAGGGGACGCCAAGTCAAAAAAAGCCCAACTCACGGAGTTGGGCTTTTGTTTTTGTGGCTTGCTGCCTGGGCAAACTTACTGTTTCGGCTGCGCCAGCCAGTAAGCCGGCATCTTGATCGCATCGACCTCACCCATGCCGTTGGCGGCGGCTTTGTCGAACATGTTCAAGGCACGTTCGGTCACCGGCAAATCGCGGCCCAGCGACTTGGCTTCGGCGATCATCGCGCGCATGTCCTTGCACATCAGGTTCACATCCATGGTCGGCGGGCCGATGTCTTCGCCCTTGAGCACCTTGGCGATGGCCGGAGCGCGGTTTTTCAGCATGTTGGGGCCGCCGGAAGTGTCGGCGAGGATGTCCATTACCCGCGCCGGGTCCAGGCCCAGGGGCTGGATCAGCGACAACGCCTCGGAGAGGGATTGCCAGTAGACCAGCAGCGGCAGGTTGATCGCCAGTTTCATGCTGGCGCCGGCGCCGATCTTGCCGACGTGTTCGACGCGACGGCACATCTGCTCGAGCACCGGGCGCGCGCGCGCGACGTCGGCATCTTCACCGCCGACAAATCCCAGCAGCTTGCCTTCACGCGCCGGGCCCACGGTGCCGCCGACCGGGCACTCAATCAGCGCGGCACCGGCGGCGCGTACCTTCTTGTCCAGCGCAATTTCCGCTTCAGGGCGCACCGTGCTCATTTCGATGAACAGCTTGCCTTTGATGTTGCCGGCAAGAAAACCATTCGGGCCTTCGTACAGGCTGTCGATGGCTTCTGCGTTACTCAGGATGGTGATGATGACCTCGCTTTTTTCCGCGAGTTCCTTCGGGCTGGCCGCCGCGCTGGCGCCGGCCTCGATCAGGGGTTTCAGTTTGTCGGCGGTGCGGTTCCACACCGTCAGTTGATGGCCGCTGTCGATCAGGCGGCGGACGATTGCCGCGCCCATGCGGCCAGTGCCGGGTAGGCCGATTTTCATGTGTGTCTCCTTGGCTTTTTGTAGCTGCGTTTGCGTGCAGGATGCAGGGCATGCTAGCACGCAGGCGTGTCGCAAAAAAGGCGCCCGGCATATCGTTGTTGCTTATCGACTGATAAGTTAATATGAACATTGACAGTCCGGCGCGATTTCGGCTCCAATGCCGCAGCTTGACCCCGGAGGAGACATGGACATTCAGAAAAGCGAAGTTCGGGACGGCATGCAGATTGATTGGGACGTGCCGATCGAAATGGAAGATGGCGTGGTGCTGCGCGCGGACGTGTTTCGCCCGACGCGCGCCGGCAAATTTCCCGTGATGCTCGCCTACGGGCCGTACGGCAAGGGCCTGGCATTCCAGGAAGGCTACAAGACTGCCTGGAACAACATGGTGCGCGACCATCCCGAGGTCGCCGAAGGCTCGACCAACAAGTACCAGAACTGGGAAGTGGTCGACCCAGAGAAGTGGGTTCCCGAAGACTACATCTGCATCCGCGTCGATTCACGCGGGGCAGGGCGCTCGCCCGGCTACATGGAAATCTGGAGCCCGCGCGAGACCCGCGACTTGTACCAATGCATCGAGTGGGCCGGCGTGCAGCCCTGGAGCAATGGCAAGGTGGGCCTGAACGGCATTTCCTACCTGGCGATGAACCAGTGGGCCGTGGCCGCGCTGCGCCCGCCCCATCTCGCCGCGATCTGCCCGTGGGAAGGCGCGGCCGATTTTTACCGCGAAGTCAGCCACCACGGCGGCATCATGTCTTGCTTCGTGCGCAACTGGTTTCCGATGCAAGTCACCACCGTGCAGCACGGCCTGGGCACGCGTGGCCCGAAGAGCGCGGTTACCGGCGAGCTGGTGTGCGGCCCGGAGACGCTGAGCGCAGAAGAACTGGCGAAGAATCGCGAAGACCACCCGGCGATGGTGCTCAAGCACGAGATGTTCGACGCTTACTGGAAGCCGCGCCTGCCGGACTGGTCCAAGGTCGACGTGCCGATCCTCTCGGCGGCCAACTGGGGCGGGCAGGGCCTGCACCCGCGTGGCAACTACGAAGGCTTCACCCAGTCCGCCTCGAAGCAGAAGTGGCTGGAGTGCCACGGCCTGGAGCACTGGACGCATTTCTATACCGACTACGGTCGCAAGATGCAGCTCAAGTTCTTCGACCACTTCCTCAAGGGCAAGAAAAACGGCTGGGAGAAAACCCCGCCGGTGATCCTGCAGGTGCGCCATGTCGACAAGTTTGTGGCTCGCTACGAGAACGAGTGGCCGATCAAGCGCACCAAGTGGACCAAGCTGTTCCTCGACCCGGCCAATCTCACGCTGGGCAGCAAGGCGCCGGCCAAGGCCGGCAAGGTCAGCTATCGGGGCTTTTCGGATGGCGTGACCTTCCTGCTGCCGGCGCAGGAAAAGGAAATGGAGATCACCGGGCCGCTGGCGATGAAGCTGTTCGTCTCTTCTTCGACCAAGGACGCCGATCTGTTCATCGTCGTGCGCGTGTTCACGCCGGACATGAAGGAAGTCACCTTCCAGGGCACGCTCGATCCGCATACGCCGGTCGCGCAGGGCTGGCAGCGCGCTTCGCACCGCAAGCTCGACAAGAAGCTTTCCAAACCCTACCGCCCGTATCTCACCCACGACGAGAAGCAACTGCTGGTGCCGAACAAGGTGGTGGAGCTGGATATCGAGATCATCCCCACCTGCATCGTGGTGCCGGCGGGGCACCGCATCGGCGTCACCGTGCGCGGCAAGGACTATGTCTACGCCGGCGAGCCGGGCCATCTGTCGAACATGAAGTACCCGCTGAGCGGCTGCGGGCCCTTCCTGCATGACGAGCCGGCCGATCGTCCGGCGAAGATTTTCGACGGCAATGTTACCCTGCATTGCGGGCCGAAATATCCCTCGCATCTGCTGCTGCCGGTGATTCCGCCGAAGAAGGGCAAGTAGTGCGGCGGCGGGCTTTGCGCGCAGTAACGGCCGGCGGCCAGCGCCGGCCGGATCAGCATAACCAGATCGGAGACAAAGATGAATGACACCACCGGACCTTTTGCCGGCGCGGATAGCCGCGACCCCCTTGTTTTCCGCGTAGCCGCCTGACGCGGGCGGGGGCACCATGCAATTCTGGGTGATTCAGACCCTCAACAGCCTGTCGCTCGGCGGCTTGCTGTTTTTGCTTTCCTCGGGGTTTTCCCTGATCTTCGGCCTGATGCGCATCGCCAACCTGACGCACGGCGCATTCTTCATGCTGGGTGCCTATATCGGCATCACCATCATGAAAAACTGGATTCCCAACCTGTGGCTGGCCACGCTCCTGGGCGGCGTGGCGATCGCGATCATCGGCGGCTTGTTCGAGCGCTTCGTGTTGCGTCCACTCGCCGGCAATTCGCAAGGCCAGGTGCTGGTGACCCTTGGCGTGTCGCTGATCATCGCCGACCTGTGCCTGATCGTCTGGGGCGGCGACCCGATTCCCATTCCCACGCCGGAAAGCCTGCGCCTGCCCTTGCGCGTGATGGGCCTGATGTTTCCCGCCTATCGCCTGGCGGTGGTGCTGATCGCCATCCTGGTCGGCATCGCCCTGTACCTGCTGATCGAGCGCACCCGCCTGGGGGCGATGATCCGCGCCGGGGTGGACGACATGCAGATGGCGCGCGGCGTCGGCATTCCGGTATCGCGGCTGTTCACCACCGTGTTTTGCCTGGGCGCGGCGCTGGCCGGCATGGGCGGCATCATCGGCGGGCCGATCTTCTCCGCCTACCCGGGGCTGGACGCCGATATGCTGCCCCTCGCCTTGATCGTGGTGATTCTCGGTGGTGTCGGCAGCCTGGTGGGCGCTTTTGTCGGCAGCTTCATCATCGGTTTCGTCTACACCTTCGGCATTGCGCTGCTGCCCGACCTGGCCTACGTCATCCTGTTCCTGCCGATGATCATTGTCATCGCCTTCCGTCCACGCGGGCTGTTCGGCAAGGTGAGTGCATGACCGCAGGCGTACTGGACAAGACCAAGCTGGCCTGGTGGGCGGTGCTGGCGGTGGTGCTGGTGGCCATCCCTTTTCTGATGGGCGATTTTTACATCAACCTGCTGAGCCAGGTTTTCATCGCGGTGATTTTCGCCGCCAGCCTCAACATGCTGGTGGGCTATGGCGGGTTGACTTCGCTGGGCCATGCGGCCTACCTCGGCGTGGCCGCCTACCTATCGGCCTGGCTGTTCCTGAAAATGGGCTGGAGCCATCTGGTGACCGCGCCGATGGCAATCGTCGGCACCACCCTGATGGCCTGCGCTTTCGGCTGGATTGCGCTGCGCGCCACCGGCCTGGGCTTCATGATGCTGACCCTGGCGCTGTCGCAGGTGCTGTGGGGCCTGGCCTATCGCTGGGTGGGGGTGACCGACGGCGACAACGGCCTGCGCGGCCTGACACGCCCGGCGCCCTTCGGCATCGACCTGGAGAACACCACGGCGTTCTACTTTTTCACCCTGCTCGTCACCGTGATTGCGCTGGCGATGATCAGCCGTTTCGTCCATTCGCCTTTCGGCGCGGCGCTCAAGGGGACGCGCGACCAGCCGCGGCGCATGAGCGCTCTCGGGCACAGCGTCTGGATGATCCGCTGGCTCACCTTTGTCTATTCCGGCTTCTGGGGCGCGGTGTCGGGCGTGATGTTCGTCTATTACAACAAGTACATTCACCCGAGCTCGATGGCGCTGACCAGCTCGGCCGAGGCCCTGCTGGGCGTGATCGCCGGCGGCTCGGGCACGCTGGCCGGGCCGGTGGTGGGCGCGGCGATCGTGGTGCTGCTGAAGAATTACGTGTCAGGCTACGTCGAGCGCTGGAACATGCTTCTGGGCTTCGTCTTCGTGTTCATCGTCGTCTTCATGCCCGAGGGCCTGGTACCGGGCATGCATCGCCTGTGGAACAAGCTGAGGGCAAAAAAGGCCGTCAGGGACAACGCCGCCGGCGGAGGGGAGAAGGTATGAGCCCATCCGCGCAGCCGAACCAGGTCGCCGCCCTCGAGGTGCGCAACCTGAAAAAATCCTTCGGCGGCCTGCCCGCCACCAACGACGTTTCGCTGACGGTGATGCCGGGCGAGCGCCGCCTGATCATCGGCCCCAATGGCGCCGGCAAGACCACGCTGTTCAACCAGATCGCCGGCGACCTGTTTTGCGACTCCGGTTCGATCCGCCTGTACGGCGAAGAGGTGTCGCGTTTCAAGACCCACAAGCGTACCCAGCGCGGGGTGGCGCGCACCTACCAGATCATTACGCTGTTCGGCCGCGACACGCTGGAACACAACCTGGTGCTGTCGCTGCTCGGCCTGCTGAAGACGCGCTGGAACAGCTTTGTGCCGCTTTCCGGCAGCAAGCATCTTTACGAGGAGGCGCGGCGCGTATTGGCCACGGTCGGCCTGGAACACCTGGCCAAACGGGCGATCAGCGAGATTTCCTATGGTGAAAAGCGCCGGGTCGAAATCGCCATGGCGCTGGCGCAAAAACCCAAATTGCTGCTGCTCGACGAGCCGCTCGCCGGCCTGTCGCGCGAGGAGCGCATGACGGTGAGCAAGTTGGTGGCGGCGATTCCCCGCGACACCACGGTGGTGATGATCGAACACGACATGGATGTGGCCCTGGAACTGGCCGACCAGATCACCGTATTGCACTACGGCAAGGTGATCGTCGAAGGCCCGCGCGCCGAAGTGGTGGCTGACCCCCGCACCAAGGAGGTTTATC
>DATAZV010000536.1:0-24205 GCA_036271855.1 Burkholderiales bacterium
CCTGCACATCGAAGCGCGCGACGGCCGCGAGACCGTGGTGGTCTGCGACGGACCCAGCGGCAGGATAGTGCGCGCCATCGACGTCGACTCTCCCTGAAAGCAGGCGCAAATATGCGCCGCCGTTACACATCGTAACAACCCCTTTACACCGGATTTACATTCACCGGTCTATGCTGGCGGCGTTGCCTCAAGGAGTATTCAAGGAGTATTTTTGATCATGCTTTACGACTCGCATCAACACCCATCCGACGCCGCCCGCACCGACTGGCTGCCCAGCGGCACCGCGCGGCGCAACGCCTATCGCATCTTCGTCGTCTGTCTCAGCACCTCGGCGCAGCGCGTCGAGCAACTGGTCAGCCGCGAACTCAAGGCCAAGGGCGCCGAGGTGCAGGTCCATACCGGCCGCCCCGCCGCTTCCAAGGACGGCTCGCGCACCCGCATGGTCTTCACCGTGCATGGCAGCGGCAATGTGCGTGGCGCGATTGCCGCGCTGATCACCCTGCTGGCGATTGACACCTGCGTGCGCACCGTGCGCTGGGAGTCGGACCCGCAAGGCGCCTGAGGCCTCTAGCGCGGCCGGTAGACCCGCGCGAAGCGCGCCTGCGCCACCACGCCGTAATCGCCCGGCGCGTATTGCAGCACCCAGTCGCCCGGGCCGCCTTCGAGCACGTCGCCGCCGGCCGAGCGCGCCAAGGTGAAGGGCTCATGCATCTGCCTGGCCAGCACCGGTACCGGCCGCGCGCGGTAGGCGCCGTCGCTGCCCGCGAGCGTCGGCGCCTGCGCTACATATTTTGCGTCGAAGCGCTCGCGTGAAACGCTCCAGCGCTCGCCGGTGGCGCCGCTGATGATGGCGTCGCCCGCGGCGTAATGGTTCGGGCCTTCGAGGCTGATCAGGCTACCCGCGGAGGCGGCGAAAGCCACCTGCACCAGCTCGTCTTTCAAGTGCAAGGCAGCGGTGGGGTCGCGGGTCAGATCGATGTCGCGCAGTTCAAGCATGCCGCGAGTTTAAATCACGACGGCAATAGCGCCATCATCTGGGCGTAAAATAGCCCGCAAGCATTCAACGGAGCACCCGCATGTCCAAAAGCGACATTCCCGCCCGGCCCGCCGGCCCTTCAGCCGCGGATACGGCCCGCATCAACGGCCTGATCGCCCATCTCGAACACAAGCTGGACCAGATTCCCGCCGACGCTCCCGGCGCGCAGGATTTGCGCGATGAAATCGCCGCGCTGAAAGAATCGCTGGAATTGCCGGAGTTCGACAGTTATCGCGTGGCCAGCGGCCTGCAGGGGATACGCGGCATCCTGGAAAAAGGCAAACAAACCCTGGTCGGTGAAATGGCCCACGACAGCACCCTGCTGCTCGACATCAGCCGCATGCTCGGGTTGTAACCCGTGGCTTCGCCCGGGGCCTAGTCCCCGGCGGCGAGGTTTTCCAGGATCGGGCAATCCGGCCGCTCGTCGCCGTGGCAGCAATGCACCAGGTGGGCCAGCGTCGCCTTCATCGCCGTCATTTCACGGATCTTCACTTCCAGTTCGGCGATATGCGCCTGCGCCAGGTCCTTCACCTTGGCGCTGGAGCGCCGCTGGTTGCGCCACAGCCCCAGCAACTCGCCGATCTGCGCCATCGAAAATCCCAGCTTGCGCGCGTGCCGAATGAAGCGCAGGGTGTGCACCTCTTTTTCCGCATAGTTGCGATAGCCCGAGAGGCTGCGCGCCGGCGCCGGGATCAGGCCGACGGCCTCGTAATGGCGGATCATTTTCGCCGACACGCCGGTGGCGGCGGCGGCCTCGCCGATGTTCATCGGATAGCTCATGCTTGCACCTCATCGCGCGGCGCCGGCTTCCAGCGCCGCAGCAGTAACGCGTTCGACACCACGCTGACGCTGGAAAATGCCATCGCCGCCCCCGCCACCACCGGATTCAAAAAGCCGAAGGCGGCCAGCGGGATGCCGACCAGGTTGTAAACGAAGGCCCAGAACAGGTTCTGGCGAATCTTGCTGTAGGTGCGCTTTGAAATCGAAATCGCGTCGGCCACCAGCAGCGGGTCGCCGCGCATCAGGGTGATGCCGGCGGCCTGCATCGCCACATCGGTGCCGCTGCCCATGGCGATGCCCACGTCGGCCGCCGCCAGCGCCGGCGCGTCGTTGATGCCGTCACCCACCATGGCGACGCTGCCGCCGCCGCTCTTCAGTTCACTCACCACGCGCGCCTTGTCGGCCGGCAGCACCTCGGCGCGAAAATCATCCAGGCCGACGGCGTGCGCCACCGCTTGCGCGCTGCCCGGGTTGTCGCCGGTGAGCATGATGCTTTTCACGCCCTGCGCGCGCAGGGCCTCGACGGCGGCGCGGGCGTTGGGTTTGACCGTATCGCCGAAGGCCATGAAGCCGAGCAGTTGCCGCTGGTCGCCAGCATCGCGCGCCAGCCAGGAAATGGTGCGGCCTTGTGTCTCCAGTTCGCGCGCCTGGGCAGGTGCTTCGTGGTCCCAAGCGCCTTGCTCCTGCATCAAGCGCTGGTTGCCGAGATAAAGCGTGGCGCCTTCGACCATGGCCTGCAGTCCTCGCCCGGCCAGGGTTTGCACTTGCGCAGCGGGTGGTATTTGCGTGCCCTCGCGCTGCGCCGCTTGCAATACCGCGCGCGCCAGCGGGTGCTCGCTGCCCTGCTGCACGGCAGCGGCCAGGCGCAACAGATCGTGGTCGGTGCCGCTTGATGCCTTGAACGCCACCAGCGCCGGTTTTCCCTCGGTCAGCGTGCCGGTCTTGTCGAAGGCCACCAGCTTCACCGCATGCGCAATCTCCAGCGCCTGCGCGTCCTTGATCAATATGCCGTGGCGCGCCGCCACGCCGGTGCCGGCCATGATGGCAGTGGGTGTCGCCAGGCCCAGCGCGCAGGGGCAGGCGATCACCAGCACCGCCGCCGCGTTGAGCAGCGCCGCTTCCCACTCACCGTTGTAAAAGCCCCAGCCAAGCAGGGTGACGAGCGCGATCACCAGCACCACCGGCACGAACACCGCGCTCACCTGGTCCACCAGGCGCTGGATCGGCGCCTTCGCCGCCTGCGCGTCTTCCACCATGCGGATGATGCGCGAGAGCGTGGTCTCGGCGCCGATTGCCGTCGTCTCGATCAGCAGCAGGCCGCTGCCGTTGACCGCGCCGCCGGTGACATGCTGGCCCGCGTGCCTGGCTACCGGCAGGCTCTCGCCGCTGATCAGCGATTCATCGACTTCGCTGGAACCTTCGGTGATCACGCCATCGATCGCGATGCGCTCGCCCGCGCGCGCCACCACCAGGTCGCCGACCTTCACCGCAGCCAGCGGCATCTCACTATCCATGCCATCGCGGCGCACCCGCGCGGTGTCGGGGCGCAGCGCCTGCAGGGCGCGAATCGCGACGGTGGTCTGGCGCTTGGCCCGGGTTTCCAGCCACTTGCCCAGCAGCACCAGGGTGATGACAATTGCCGAACTCTCGAAGTACAAATGCTGGTGCGCCGCGTGTTCCCAATGGCGCAGCAGCAGGTAAAGCGAAAGCCCGTAGGCGGCCGAAGTGCCCAGCGCCACCAAGAGGTCCATGTTGGCCGTGCCGGACTTCAGCGCGCGCCAGCCGGCGCTATAAAAACGCCAGCCGAGCCAGAACTGCACCGGGGTGGCCAGCAGCAGTTGCAGCAGCGGCGGCAGCATCCAGTCGCCGCCGAAAGGCATCGCGAGCATGGGCAGCAGCAGGGGCAGGCTGAGCAGCGCCGCTGCCGCCACCGGCCACCATGTGGGCAGGGCGGGCGAACTATCGGCCTTCTGCTCTTGCGCGGGCGTGGCTGCGTAGCCGGCGGCATCCACCGCGCGCAGCAGGGCGTCGATGTTCACCTCCGGGTTCGCCTGTACCCGCGCCTGTTCGGTCGCGAGGTTGACGCTGGCCGAGATCACGCCCGGCACCTTGTTCAGCGCGCGCTCCACATGGGCGACGCAGGAGGCGCAGGTCATGCCGGCGATGGCGAGGTCGACTTCGCGCGTCGCCACTTCGTAGCCGGAGCCGTGCACCGCCTGAGCCAGCGCCGCCCCGGTGACTTCCGGCGCGGCGGAGACGGCGGCGGTCTCGGTGGCGAGGTTGACGCTCGCTTGTTCCACCCCCGGCACGTTGCGCAGGGCTTTTTCCACGTGGGCGACGCAGGAGGCGCAAGTCATGCCCTCGACGCGCAAACGGTGTTCGCGCATGGCGGCCTGGGGCAAGGTGGCGGTGTTCATGGAAGGGATGCTCCACCTTACCATGATGGCAAGGTCAAGCTTTTCAAGCACGCGGCGCACGGATTCAGGGCTTGACCTTCCCATGGGGGCAAGCTTCAGGGTTACACTGTGTTCAACCTTTTTGCATTGCGATTGCCATGATCGAACTCCAAGTGCAGGACATGACCTGCGGCCACTGCGTCGGCCGCGTCACCAAGGCGGTCAAGGCTGTCGATGAAGCCGCCACCGTGGACGTCAACCTGGAAAACAAGCGCGTGAGCATCACCTCCAGCCACGGCGCCGTTGAATTCGCCGAGGCGATCCGCGAAGCCGGTTACACCGCGCAGCCGGCGTAGATGCGGCGGCGAGAGGCCGCAAAATCAACCACACTTAGTTGATGGGTTCCGGTATGTTTGGAACCATGGGCTGCGGCTGCGTGGCGCCCGGCTCCGGCGCAGGGCAACCCGGGACCTCGCTCCATGCGCCCTGGATTTGTCCGCTCAGCTCCAAGGTCTCCGATTGGCGCCCCTGGCCCAAGCCGTGAACATTCCTTTTTTTCGTGTGTCCTGTGGTGGAACGAAAAACAGAAAAAAACCTGTTGTTTACTGTTGTTTTGCGCCGCCACCGGCCGAGACTCCTGTCTTTTTCCGGGTTCCGACCACGGATGTAGTTTGCCAGACTTGACAGCCTCGGCAAAAATCTGGAACATGAACATGTTCATTTTTTAGTTGGTCCCTGAACCAGCAAGAGTTCGATCAACAACGCGCCGCCTGATGCGCGGCACTTCATCATCTTTTCCGGAGACAGTTTCATGAGTGAACCCCAATCAACCAGGCCGGTAGCCCTGGTGACCGGCGCCGCCAGCGGCATCGGCCGCGCGGCGGTGCTGGCGCTGGCCGCTGCCGGCTACGACGTCGCCATCAACTACAGCCGCAGCGACGCCGCTGCCAAGGCCACCGCGGCGGATGCCGAAAAGCTGGGTGCGCAAACCCTGTTGTGCAAGGCCGACGTCAGCGACGACCCCGCCGTCAAGGCGATGATCACCGCCGTCGCTGCCAAGTTCGGCCGCATGGACGTGTTGATCAACAACGCCGGCACCACCACCGAAGTCAAGCCGAAAGACATGGACGGCCTGGACCTCGACGAGTGGGACCGCGTCTTTGCGGTGAACGTGCGCAGCATCTTCCAGGTGACCCGCGCCGCGCTGCCGCTGCTGAAAGCCGCGCCGAATGCCTGCATCGTCAACACGGCGTCCATCGTCGGCCTGCGCCCCGGCCCGCAGCCCCTGCCTTATGCCGCTTCGAAGGCGGCGGTGGTGAATCTCACCAAGACCCTGGCGCTGAACCTTGGGCCGCAGATCCGCGTCAATGCGGTCGCCCCGGGCTGGATGGAAGGCGACTGGATGCAGCGCATGCTCAAAGACAAGTACGAAGACCTGATGGGCCGCCGCGCCAAGGCCACGCCGCTGAAGCGCTGCGTCACCGCCGAAGATGTCGCCGAAACCATGATGACCCTGATCACCGCCAACCGCTTCGTGACGGGCGAGATCATCGTCATTGACGGCGGTTTCACCAGTTCGACCTGAGGGCCTGATCATGCTCGAAGGCGTCGTTCCCTTTCCGCCCGAATACGCGGCGATGTGCCGCGAAAAAGGCTACTGGCAGGACAGGTCGCTGGCCGAAGAATTCGACGCGGTATTCAAGAAGTACCGCCGCCGCGTCGCCATCATCGACCGCGGCCACCAGTACACCTATGGCGAGATCGACGAGATCAGCGACAACCTGGCGCTGAACCTGCTCGAACTCGGCCTGAAGCCGCTGGACCCGGTAGTGCTGCAATTGCCCAACGTGGTCGAGTTCGTGTTTCTCTACTTCGCGCTGCAAAAGATCGGCGCCATTCCCATCGCCGCGCTGTCCACGCACCGCTACACCGAGGTCAGCCAGTTCGTGAAGATTTCCGGCGCGACGGCGTGCGTCTATCCGGAAAGCCAGGGTGATTTCGCTTTCGGGCCGATGGTCAAGCGCGTGGCCGATGAATCGGCTACGCTGAAATTGCGCATCGTGCTCGGCAAGCCGGGCGAGGGCGAGCATTCGCTGATGGCGCTGATCGCCGATCCGCCCATCCTCGCCAGCTCGCAACTCGAAAAAATAAAAATAGATCCCACCGACCCGGCGATCTTCCAACTCTCCGGCGGCACCACCGGCGTGCCCAAGCTGATCCCGCGCACCCACAACGACTACGCCTACAACTCCAAGACCGCCGCGCCGGTGTGCGGCGTGACGGACGCCTCCGTGCTGCTGCTGGTGCTGCCGATCGCCCACAACCTGCCGCTGGCCTGCCCGGGCATCCAGGGTTACTTTTTCAACGGCGGCAAGGTGGTGCTCTCCACCAGCACCAAGCCGGAAGACATGTTCGCCCTGATGCAGCAATACCGGGTGACGCATCTCAAGGTGGTGCCGGCGCTGCTGATTCGCCTGATCAACAGCCCGGCGATCGGCGACTACGATTTGTCTTCGCTCAAGGTGATCCAGAGCGGCGGCCAGCGCATGCAGCCCGAGGTGCGCCTGCGCACCAAGCAATTGATCCCCAGCGTGACGGTGCAGGAAAATTTCGGCATGTCCGAAGGCATGCTGTTTTTCGTCCATCTCGACGATCCCGAAGAAGTGCGCCTGGAAACCTGCGGCCGCCCGATCTGCCCGGACGACGAAGTGCTGCTACTCGATGAAGAAGGCCGCGAAGTCGCCCCCGGTGAAACCGGCGAGCTCACCTGCCGCGGCCCCTACACCCTGCGTGGCTATTTCGGCGTGCCGGAGTACAACGCGCGCCAGTTCACGTCCGACGGTTTCTACCGCTCCGGCGACCTGATGCGCCTGCACCCCAGCGGCAACTACGTTGTGGAGGGCCGCAAGAAGGATTTGATCAATCGCGGCGGCGAAAAAATTTCCGCCGAGGAAATCGAAAACCTGATCCTGATGCACCCGGCGGTGCAAAACGTCGCCTGCGTCGCCATGCCCGACCCGCACATGGGCGAGAAGACCTGCGCCTGCGTGATCTTGCGCAGCGGTCACGCGTTGACGCTGAAAGAGATCGTCGAATTCCTGATCGCCCGCGAGATCGCCAAATTCAAACTGCCCGAGCGCCTCGAAGTACTGGGCGAATTCCCGGTCTCCACCTTCGGCAAGGTGTCGAAAAAAGCGCTGGTCGAAATGGTCGCGGGCAAACTCGCGGCCGAAGCCAAATAAGGAACCGGAAAGGAAAATGAGATGCGTATTATCGATTTGCACTGCTACCCCGGCACCCAGGAATGGATCAACGCCCAAGGGCCTTATCCGGCCGAGCTGGCGCGCTACTGGAAGCGCGAGTGGACTGGCAAGAGCGAAGAAGACGTGATCAAGGACTTCACCGGCGCCGGCGTGCAAGCCGTGCTGGTGGCGCTTGACCTGGAAACGACGGTGGCAACCAAGCCCGTCACCAACGAAGACGTGCACGCGATGTGGAAGCGCCATCCGGAGCGCATCATCCAGGCTTGGGGCGCGGTCGAGCCGGCCAAGGGCGAGATCGCGATGCGACAGGTGAAAAAGGCGGTGAACGAGCTGGGGCTGATCGGCTTTCACTTCCACCCCATCATGCAGCACTTCGCGGTCAACGACCATCGCTATTACCCGCTGTTCGAAGTCATCAATGAACTGAAGGCGGCGGTGATGATAGACGTCGGCACCACCGGCATGGGTGCCGGCATGCCGGGCGGCAACGGTGCGCGCATCCGCCACGCCCACCCCTCCGCCATCGACGACCTCGCCGCCGATTTCCCGAACCTGAAAATCATCATGGCCCACCCCGGCTGGCCCTGGGTCGACGAGACCACCGCCGTGTGCCTGCACAAGGGCAACGTCTACTGGGAAATGTCAGGCTGGGCACCGAAGTATTTTCCCGGCAACCTCAAGGTCGACATGCGCGGCAGATTGCAGGACAAGATCATGTTCGGCAGCGACTATCCGAGCATGCCGTATGAGCGCATCCTGAAAGAGTGGGGCGAGCTGGGCTATAGCGATACCGTGATGGAAAAGATTTATCACGGCAACGCGGAACGCGTTCTGGGCCTCTAAGCCGTCAGCCCGTCCATCTGCAACTGCAGCAGGCGCCGCAGTTCCATCGCCCCGGCCTCGGCTCGCGGTTCGGGCGCGGCGATCCACCAGCGCAGCGAGGCGGAGTAGACGAAAAACAGCAGGCGCGCGACCAGTTCGGGCGACTCGCTTTGCTTGAGCTGGCCGGCGGCCTGGGCGGCGGCGACGCGCCGCGCCACGCCGTCGATCAGGCGCTTGCGGATGGCGTGGAACTCGGTGGCATGCTTGCCTTCGGAGTAGAAGGTGAGTTCCTGCAGCAGGATGCGCGCAAGCGCGGGGCGCTCGGCAAAAAAGCCGTAATGGGCGCGAAAAATCGGCATCAGCTGTTCCAGCAGCCCGCCGGGCTGCGGCGGCGCGGCCAAAATCTGGTCGGTGAGGGCGCCCAGCTCCTCGTTGAAAATCAGGAACACCAGGTCGCGCTTGTCGGCGGCGTAGTTGAACAGGGTGCCCAGGCCGACGCCGGCGTCGCGCGCGATGTCGCGCAGGGTGGCATTGGCATAGCCTTCACGGGTGAACTGCTCGGCGGCGGCGCTGCGGATGCGCTCGCGCTTGTCCAGCTTGTTGCGCTCGCGCAAGGCCAGGCGGGCGGCGGGTTGGGCGGCGGCCGGAGCGAGGGGTAGGGCGGGCGTCGGCATGCGGCGTAGGAGGATAGGGTGTAATTCGGATAGCCATTGCGGCGATGAAACCGGCGCCTGCTCGCGCCCTCGTCGCAGGACAATATAGCCGAAATCACTTCGGGCGTGCATGCATGCCCGGCGACGCGGGCGCCTCGAGAAAAAATCCAGTTACTTGACAAAAGCAAGCAATAGTTTGACTATCGCATGTATCTGTCCCGTGCTTGCCTTCCATCATGCCGCGTCCCCCTGCTTCGCTGCCTCACCTGCCGCCTCCCTCGCCGCTCGCTACGGTTCCCGGCCTGGCCGCCCGCGCCCAGGCGATGCGCCGCTTCAACCGCTTCTATACGCGGCAGATCGGTGCGCTGCGCGAGGGCCTGCTGCAAAGCCCTTATTCACTGACCCAGGTGCGCCTGCTGTATGAGCTGGCGCACCGCGACGGCCTTTCGGCCACCACCCTGGGCCGCGAGCTGGGCCTGGACGGCGGCTATCTCAGCCGCACCCTGGCCGGCTTCGAGAAGCAGGGGCTGCTGCGCAAGGCGCCGGCGCCCGCGGACGCGCGGCAGAACATCCTCTCCCTGACGCCCAAGGGCCGCAAGCTGTTCGCGCCCCTGGAGCAACGCTCGCAGCAAGAGGCCGAGGCCCTGCTGGGCGCGCTGGCGCCGCCTGCGCAGGCGCGTCTGGTCGAAGCGATGCAGGCCATCGAGCAACTGGTCGAGCCCGGCGCCGCCGGCGCTTCTTCCTGCCTGATCCGCAGCCACCAGCCCGGCGACATCGGCTGGGTGATCTCGCGGCACGGCGCGCTCTACGTGCAGGAGTATGGCTGGGACATCAGCTTCGAAGCCCTGGTCGCGGAGATCGCCGGCCGGTTCATCAGCAAGTTCGACCCGCAGTGGGAGTACTGCTGGATCGCCGAACGCGACGGCGTCAATGTCGGCTCGGTGTTCCTGGTGCGGGAATCAAAGCAGGTGGCCAAGCTGCGCCTGCTGATCGTCGACCCCGCCGCGCGCGGCATCAAGCTGGGGCAGCGCCTGGTGGACGAATGCATCCGCTTCGCCCGCAGCAAGGGCTACCGCAAGCTGACGCTATGGACCAACGACTGCCTGCACGCCGCCCGGCGCATCTACCAGGAGGCCGGCTTCGTGCTGGTGAAGGAGGAGAAGCACCACTCCTTCGGCGTCGACCTGGTCGGGCAGAACTGGGAGTTGAAGCTCTAGCTGGGCATCAACACCGGGCCGCTGGGCGCGGTGAGGGGATGGATGCTCCACTGCTTTGCCGCCTCGTCGTACTCGAAATACAGCGGCGTGGCATTGGCGATGTACGCGATCTTCAGCTCGATGTTCAGCGCGAAGGCCAGCACGTAGAGATTGCCGCCATGCGCCACCAGCAAGGTCGGCACCTCGTCGGCCAGCAGGGCCTCGGCGGCGTCGCACATGCGGGTGACGAAGTCGGCGGCGCGCTCGCCATTGACCGGGTCCAGGCTCCAGTTGAGGCCGACGGAGGTGGTGCCGACCAGGTCGCCGAACCAGCGCTCGCGCAGGCGCGGCTCCGGGAGCGCGGTCTTGCCGCACAGGCGCGCCACCGTCTCGGCGGTCTGCCAGGCGCGGGTCATGGTGCTGCCGTAAATGCGCGTGAAGGGCTCGCCCTGCAGCACCCGCCCGGCGGCCTCGGCCTGCTCGAAGCCGCGCGCATTGAGCGAAATCTCGGCGTGCTGGATGATGCGCGTGGCGTTGCCCTCGGTCTCGCCGTGGCGCAGGAACCAGAAGCGCTTCGCTTTCAGCTTCAGCGGCGCGCGCAGTTTCGCCAAACGCAGCATCTCCTGCAGGCCGAGTTGTTGGAAACGGCTTGGCCAGTCTTCGGTCGAATTGCTCATGCGCTTTCCGTGCGGTGTACGGCCATGGGAAGCCGCCAGCCGCAGTTTAACCTGCCGCCCGGGACGACCCCCGCTGCGCGGCCTACGCGAATTCGACCATCTCGAAATCCGCCTTGGCCACGCCGCATTCCGGGCAGGCCCAGCCAGCGGGGATGTCGGCCCAGCGGGTACCGGCGGTGATGCCTTCATCCGGCATGCCCACGGCCTCATCGTAGATAAATCCACAGACCACGCATTGCCACACCTTGAGTTCGTCGCTCATGAAATTTCCTTAAGATGGATTGAATTCGGGATAGGTGATTACTCAAGCGGTCAGCGGCTGCTGCGCCACTTTCGCCAACTGGTCGCGATAGTGCGCGGCGTGCCGCTCCTCGACCTTGGCCAGCGCGGCAAAACGCTTGGCCGCCTTGGCCAGCGTGGCGGCGAACAGTTCGGCGTGCTCTTTGGATTCGGCGATCTGCTCCTCGATCTCGCGACTGGCGGCACTATTGCCCTCGGCTATGGCCGTCTCGCGGAATTTCGGATACATCTCGGTGTATTCGTAGGTTTCCCCGGCAATCGCGATTTCCAGCGCGCGCGCCGGCGTCATTTCTTTCGCGGGGTAGAGCAGGTCGAGATGGCCGAAAGCGTGCGCCACTTCCTGGTCGGCGGTGGCCTCGAACACACGAGCGGTATCTTCGTCACCGGCGGCACGCGCCAGTTTGGCAAAATAGCGGTACTTGATATGCGCCATCGACTCGCCGGCAAAAGCGGCTTCGAGGTTGGCGTAGGTTTTGAGTTCCGGGCGGGTGGTCATGGTCGGCGTCCTTGGTTGTTTAGCTGAAATCAATCGCAATAGATGTAATGATAGGTAAAAACGATAGCGTCGGCCAATTGATTCTCCCAATTCCATTAATTGAGCCTATCAATCGCCCATGCGTGAAAGCGGCGCTCCGGCGGCCCGCAGGCGGTGCATAATCGCGGCCTGTGATTTACGGCGCCCGGCACTCATCAATGCGGGTGTTTACCCTGCCGCGGGCCCGCCCCGGCAACCCTTACCCACGCTGGAGACATTTCTAAATGGCCAATTACGGTTTTCGCATCCTGCCCGCGCCCAAGCGCCCGCCCGCCGCGCTGCTCAAAAAGTTCAAAAACGTGGTGGCCGCCCACCTGTCCGACAGCATGGGGCGCATCCAGGGCGCGGTCGACCTGCAGCCGATGCACAAGGGCGGCCACATGCTGGGCGTGGCCCTCACCGTGCGCGTGCCCCCGGGCGACAACCTGATGGTGCACAAGGCGATCGACATCGCGCAGCCCGGCGACGTCATCATCGTCGATGCCGGTGGTGAAACCACCACCGCCATCATCGGCGAAATCATGAGCACCCACGCCGCCAAGCGCAAGGTCGCCGGCATGGTGATCGACGGCGCCATCCGCGACGCCGGTGCGCTGGCCAAGTCCACCTTCCCGGTATATGCCAGGGGCGTATCGCATCGCGGCCCCTACAAGGACGGCCCCGGCGAAATCAACGTGCCGATCTCGGTCGGCGGCATGGTGGTGATGCCCGGCGACATCATCGTCGGCGATGAAGACGGCATCGTTGCCGTGCCCCAGGCCCTGGCGGCGGAACTGATCGACAAGGCGTGGAAAAAGGCCGCTGACGAGGCCGAAACCTTCAAGCAGATATCCAAGGGCACGCTCGACCGCAGCTGGGTCGACAAGTCGCTGAAAGCCAAGGGATGTGAGATGTGAGCAGGCAAAAGTAAAAACCTACTTTTGCCTGGTTCTATATGGTCAAAATCGCCGGCGGAGCCGGACGATTTTTTGGAACTAAAAATCCACGAAAAATCGGGGCGCGACTGTTCGGTAGCTCGAAACGGTGACGTTCTCGAATGAAAGATCGATATGACTTTTCGAGTCCCTGAGGTCGAACCCGGTACCCGTCCCGAACTGGCGGAGCAGGAAGCGCGCATCGCCAAGGCGCGCGGGCGGGTGTCGGCGCTGTACAAGATCCTGATCAACAGCCCGGCGATTTGCGACGGCTGGGAGCAGATGCTCTCGGCGGTGCGCAACAAGTCCTCGCTGAACGCGGCGATCCGCGAGATGATCATCCTGCGGGTGGCGGTGCTCAATGGCGCCTCATACGAATTCGAGGCGCACATTCCGCACGCGCAAAAGGCCGGCATGAGCGATGCCAAGATCGAGGCGCTGAAACAGCCCGCGATCGGTAGCGAGTTCAGCGACCTGGAGCAGGCCATCCTTTCCGCCACCGATACGTTGACCAAGGATGTGAAGCTGACCGATGCGCAATTCGACCGCCTGCGCCCGCACTTCAATCCGGGCGAGCTGGTCGAAGTCATGGCCACCATCGGCGCCTACAACATGGTGTCGCGCTTTTTGATCGCGATGAACATCGTCGGCAAGCACTGAGCCGGCCGGGAAATTTTCGGCGTTGCGCAGGGCCGACGCGGCCCCAAGAGACCACATCAACGGCACGAGACCGCGCCGTTTGCGCCTGCTTCACGCGAAGCAGGCGTAGTATTTTCACCTCGAAAATCATCCGGCTCGGCCGGTGATTTTTGACATTGCAGCCCGCTCAAAAGTAGGGGTGTACTTTTGAGCGCGCGTCAGCGCATGCAGTCCACCGGCTTGCCGCTGGCCTTTTCGATCATCAGCATGCACTCGGCGTCGCGCCCGACCAGGGGCTGGAACGAGTAGTTGGACAGCGGCCCCGGATGCGCAGCCTTGACGCGCGCCAGCTCGCGCGCGATGTCGGCATTGCCGCGCGCCAGGGTTTCCACATCGGCCGAGTCATCGAGGATTTTCTGTTGCACCGGCCCGGAAAAGGCGAGGTAACGCTCGCCCATGCCGGGTAACGCATTGGTGCCGTCGGGATTCACGCGGCGCAGCAGGTCCAGGCGCTGGTGCGCATCGGCCGGCAGGTCCATCACCACCAGGGTCGGGCCCCAGTCCGCATTGTGCAGGGCGCGCGGCTTATCCAGGTTCGGGGTTGCCATCTCCACCTTCGGCCAGGTGACGGCGAAAAAGCTGCGGTCGATGTACACCGCGAACACCGGGCGGTAGCGTGCCATGGTGTTCGCGCCGTAAGCGAAGGCGATGATCTGCACCATGGCGATGATGGCGAGATCGCGCTTCCACTCGCGCTTGGCGCGGTTGTACACCACGAAGGTGAGCGCGGGCCCAAGAATCAGGTCGACCACCACCAGGATTTTCAGCACGCTGATGCCGCCGTCGATCCAGAAGTAGGGCGGCGGGTAGAGCGCAAACCACATCGCCGCCGCCAGGCTGACGGTGGCGACGAGGCTCAGCGAAAAATGGATCAGCGCCGCCAGCGCCTTGTCGCGCAGGCTGCTCGGGGTGGGCCTGGCAGGGGCCGGCCTGGCAGGGGCCGGCCCACCAAGGGCCGACTCGGCAGGCGCCGATTCGTCGGGGCCGGCGGGCGTGGCAAGCGGAAGATCGGCGGAGGACATGTCAGTCCGTATGGTAGCGCATCACCCGCTCGACTTCGCTCTTCGAGCCGATCACCAGGCCGACGCGCTGGTGCAGTTGCGTCGGTTGCAGGTCCATGATGCGCTCGCGCCCGGTGCTGGCCGCGCCGCCCGCCTGCTCGACGATGAAGGCCATCGGGTTGGCCTCATACATCAGGCGCAGCCGCCCGCCGGGGCGCTTCGCGTCCACCGGGTACATGAAGATGCCGCCGCGGGTGAGGATGCGGTACAGGTCCGCCACCATCGAGGCGATCCAGCGCATGTTGAAGTCCTTCTTGCGCGGCCCGGTGGCGCCGGCCACCGCCTCGTCGACATAGCGCTTCACCGCCGGCTCCCAGTGGCGCGCGTTCGACATGTTGATGGCGAACTCCGCCGTCTCCTCCGGGATCTGCACGTTCTCCTGGGTCAGCACGAAGCTGCCCTGTTCGCGGTCCAGGGTGAACACCACCACGCCGTGGCCGAAGGTCAGCACCAGCAGGGTGGAAGGGCCGTAGACCGCGAAGCCCGCCGCCACCTGTCTGGTGCCCGGCTGCAGGAAGGCCTGCTCGTTGGGCTCGGTGACGCCGTCGGGGCAGCGCAGCACCGAAAAGATGGTGCCCACCGACACATTGACGTCGATGTTCGAGGAGCCGTCCAGCGGGTCGAACAGCAGCAGGTATTCGCCCTTCGGGTAGCGGTGCGGAATCTGGTGCGGGATTTCCATTTCCTCGGAAGCCATGGCCGCCAGGTGGCCGCCCCATTCATTGGCTTCGAGCAGGATTTCATTGGAAATCACGTCCAGCTTTTTCTGCGCTTCGCCCTGCACGTTGTCGCTGCCGGCGCCGCCGAGAACATCGGCCAGCGCGCCCTTGGCGACGGTGTTGGAAATCGCCTTGCAGGCGCGGGAAACGACTTCGATCAACAGCCGCAGGTCGGAAGGAATCGACTGCTTGTCGCGTTGTTGTTCAATCAGGTAGCGGGTCAGCGACACGCGGCGCATGCGGAAACTCCAAAGTTGGGATGGGACAAACCATCAATTATCCCATGCCCGCATTGCCCGGCGGTGACCGGTCAAGCCACCTTCTCTTTTTCCTTTTTAAACGGGCTCACCTCGGGCGCCTCATCGTGCTGCGCAAAGCCCAGCAGGCGCCGCGTCACCTGGTTGATCAGCGGCTGCTGGTGGCGCATCCACACCGACATCGGCTGCGGCTTGGCGCCCAGGCGCGCCTTCGGCTCCAGCGCGGTGCGCCCGAGCGATACGCGTGCCGCGCCCATGGCAATCAGGTGCTCGATGGCCGCGTGCAGCAGGCGCAGGTAGATCGGCAGGCCGGCGGAAGCGGCGCGGTCGAAACCGATGTGATACGCCACGCCGGTGTTGCCGTCCTTCAGGCAGCCGATGAAACCCAGCATCGCATCGCCCTGCATCAAGGCAATTACCCGCAGGCGGTTGCCGGCGGCAGCGGCCAGTGCCGGCCAGTAAGCTTCGGGCAGGGTCACCGGGCGCAGGCCGGCGTTCTGGTGCACCTCCAGGTACAAGGCCTGCAGGCGCGCGGCCACCGCGCCGACGTCTTTCACCACCACCAGCGTGCAGCCGGCCTCCTCGATGGGCTTGAGGATCTGGTTTTTCACCGCGCTGCGATACTTCGAGGCCATGCCCGCCAGATAACCCTCATGGTTTTTCCACGCCGGGTTCAGCTCCAGCATCATGTTGGGCTCGGTCTGAACCGCGTGAAAACTGAACTTCTCCAGGATGCGGCTGGACTTGAGTTCCGGCGCCGTCAAATCCTTGATCAGCACGAAGTTGGTCTGCCCCGAAAGCTTCTCGGCGCGGCGCACGCGGTACAACACTTCCGCGATCGCCGGCCACACCGTTTCGGGCGGCGTGCCGGCGGCAAAGGCGGCGGCGTGAAAGCCGTAGGAGAGCAGGTTGCCGCACACCAGCACGCGCTGGCGCACCCGTTCGCCCAGGGTCGCCGCCGCCGGCTTGCCGAGATGGCGCATCAGGCGCTTGGCCGGGTTGCGGCTCGCGGCCTGTTGCAAAGCGGCAGGTTCCTTGCGCATGCGCGCCGCTTCGATGCGCACCAGTTGCATGTTCAGCACCGCCACTGGCGTGCCGTTACGGTAGATCAGGGCGTAGCGCGGCGTCAGGTTCTCCGGCCCGGCGCTCTCCAGCACGCGCAGGTAGCTGCGTTCGAAAAAAAAGCCGGCGTCGCGGGTGACGGCGTCCCAGTGCGCCGGGTTGACGTAGTCGATGCCGTCGGCGATGGCGAATTCGAGTTCGGAAGGGCGGCGCAGGGCGCGCTTGTCTTTCTGGTTGCTGCGGTAATTGGCGAGGATGGACATGGGGGGCGCTTGATGTTGTTGTTGATGTGAACCCCGGCCATCCTACCGCAAGCGCTTGTGCGCGGCCCTGTGCCGCCGCTCAAGCCGGCATCGCGCGCGCCATCAGGGCTTCGAGGGGCAGTTTCGGCGGCAGGCTGCCGAAGGTCTGGCCCCAGTCGCCGTCCAGGCGCGAGGCGCAAAAGCTGTCGGCGACGAAGTCCGGCGCATGGCGCAGCAGCAGCGAGGCCTGCACCGCCAGCGCCACCTCCTGCGCCAGGCGCCGCGCGCCGCCTTCATGCAGGTCGCCGGCGGCAATCCGGTCCTTGAGTCGCGCGGTGTAACGGTCGTAGGCAGGGTTGCGGCCTTGCGCAATGGCAAGTTCGCCCGCCAGCACCTGCAGCGCCTCCGGCCCCTTGCGCAGGGCGCGCAGCAGGTCCAGGCACATGATGTTGCCGGCGCCTTCCCAGATCGAATTCAGCGGCATTTCGCGGTACAGGCGCGCCATGCCGTTCTCCTCGACATAGCCGTTGCCGCCCAGCGTTTCCATGGTCTCCTGGCAAAACGCCGCGCCGCGCTTGCAGATCCAGAACTTGGCCACCGGCGTCAGCAGGCGCCGCAGCACGGTCTCGCCGTGGTCATCGCCGGCGTCGAAGGCGCGCGCCAGGCGCAGGGCCAGCGCGGTGGTGGCTTCCGACTCCAGCGCCAGGTCGGCGAGTACGTTTTGCGCCAGCGGCTGCTCGCCGAGCAGGCGGCCGAACACCTTGCGCTGCGCCGCGTGGTTCAGCGCCAGGGCCAGCGACTGGCGCATCAGCCCGCAGGTGCCGAGCGAGCAGTCCAGGCGCGTCATCGTCCCCATCTCCAGGATGGTCGGCACCCCGCGCCCTTCCTCGCCCACCGCCCAGGCGCGCGCGCCGTGGAATTCGACTTCCGAACTGGCGTTGGCGCGATTGCCCAGCTTGTCTTTCAGGCGCTGGATGTGGATCGGGTTCACCGTGCCGTCCGGCAGGATGCGCGGCAAAAAGAAACAGCTAAGCCCGCCCGGCGCCTGCGCCAGCACCAGGAAGGCGTCGCACATCGGCGCCGACATGAACCACTTGTGGCCGGTGACGGCGTAAACATCGCCGAACTCGTCGCGGCCTTCGGGCAAGGCGGTGGTGGTGTTGGCGCGCACGTCCGACCCGCCCTGTTTTTCCGTCATTCCCATGCCCATGGTGAGCGCGGTCTTTTGCGCCGCCGGAATGAAGCGCGGGTCGTATTCGCGCCCGTACAGTCTGGGCAGCCAGGCGGCGGCAATCGCCGGGTTGAACTTGAGCGCCGGAATCGCAGCGTAGGTCATCGACACCGGGCACAGCACGCTGGCCTCGACTTCGGTGAACAGCATGAAGCCGGCGGCGCGCTTCACGTGCCCCGCTGCCGCCTTCTCGGCCCACGGCCCGGTATGCAGGCCCCAGCCCAGCGCCGCGCGCATCAGCGTGTGATACGCCGGGTGAAACTCCACCTGGTCGATGCGCCGGCCGTTGCGGTCATGCGTCCTGAGTTGCGGGGTGTACTGGTTGGCCAGCGCGCCCGCCTGGAACATTTCCACCGTGCCCAGTTGCGCGCCGATCGATTCGAGCGCTCCGGCATGTTCCGCGCCGCCGTTGAAGGCCAATGCGTCGCGCAGCGCGCGGTTGGTCGTAAAGAGATTGTAGTTTTCCAGCGGCGCGGGCTGGTTGAGCACTTCGTGGGTGGCATCCGAGCCGGGCAAGACGTGGGGCGCGTTCATGGCACTCTCCTGCGGGACGACGCTGCCAAGTCTACGCCCGCCACGCACGTTCGTGCACGGCAGGCAAACCCGAGTCGCCCTGGCAGACGCCGCTGCATTAGACTAGGCGCCCCACCTGCCTTCGGATCGCGCCGACCATGATCACCTCCCCGCTGCTGCAGAACCTGGCCCTACCGGTGATCGGCTCGCCGCTGTTCATCGCCAGCAGCCCGAAGCTGGTGGTGGAGCAGTGCAAGGCCGGCATCGTCGGCGCCTTTCCCGCGCTCAACGCGCGCCCGGCCGACCAGCTCGACGTCTGGCTGACGCAGATCAAGGGCGAATTGGCGGAGTACAAAGCCGCCAACCCCGCTGCCAACGTGGCGCCCTTCGCGGTGAACCAGATCGTGCACCAGTCCAACGACCGGCTGCAGCATGACATCGGCGTGTGCCTGAAGCACCAGGTGCCGGTGTGGATCACCAGCCTGCGCGCCCCGCCCAAAGAGCTGCTGGACGCAGTGCACTCCTACGGCGGCATCGTGCTGTCGGACGTCATCAGCATCCGCCACGCCAAAAAGGCGCTGGAAGCCGGCGTCGATGGCCTGATCCTGGTCGCCGCCGGTGCCGGTGGCCATGCCGGTGCGCTTTCGCCCTTTGCCCTGCTGGGCGAGGTGCGCGCGTTCTACGACGGCACTCTGGTTCTCGCCGGCGCCATCACCAAGGGCGAGCACGTCCTGGCCGCGCAGGCGATGGGCGCCGACCTCGCCTACATGGGTACGCGCTGGCTCACCACGCAGGAGGCCAACACCAGCGAGGCCTACAAACAGGCGATTGTCGAATCAACTGCCGCCGACGTCATCTACACCAACCTGTTCACCGGCGTGCATGGCAACTATTTGCGCAAGGGCATTGTCAACGCTGGGCTGGACCCGGACAATCTGCCCGTCTCCGACCCTTCGCAGATGAATTTCGGCAACGGCGCGGCCAAGGCCTGGAAAGACATCTGGGGCGTCGGCCAGGGCGTGGGGCAGATTCGCGGCATCGGCACCGTCGCGCAAGCGGCGGCGCAGATCAAAGCGGAGTATGCTGCCGCGCGCAGCCGGATCGCCGCTCTACCGTAGTACGCATCAGGCAGTAGCAGCACGCCGCGACACAGCGGCGGCGAATCACAACAACAATCGGAGACACACATGCATCCCTTGCACGCTGCCCCCTGTTTCACCCTGCGCGCCGCTGCGCTCGCCGTCACGCCGCTGCGTGCCGCTGCGCTCGCCGTTAGGCCGCTGCGCGCCGCTGCGCTGGCCTTGGGCCTGTTATGTGCCGCCGGCACCGCCCATGCGGCGAATGCCCCGGCGCCCGCCAAGTCCTCGATGAAGGCAAAGTCGCACGACATGCGCCTGGTCGGCTACAGCGACCTGCAGGCCCGCAGCGCCTACCAGCCCACCATCGAGCACCAGGGCGACCGCTACATCGCCTACATCGGCCACCATGGCGGCAATGCCGATATCCCACAGCCGGTCAACCCGATGACCGGCCAGCCTGAAAACAACGGCACCTCGATCGTCGATGTGACCGACCCGCACCACCCCAAATACCTCAAGCACATCCCCGGCCAGCCGGGACTGGACGAGCAGGGCGGCGCGCAAATGACCCGCGTCTGCTCGGGCAAGGAACTGCCGCATGGCGACCCCGCCAAGTTCTACCTGCTGCGCACCAACGGCGGCATCGGCCACCAGATCTGGGACGTCACCACCCCGGAAAATCCGACG
Source organism: Burkholderiales bacterium (assembly GCA_036271855.1). GTDB lineage: Bacteria > Pseudomonadota > Gammaproteobacteria > Burkholderiales > JAEUOS01 > JAQGMJ01. Next base: position 20,123 of record DATAZV010000536.1, read on the forward strand.
CTCCTGATCGACGTCGTCACCGGCCTCAAGGACACCCACAAGAACTGGTGGGAATGCGACACCGGCATCGCCTATCTGGTGTCCGACGGCCGCCCGGATGGCTGGCGCGTCGCGCGCATGACAAAAATATACGACCTGTCCGACCCCCTGCACCCCAAGTTCATCCGCGACTTCGGCATCGCCGGGCAGGAGCCGGGTTCGACCATGGACCCGATCCCGCAAGGCGTGCACGGCCCGATGCGCGCCGGCAACCGCATGTTCTTCGGCTACGGCACCTCGCGCGGCGGGATCATCCAGGTGCTCGACCGCGACAAGCTCCTGAAGGGCGACCCCAGCGTCCCCGAAGCCGAGCGCTTCAAGCCCACCCCCGCCAACCTGCTGTATCCGCAACTCGGGCGGCTGGACCAATACCCCACTGTCGGTGCCCACACCGTGTTCCCGCTGCTCGACATGCCGGTGCCGGATTTCGCCCGCGACAGCAAGGGCGCCAGGCGCGACTTCATCGTCGTCACCAGCGAATCCACCGCCAACGAGTGCAGGGAGGACCGGCAGATGATGTACATGGTCGACCTTTCCGACCAGACCAAGCCCTACTCCGTCTCCAACTTCAACGTGCCCGAAAGCGAAGGTCACTACTGCGACGTCGGCGGCCGCTTCGGCACCCACTCTTCGCATGAAAGCTACACGCCGATCTACTACCAGCGCCTGATGTTCCTGGCCTATTTCAACGCCGGCCTGCGCGCGGTCGACATCCGCAACCCCTGGTCGCCGAAGCAGGCCGCCTTCTACATTCCCGCCGTCACCAAAAACACCGCCAAGCGCTGCGTCAAGGTGGACGGCGCCGACCGCTGCAAGATCGCGATCCAGACCAACAACGTCGAAGTGGATGATCGCGGCTACATCTACATCGTCGATCGCGCCAACACCGGCATGCACATCATCGAACTCACCGGCGCGGCACGCAAGATCGCCAGGTTCAAATAAGCGCCCTCCCTGGCTTGCACCGTATTGTGGCGAAAGACAAAAAAAAGCGGTAGGCTAGTGAAAGCGCGGAATAATCGCGGCGCACCCGCCGGGTGCCGCAATGATCGGGCGCTGCCGCAAGCGACAACAATTCGAAGATTTCAAATAGCGGGCCGTCCGCGGTGAGATGGTCTTGCGGGGGAGGGATCGTGAAAGGCTCAAGGCTTTTTGCCGCGCGAGGGATCGCGGCGGTTCTTGTATTGTCCGGCGCCTGCGGCACGGCGCATGCGGTCGATCCGGCCTTCATTCCAGGCGCCGACGACTGGAGAATCCCCCCTTGCCAGCGTCCCATTTCACAGGCTTATCCGACTCGCCCGCCCGAGTGCAACCCGGACGGTACCATCCGGCCCCAGCCCGAGGCGGCCAAACCGGCCGCTCCGGCCGCAGGCGGTGCCGCGGTGCCGGCGGCCTCTGCAGGGGCGGGCGCCCAGCCGGCAGTGGCGGCCGACGCACCCATTGTCATCGCCGAGGGCACCAAGACCAAGACACTGCGCTTTTCGCGCCTGCGCACGGCGCTGCGCGAGGGAGAGCGCCTCGGAGAAATCAAGTTCGGCCTGTTCTGCAACGGCACGGCCAACCTCTCGCTCAACTCGCGCATCCAGGACGGCATCCTCGGCCCCGTGATGGCGCCGGTCCGGGATGAATTCGCCCGTGCCGGCTACCCGGACCCGGTCGGCCAGCGCGGCCTGTTCGAGGAAGATGCCGATCAGACGCAAGTCGACCTGCAGCTCGGCGCCTTGCTGGAGGAATTCAACACCCAGTATTGCCCGGGAGGCGGCGGCGCGCGCATCGACGGGCGCGTGCGCGTCAAGGTGCGCTGGCAGCTTTACGACCCGGTGTCGCGCAAGATCGTCTATACCGCCGAGACCAGCGGCAGCTACCAGACCCAGGGCGCGGAAACCATGCGTGAGTCCGAATTTTTCGGCCGGGCCTACCGCCAGACGGTGCGCCAGCTGCTGGCTGATCCCAAGTTCCGTGAGGCGGTGATCGAAGGCGGTTCGGCGGCCGGCGGCAGCGTCGCGGAAATCGCCACCGCCGAAGCCGCGGCCGGCGGCTCGCCGAGCGCCGCGCTGGCGCTCAAGCGGGCGCCTTCTTTCAATGGTTCCCTGGCCGACAACATGACGAACGTGCGCGCCGCCGTGGTCACCGTCACCCGTGCGGGCGCCAGCGGCAGCGGATTTTTCGTCGGGGAGGGCGGCTATGTGCTGACCAACAGCCACGTGGTCGCAGGCAGCCGCTTCGTCCGCGTCAAGCTGATCACCGGGCGCGAGCTGGTGGGCGAAGTGGTCAAGCAGGACAGCGGCCGCGACGTCGCCCTGATCAAGACCGAAGGGCGCGACTTCATGGCATTGCCGATCGCCACCGTCGAGAGCAACATCGGCAGCGAGGTGACCGCCATCGGCTCCCCTCTCGGCGAAGCCTTGAGCGGAACGGTGACCCGCGGCATCGTCAGCGCCTATCGCACCATCAATACCCACCGTTATGTCCAGAGCGATGTCAGCATCCTGCCTGGCAACAGCGGCGGCCCGCTGCTCGACCGCGGCGGCCGGGTGGTCGGCATCGCCGTTTCCGGGCTCGCCAAGGGCGTGGCAAAGGTGAACTTCTTTGTCCCGATCCAGGAAGCGCTGGATATCCTGGGGCTGCGCATCATCGACTAGGGGCGGGCACGGCGGCGCCCGCGGCTTGCTACAATTGACGTTAACGTAAACGTCAACATTAAAAGCCGCTGGTGAACAGCGGCCCGGGACAAGCATGGCCGTCATCGAAAGCAAGATCAATCCCCGCTCCGCCGAATTCAAGGCCAACGAAGCCGCGCTGGCCGCCGCCGTCGCCGACCTGAAGGTGAACGTCGGGCAGTTCGCCCTCGGTGGCCCCGAAGAGACGCGCCAAAAGCACCTCTCACGCGGCAAGCTGCTGCCGCGCGAGCGCGTCGAACGCCTGCTCGACCCCGGCACGCCCTTTCTCGAATTCTCGCAACTCGCCGCCTACGAGATGTACAAGGGCGCCGCGCCGGGCGCCGGGCTGATCACCGGCATCGGCCGCGTCTCCGGCCGCGAATGCCTGGTGGTGTGCAACGACGCCACCGTCAAGGGCGGCACCTATTTCCCGATGACGGTGAAAAAGCACGTGCGCGCCCAGGAAATCGCCGAGCAGAACAACCTGCCCTGCATTTATCTCGTCGACTCCGGCGGCGGCAACCTGCCGAACCAGGAAGACGTGTTCCCGGATCGCGACCACTTCGGGCGCATCTTCTACAACCAGGCCAATATGTCGGCCAAGGGCATCCCGCAAATCGCCGTGGTGATGGGCTCCTGCACTGCCGGCGGCGCCTACATGCCGGCGATGTCCGACGAAGCCATCATCGTGAAGAACCAGGGCACGATTTTCCTGGGCGGCCCACCGCTGGTGAAAGCGGCCACCGGCGAAGTAGTGAGCGCCGAAGAGCTCGGCGGCGGTGACGTACATACGCGTGTGTCAGGCGTTGCCGACCACCTGGCCAACAACGACCTGCATGCGCTGACCATTGCCCGGCGCATCGTCGGCAACCTGAACTACGTCAAAACGCATACCCAGCACATCGTCGAAGTGCGCGAGCCGCTCTACCCGGCCAGCGAAATCTACGGCGCCGTTTCCTCCGACAGCCGCAAGCCCTACGACGTGCGCGAAGTCATCGCCCGCATCGTCGACGGCTCCGAGTTCGACGAGTTCAAGGCGCGTTATGGAACCACGCTGATCACCGGCTTCGCGCGCATCTGGGGCATGCAGGTCGGCATCATCGCCAACAACGGCATCCTGTATTCCGAGTCGGCGCTGAAGGCCGCCCACTTCATCGAACTGTGCTGCCAGCGCAACATCCCGCTCCTGTTTTTGCAGAACATCACCGGTTTCATGGTCGGCAAGAAATATGAGGCCGGCGGCATCGCGCGCGATGGCGCCAAGCTCGTGACCGCGGTTGCGACCGCCGGCGTACCGAAATTCACGGTCGTGATCGGTGGTTCATTCGGCGCCGGCAACTACGGCATGTGCGGTCGTGCCTATGCGCCGAGATTCCTGTGGATG
>DATAZV010000537.1:0-4502 GCA_036271855.1 Burkholderiales bacterium
GGGCCGCCGGTGAGGCTGTAGCACGGCGGCGCGAAGCGCTCGGACAGGCGCACGCTGTCGCCCTCGCGTTCCAGTTCGGCCAGCGGCATTACGTCGTAGTCGTCGAGATGCTCGAGCTCGCTCTCGAAAAAGATCCGCAGCACGTAGCGCAGGCTCTTGAACTGCGCCGGCGGGCCGTCGCCGTAGATGTCGCGGATCTCCTCCGGCTCGCTGGAGGCCGCCAGGCGCGTCTTCACCCCGGCGATGTCGTCGAAATCGGCCACCACCGTCACGTTGGGCTCGACCTCGGAGAGCCGCTTGACGCCGACGTAGCAGCGGAACGGCTTGTCGGTCTCGGTCCAGGCCTCGGCAAAAGAGCGCGGCTTGATCACGCCGTTGCCGGGCGCGTCGATAAAGGTGCCGTCGCGGAACACCAGCGACATCGAATTCACCGACAGCATGCCGTTGGCCAGGCCGCCGGTGGACAGGTCGAGTTGCCCGGCGCCCCAGAAATACGGCAGTCCCGACTGCATCAGCGGCAGCACGTGGGAGCGCGCATGCAGGTCGGCCAGCTGGAAATGCTGCGGCTGCAGGAACAAGCCCTGGTACCAGAAAATCGGTCGATTGGTCTGCATGATCTAGGTGCTGCTCCCGGCACGGCACAAGCGGCACCAGTGGGCGCCGCGCGGACGCGGCGACAGGGTTGGGGGGAAATTGGCGGGCATGGTGCGGCCTTATTTGAATCGTGCGGCCGGCCGCTGCGGCGGATTGGCCGCGGCGTCACTGCCGTCGGAGAGGTCGAGTGGCGCGGCGTTGCCTTCGGCGTGCTCACCGGCAAGCCGGGTGCCGGGCCCGGTGCGGTCTTCCACCCGCGTAAAGGGATCCGCCGGCCGCGCCGGGGCCGCGGGCGGCACCTCGCCAGCCCGGTCGGGCAGCGCCTCGGCGACCTCGGTGGCACGGGCATAGAGCAGGGCCTTGTCTCCCAGGCGCACGCTCAGGCCCAGGGGCAAGGGAGTGGCAACGCTGTTCTTCACCACGAAACCGGTGGTCTTGACGTCGACGCCGATGGCGAACACGCGCGCATTGCGCGCCGGGTCGCCCTCGAAATAGGCGGCGGCCACGCCGATGTAGCGCGCCTTGTCGACGCGGTCGAGCACCACGCGCTGCGTGCTGCCCGGTTCGATGTACACGCGCTCGAGGTTGAGCACGCCCGGCGCTTCGCCGCTGCCCAGTGCCTTGCCGACGCTTTGCGCGCTTTTCACGAATGTATTGAAGGCGGCCGGCTCGACCGTCTGCGCGATCACCAGGACCACCGCGTGCGCCAGGCCGCCGTATTCGTTGAGTCCGGGGTCGGCGGTGACGTTGAGCACCACGCCGCGCTCACGGTAGCTCCATTCCGCGTCCTTCTTCGCCTCCGCCTCGGAGTTGCCCCCCGCCAGCGAATTGGCCTTGTCGAGGGAGCAGGCGGCCAGCGCCAGCACCAGCAGAAGCGCCGTGAAACGCCGCGCGCGGCGCCCCCTGGCGCTCCCGCGGGCGCCGGCGTCGCCACCAATGCAACACATCAGCATGCGCCTGTCGCCCCGCTCGTCAGTTTCAGCATGGACCCCTGGCCTGCCCTCGCCCGCTGATGCGGCCTCCGGCCAAGCCCCCTAGAACCCGCATTTCCACCTGCCCTGGACCCCCAAGTCCTGGGGCAACTTTACCTGAAATTCGTCATGCAAGTTTTTGATATTGCCCGACTTCCATTGCACAAGCGGGCCATCAGCCCACCATGATGACAATGTCATTGAGGTTTGTGTGGCGCCCTGCCCGGACTATTCTTTGCCCTTTTGTGACAATCATCACCGTCGCTGCGCGATTTTGTGATAACCGTCACCGACTCCAGTGTTTACGGCGCGCATTTTCTCCTCTATGCTGTTGATGTGCAAGATCACCGTGGTGGAATTTGAAAAGGAGAGGGGTAACATGGCCGAAAGCAGACAACACACTCTTGACCGGGTACGCAGCCCGCGGGTGCAGATTACCTATGACGTCGAAAAAGGGGACGCCGTCGAGAAAAAGGAACTGCCCTTCGTGATGGGCGTACTGGGTGATTTCTCCGGCAACCCCGCCGAGGAGCTGCCGCGCCTGAAGGACCGCAGCTTCGTCAACATCGACCGCGACAACTTCAACGACGTCCTCAAGGGTTCCAAGCCGCGCCTGGAATTCGCCGTCGACAACGAGTTGCAGAAGGACGGCAGCAAGATGGCGGTGGAGCTGCAGTTCAAGAGCATGGCCGACTTCGAGCCGGAAAGCGTGGCCAAGCAGATCGAGCCGCTGCGCCAGCTGCTCGAGCTGCGCACCAAGCTGTCCGACCTGAAGAACAAGATGTACGGCAACGACAAACTGGGCGAAGTGCTCGGCGACATCCTCGCCAACACCGAAAAACTTGCGCAGCTTTCCAAGGAAGCCACGCCCGCGAAAGAAGGGGAATAAGCCATGGCCACCGCAAAAGGAGCAGCACCCGCGGCCGCCGCCGCCGAAGCCACCGAGGGCAGCCTGCTCGACAGCATCATCGACAAGTCGCGCGCCGCCCGAAGCGACAGCGAGCGCAGCCGCACCAAGGACCTGATCAGCGAGCTGGTCAGCGAAGTGATGAAGGGCGAGGTGACGGTCTCCAACGACATGGTCGCATCGATCGAGGCGCGTATCGCCGCCATCGACAAGGTGCTCTCCGAGCAGTTGTCCGCGGTGATGCACGAAGAGAAGTTCCAGAAGCTGGAAGCTTCCTGGCGCGGCCTGCACTATCTGACGCACAAGTCGGAGACCGGCACCGGCCTGAAGATCAAGATGCTCAACGTCAACAAGAAAGACATGTTGAAGGACCTCAAGGGCGCCGCCGAGTTCGACCAGACCGCGCTGTTCAAGAAAGTCTATGAAGAGGAATACGGCACCTTCGGCGGCGCGCCCTTCGGCGCCATCATCGGCGACTACGAGTTCGGAAACCACCCCGAAGACCTGTACATGCTGGAAGAGATCTCGCACGTCGCCGCCGCCGCGCACGCGCCCTTCCTGTCGGCCGCCGGCGCTGGCATGTTCGGACTGGATTCCTTCACCGAGCTGTCCAAGCCGCGCGACCTGGCCAAGGTATTCGACTCCACCGAGTTCGCCAAGTGGAAGTCGTTCCGCGCCTCGGAAGACGCGCGCTACGTCGGCCTGACCATGCCGCACGTGCTGGGCCGCCTGCCTTACGGCGCCAGCACCGTGCCGGTGGAGGCGTTCAACTTCGAGGAAGACGTCAGCGGCAAGGAGCACGGCCGCTACCTGTGGGTGAATGCAGCGTATGCGCTGGGCAGCCGCATGACCGACGCTTTCGCCAAGCACAACTGGTGTACCGCGATCCGCGGCGTCGAGGGCGGCGGCATGGTCGAGGGCCTGCCGACCCATACCTTCACCACCGACGACGGCGAAGTCGCGCTCAAGTGCCCCACCGAGATCGCCATCACCGACCGCCGCGAGAAGGAACTGGCCGACCTGGGCTTCATCCCCCTGGTGCACTGCAAGGGCACCGACTACGCCGCCTTCTTCTCCACCCAGTCGGTGCAGAAGCCCAAGACCTACGACACCGATGCGGCCAATGCCAATTCGCGCCTGTCGACGCAATTGCAGTACATCATGGCGACCTCGCGTTTCGCGCACTACCTGAAGTCGATGGCGCGCGACAAGATCGGTTCGTTCATGAGCAAGAGCGAGTGCGACACCTTCCTCAACCGTTGGATTCAAAACTACGTGCTGGTGAATGACAATGCCGGCCAGGAGATGAAGGCGAAGTTTCCGCTGCGCGAGGCGCGGGTCGATGTTTCGGAAGTACCCGGCAAGCCGGGCTACTACCGGGCCGTCGCCTTCCTGCGCCCGCACTTCCAGCTGGAAGGCCTGACCGCCAGCTTGCGCATGGTTGCCGACCTGCCGCCCCCTGCAAATGGTTGATCGGGGGTGGTATTTGAAGATCAAAGCATCATCAACTTTTATTCGGGAGAGGTAAAAAATGGCTTACGATGCATATTTACAGGTAGATGGCGTTACGGGCGATAGCAAGGACTCCAAGCACCAGAAGTGGATCGAGCTGTACTCGTTTTCCTGGGGCGCGAGCAACCCGGTGAACTCGTCCAGCGGTTCCGGCATGGCTTCGGGCAAGGTCTCGATCTCGTCGTTCAACGCGATGAAAAAGTGCGACTCGGGCTCCGCCAAGCTGTTCGAGTTCTGCGCCACCGGCGGCCACGCCGCCAAGGCCAAGGTCGAAATCTGCAAGTCGACCGGCGCCTCCACCACCGAACCCTTCATCGTCTATGAGTTCGAAGAGGTGTTCATCGAGTCGATCCAATGGAGCGGCTCCGCCGGCGGCGACGACACCCCGACCGAGTCGATTTCGGTGGCCTTCGGCAAGGTGACGATGCATTACTCGACCCAGGACGAGAAGGGCAAGCTAGCCAAGGCCGGCCAGTTCGGCTGGAACCTGGTCGAAAACAAGAAGATCTGATCCGCCG
>DATAZV010000538.1:0-4323 GCA_036271855.1 Burkholderiales bacterium
GACCGCGACGGCAATCCCTTCGTCAACGCCACCACCCTGGAAGCCGCGCTGACCAGCGGCTCGGGCGTGGCGACAGCGCACTACCTGACGGAGCTGCACAGGCTCTCCGCCGAGCTGTCGCTATCGAATTTCCTGATCAAGACCACGCCGGCCCTGGAAGCGCTGGCGGCAACTTCGCCCGACGCCTCCGAGCACCGCCAGGCCGAGCCCTACCGGCGCGCGGTCACCGCCACGCACAGCCGGGTGGCGGCCACCGCCGCGCTGATTTCCGGCGAACCGCGCACCGGCCCGAGCCTGCCGTACGACGCGCCGGCGGACCTGGTGGCGGACCTGGAGATCATTCTCGCCTCGCTGCAAGCAAGCGGGGTCGGCCTGCTGGCCAAGCAGCGCCTGCGCCCGCTGATCCGCGCGGTGCAGATTTTCGGCTTTCACCTGCATCCGATCGACCTGCGGCAGAACTCCGACGTGCACGAGCGCGTGGTCACCGAGTTGCTGGAGCGCGCCGGTGCCTTTGCCGACTACAGCAGCCTGGACGAAGACGCCAAGGTGGCCCTGCTGAGCGAAGAGCTGTCGAAGGTGCGCCTGCTGCATTCGCCCTATGCGGAATACAGCGAAGAGTTGACCAACGAACTGTCGATTGCGCGCAAGGCGGCGGCGATGCAGCACCTGTTCGGCCGCGAGTGCTGCCCTAACTACATCATCTCGCATTGCGAGTCGGTCTCCGACATGCTCGAAGTGCTGATGATCCTGAAGGAAGCCGGGCTCTACCTGCCGCAGGTGGGGGTGGCGAGCATGTACGTGATCCCGCTGTTCGAGTCCATCGCCGACCTGCAGGCGGCGCCGCGCATCATGAGCCGCTGGCTCAACCTGCCGGTGGCCAAGTGCGTGATCAACGGCCTGGAGCAGATCCAGGAAATCATGCTGGGCTATTCGGACAGCAACAAGGACGGCGGCTTTTTCACTTCCACCTGGTCGCTGTACCAGGCCGAGGTCGACCTGGTGCGCCTGTTCGCCGAGCACAAGGTGACCTTGCGCCTGTTCCACGGCCGCGGCGGCTCGGTGGGCCGTGGCGGCGGGCCGAGCTATGACGCGATCCTGGCGCAGCCGCCGGGCAGCGTCGGCGGGCAGATCCGCCTCACCGAACAGGGCGAGATCATCGCCAGCAAGTATGCCAACCCGGAGAACGGCCGGCGCAACCTGGAGACCCTGCTCTCGGCCACACTGGAAGCCAGCCTGCTGCCGCAAGCGCATGGCACCGAGGTGCAGGGCTCGCCGGAGTTCATGAGCGCAATGGAGGAGATTTCCGCCAGCGCGCATCGCGCCTACCGCGACCTGGTGTACGAGACCCCCGGCTTCACCGATTATTTTTTCCAGTCGACGCCGATCCAGGAAATCGCCGAACTCAACATCGGCAGCCGCCCCACCTCGCGCAAGGCCACCGGGCGCATCGAGGATTTGCGCGCGATTCCCTGGGTGTTTTCCTGGGCGCAGTGCCGCATCATGCTGCCGGGCTGGTACGGCTTCGGCTCGGCGGTGAAAGCCTATGGCGAGCAGCACGGCAAGCCGGGCATTGCGCGCTTGAAAAAATTCTACGGCCAGTCACCGTTCCTGCAGACCCTCTTGGCCAACGTCGACATGGTGCTGGCAAAGTCAGACCTGGCGATGGCTTCGCGCTACATGGGCCTGGTGAAGGATAAGAAGCTGGCGAAGACCATTTTCGCGCGCATCAAGGGGGAATGGGAATTGACTGCGCAGGCGCTGTTTGCCCTCACCGGCAACAAGGAGTTCCTGGCCGGCAACCCGTTGCTGGCGCGCTCGATCAAGAATCGCCTGCCCTACCTCGACCCGCTGAACCATTTGCAGGTCGAGCTGATCCGCCGCCACCGCGAGGGCGTCAACGACGACCGCATCAAGCGCAGCATCCATCTCACCATCAACGGGGTGGCTGCGGGCTTGCGCAACAGCGGCTGACGCATCGAAGCTGACGGCAAAGCCGGCAGCCCCCGGTGGGAGTAGGATGGCACGCCTGTGGCCGCGCGACCTGCGCGGCTACGCCATCCATTTGAAGGAGACGACATGGACCTGAGCCAGGCCACCGTGATGATCACCGGCGCCGCCGGCAACCTCGGGCGCGGGGTGGCGCAGGCCTTCGCCGCGCAAGGCGCCAACCTGGTGCTGGTGGATCGCCAGCGCGCCCACCTCGAAAGCACCTACGGCGGCGAGAACGACAAGCGCATGTTCGCCGAGGCCAACCTGCTGGAGCAGGCGCAGGTGGACGCGGCGGTAGCGGCCGCGATGGCGCGCTTCAAACGCATCGATGCGCTGTGCAACATCGCCGGCGGCTTTCGCATGGGCGAGGCGGTGCACGAGACCAGCGACAAGAACTGGGACTTCCTGTTCGACATCAACACCCGCACCGTAATGCACGCGGCGCGCGCGGTGGTGCCGTGCATGCTCAAGGGCGGCGGCGGCAAGATCGTCAACATCGGCGCCTTTGCGGCGCAAAAAGGCGCAGCGCAGATGGGGCCCTACATTGCCTCCAAGGCCAGCGTGATCCGGCTTACCGAGACGATGGCGGCGGAGTTGCGCGAACAGAACATCAACGTCAATTGCCTGCTGCCGACCACGCTCGACACGCCGGAGAACCGCGCGGCGATGCCGGACGCCGACCCGAAGCGCTGGGTGGCACTGGCAGACCTGGCGGCGACCATCGTGTTCCTCTGCTCCGACGGCGCACGGGCGATCCACGGCGCGGCGATTCCGATCACCGGTTTGAGCTGAGGCAGCGCACCTCCGCGATTCCACGCGGCAGGCACGCCGGCGCGAGGGCTCTAGCGCTTCATCGGCGGCGCCACCGCCGCGTCCGGCAGGCCGGATTTTTCCAGCGCCTTTTTAACCGTGCCGTCAGCCTTGGCCTTTTCCATGAAGTCGGTGACGTAGGCCAGCGCGGCAGCGTGGTTCTTGGGGACGACGATCGATACGCCGGTGGCCTGGTAGTAGCCGGGCAGCACGCGCGAGCCGGGCAACTGCTTGTTGGCCAGGTCGACCAGGGATTCGCGCCCCAGGGCGATGGCGTCGACGTCGCGGGCGCGCATGTGCGCGATCAGTTCATCCGAAGTGCGGTATTCGACCATCTTGACGTTTTTCAGCGAGCGCGTGGCGGAACGCGCGGTGGTGGTGCCGGCGACACCGGCCGGACGCACCCCGGGCTTGTCGACGTCGGCAAGCGTGGTGATGCCGGAGTCGGCGCGTACCAGCCAGGTGCTCTCCACCAGGAAGAATGCCGGGCCGAAATCCAGAATGGCTTCGCGCGTCGCGTCGCGCGGCATGAAGCCGACATCCCATTCGCCTTTCGGGCCGGCATTGGTGATTTCGCCGGTGCTGGCGTAGGGTTTGAGGTCCAGCGGCACGCCGAGCTGCGCGGCCAGTGCGCCGGCGAGGTCGACGGCGACGCCGCGCGGCTGCCCGGTGGCGGGGTCGCGCACCGACCAGGTCGGCGAGGAAACGGCGCCCACGGCGACGCCGGCGCGCAGCTTGCCGGTGGGGGCGAGTTCGCGCAGCACGGCGGGGTCGACCGCGGATTTCGGGGCGGCGCAAGCCGCCAGCAGGACAGGAAGCAGCAATGTCATCATCAAGGCGAAATGACGCAGCGGGCGCATGGGATTTGTCTCCGGATGTCGTTTTTGTCGAGGGCTGCATGCTACACCGGCGCGGCAAATATTTTGCGCATGCGCTTGAAAAGCCGGCGCAGCAGCCGCAGCTAATTTAGAATACGCCCTCAACGGCGGGGTGGCAGAGTGCTATGCCGTGGTCTGCAAAGCCACGTACGGTGGTTCAATTCCATCCCCCGCCTCCAATTCCCCGGCCAGGCGCCCTCCTTTGGGCGCCTTGTCTTGTGCGCTATCCCGCCTCAATTTCGCGTCAATTCCCCGTCAATCGCGGGCGCGGCGCCCGTCCCTTTACATTCCGGCAACGCGGGCTTTACCTGCCGTTCACGTTCGCGCGGCGCCAGTCCGGTAATATCCGCGCTGGCTGCCCGCTCCGGGTGCCGGCGGCGCCAAGCCGCCTGGGTCTCACCCCTCCCCGCCCTCCCCCCGCCCCTTCCTCCCGCCTTTTGTGAACCGAATCTCCGCGCTCAAGCAACTCTGGCCGTTTTGCCGGCCCTATCTCGGCCGCTTTATCCTGGCCTTCATTTTTTTGTGCGCCTCCTCAGCCGCCACCCTGGCGATCCCGCTGGCGTTCAAAAACCTGATCGACCTCGGTTTTGTCGCGCATACGGCGGCCCAGGGCGCCGCCGAGGGCGGCGCCATCAACCGCTACTTC
>DATAZV010000539.1:0-2476 GCA_036271855.1 Burkholderiales bacterium
GACGACGATCAGCGCGTCACCGGTGGGCACGGTGCCGTATTCGGTGGGCACGCCGAGTTGCGCCAGCAAATCAGTGGCAGCGGCATGGCCTTCGGGGTTTGCCTTGCTCACCCACACCGGCAGGTCCGCCTTGGCTGGGGCGGGTGCGTCGGGGAAAACTTCCTGCTTGCCGTCGGCGTGGTTATAAAAACCACGGCCGGTCTTGCGGCCCAGCAGCCCTGCATCCTTGCGCAACTGGCCGATCACCGAGGGCTTGTACTTCGGCTCCTCGTAATACTGGCGGTAGATCGACTCCATCACCGGGTGCGAGACGTCCAGGCCGGTGAGGTCGAGCAGTTCGAAGGGGCCGAGGCGAAAGCCGGCGGCGTCCGTCATGATGCGGTCGATCTGGTGGAACTCGGCCACGCCTTCACCGAGGATGCGCAGCGCCTCGGTGCCATAGCCGCGCCCGGCGTGGTTGACGATGAAGCCGGGCGTGTCCTGCGCGGTGACGGCGGTGTGGCCCATGCGCTTGGCCAGCACGGTCAGCGCCTCGCAGACGGCGGGGTTGGTGCGCGCGCCCGCCACCACTTCAACGATGCGCATCAGCGGCACCGGGTTGAAAAAGTGGTAACCGGCGACGCGCTCGGGGCGCTTGCAGGCGGCGGCGATGGAAGTGACCGAGAGCGACGAAGTGTTGGTGGCGAGTATCGCATCCTCGCGCGTCACCGCTTCCAGCTTCTGGAAGAATTCCTTTTTCACGCTCAGGTTTTCGATGATGGCTTCGACCACCAGGTCGCACGGGGTCAGGTCTTCGATTCTGGCGGCAACCACCAGGCGGCTATTGGCGCTCTCGGCCTGCTGCGCCGTCAGCTTGCCCTTTTCGGCCAGCTTGGCGAGCATGCCGGAAATATAGTCCTTGGCCTTTTGCGCCGCGCCTTCCATGGCGTCATACAGCAGCACCTGGGCACCGCCCTGCACCGCGATTTGCGCGATGCCGCGACCCATGGCGCCGGTGCCGGCGATGCCGATGGTCAGGGAGTCTTTCTGGAAGTCTTTCATCTCGTCTTGTATTGGAGCGGCGCCCTGGGGTGGGTGCGCGGGGGAAAAGCGGGGTTACGATGGTATCACTAGTAATCCGGGCCAAATACTCGGAAAATCCCCCTGAGGCCCAAGCTGTTCCAGTGGGCGGAATTGATCGTGGGTAACATGCGGCGCAGGCCGCGGAGAGACGCAAAAATGAGCATCGCCGGACAAGTGGCCTGGGTGACGGGTGGGGGCAGCGGTATAGGCCTGAGCGGCGCGACCGAACTGGCGAAGGCCGGGGCCAAAGTGATCATTTCGGGGCGCGATGCGGCCAAGCTGGAAGCCGCTGCCAAGGCCGCGGGTGCGCATGGGGATGTGAGTGCGATGCCATTGGACGTCGGTGATCGCGACGCGGTGAAGGCGGTGGCGGACAAGATTCTGTCCAAGCACGGCACTGTCGACATTCTGGTCAACAGCGCCGGCACCAATCTGCCCAAACGTTTCTGGAAAGAGACGGATGCCGAGACCTTCGACACCATATTCTCGATCAACCTGAACGGCGCGATGTACACCTCGCTGGCGGTGCTGCAGGCCATGCGCGCCAAGGGCGCCGGCACGGTGATCAACATCGCTTCCTTCGTCGGCTGGTATCCCGGTTATCTCACCGGGCCGGCGTATATCGCCAGCAAGGCGGCGCTGATCGCGCTGACCCATTCCTTCAACATCGAGGAATGCGTGGCGGGGTTGCGCGCCACCGTGATCTGCCCGGGCGAAGTGGCCACGCCGATTCTCGCCAAGCGCCCGGTGCCGCCCTCGCAGGCGGAGAAGGACCGCATGCTGCAGGAGGAAGACCTCGGGCGGACGATCCGCTTTGTCGCCGAGATGCCGCCGCGGGCTTGTATCAATGAACTGGTGATCAGCCCGGTGTGGAACCGGCTTTATATTGGTGGGGAGGATTTGAAACGGAAGTAGGGTGTTTGCGGATTCACCCCATCCCCACCCCGGCCCTCCCCTTGAAAGGGAGGGTGCGCAATGAGCGTGCTGCGCACGCTACGCTAAGCCTCCCATCCCCCTCCGCTTTTTCGTCATCCTCTCCCCCTTGAAGGGGGAGAGACCCTGCGATGTGGCGGCTTGGAGTGGCGTCGCTTAGTACGTCTCCTCCCCTTCAAGGGGAGGGACAGGGTGGGGATGGGGTTAGGTAGGTTCAGAAGCAAGCAGTTCCTAAGCCGCGGCCTGCTCCCCCGGATGCTTCTCGCGCACAATTCGCGCCGCTGCCACCATGTTGGTCAGCGCCGCATCCACCTCGCTCCAGATACGCGTCTTCAGCCCGCAATCCGGGTTGACCCACAGGCGCCCGGCCGGCACCACGGCGGCCGCCTTGTCGAGCAGGCGCACCATTTGATCGACCGTCGGGATGCGCGGCGAATGGATGTCGTAGACGCCCGGGCCGATTTCGTTCGGGTATTTGAAG
>DATAZV010000540.1:0-6128 GCA_036271855.1 Burkholderiales bacterium
GCCACTTGTCGCCGTAGTTGGTCTGCAGCCCCACGCCGCTGGCCTTGAGGGTGTCGAAGGCATAGGCGATTTCCTTCAGGCTGGCGTCCACATCGACCATCGGCAGGGTGGCAAACAGGCCGAAGCGCCCGGGGAAATCGCGCACCATGCCGGCGCCGTATTCGTTGCATGAGCGCGCCATGCGCGCGGCCTGCTCCGCACCGGCGTCGAACCACACGCCGGGAGTGGAGGCGAGCGAGAGCATGGAGGTGCGCACCCCGCCCTTGTCCATCTCGGCGATGCTGCGTTCACGGGTCCAGGCCACCTGCTGGCTGAAGTGCGGAATCTTGCGCGCCTCTTCCCAGCCCAGCCAGGCCTTCTGGTATTCGGGAGAGTAGAAGTGGTGATGGGTGTCGATCACCCCCGCGCCGCCGTGCATGTTGCCAGTGGCGCAGCCGGCCATGGCGCTGACGCCAAGGGCGCCTGCCGCCTGCATGAAGCGGCGCCGCGACACCGGCTGCGTGCTCGCGGCGCAGCAGCCGGGCGCGTGGACGTGGTTCGAACCGGAGGGCATGTTGGTCATTTGTCTCTTCCTTCGCCCGGCTCGCGGTGGTCGGGCGTTTTGATTGTTGGGCGCGGGCATTGTGTCGACAAGCCGGAGGAGTTGTCAATGAGTTGTCAATGCGCAGTCGTTGCGTCTATCGCGGTTCCGCATGCGCACCATTCGCGGCTGCGGGCAGCGATGGGGCTACACTTGATCCTGCAACCAACAAGACAATTCCGATCATGAACGGAGACAAACAATGCAAAACCGCTTTCCCTGGGCGCGCGCCGTCGGCACCGCCGCATTGAGCATGGCCGCGGCAGGCTGCGCCGGCCCCGGCGCCAATTCGGGCGGCATCAACCTGAAGGAGATGGGCTCCTTTCACATCGGCGGGCGCGAGGTGACCATCAGCGGCAAGCCGGTGAAGGAGGTGATGTTCACCGCCGGCGGCACACCCGCCAAGGTCGACCCCAACGGCGTCTACCAGGTGGAGCAGATGTACGTGCAGTACTTCATTCCGCAGAACCAGCGCGGCAAGCTGCCGCTTTTGATGTGGCACGGCGGCGGGCTCTCCGGCGTCACCTACGAGACCACGCCGGACGGCCGCGAAGGCTGGATGAACTACTTCATCCGCCAGGGCTGGGCGGTATATAACTCGGACGCGGTGGAGCGCGGCCGCTCCGGCTGGGCCATGACCCCGGACGTGTTCAAGGGCGACCCGGTGTTCCTGACCAAGGAAAACCCCTTCGAGCGCTTTCGCATCGGCGACGGCCCCGGCTCCTACAACAAGGACATCACGAAGATGCGCCTGAACCCCGGCAGCCAGTTCCCGGCCGCCGGGTACGACAACTTTACCAAGCAAGGCGTGCCGCGCTGGCTGACCACCGACGACGCGATCATCCGCGCCTATATCGAGCTGGTCGATAAGGTGTGCCCCTGCGTGGTGCTGGCGCATTCCCAGGGCGGCCCGTTCGCCTTCAAGGTGGCGCAGGCACGGCCGGACAAGGTAAAAGCCCTGGTCCTGGCGGAACCTGCCGGCATCGGCGACCTGGCCCAGGCAGCGCTGCTTAAGGACACGCCCATCCTCACCGTCTACGGCGATTTCATCGACAAGGACCCGCGCTGGCCGAGCATCCGCAAAAACGTCACCGAGAATTTCTACGGCCGCATCCGCGCCGCCGGCGGCAAGCCGGACGTGGTCAACCTGCCGGAGATCGGCATCAAGGGCAATTCGCACATGATGATGATGGACAAGAACAACCTGCAGATCGCCGGCATCATGCAGGACTGGCTCAAGTCCAAGGGGTTTTATCAGTAGGCGCGCAGCTGCGGCAATCCGGCGCTGTGCCCGGGTTGCCGCGCAGGCCTTGCCTCAGGACGTGGTTCCGGGCAGGTTGTAGGTGAAGGTGCGCTCCCACCAGCTCAACACGACGTCGCGCAGCATTGCCGCCTCGTCCGTGCCGTAATACTCCTGCAGGTTGGCGCCGCTTAACAGTTCTTGTTCCTGCGCGTCGAGCGTGATGTCGATGACTATTTCCCGCAAGGGCACGTTGGCGAATTCCGCCACGTAGTTGGCATCGCGCTGCAGCACCCGGTCTGCCTTGATCACCGGCTGGCGAAACATGGCAGGCGTGCGCTGGCTGCGGGGTTAGCTGCGCAGCGGCGGCACCTGGCGCAAGTCGTTTGCACTGGCTTCGGCCACCATCAGCCTGATCGGCTTGAGCGAAAAATTGCTGGTGCGGCCGACGTCGTTGCCGCAGACATTGGGCACTGCCAGCACGTCGATCAGCGCCAGCAGCTCGACGTGGTCGCCCGGGCCGGAGTGCTGGCGCTTGATCTGCGGGCGGCCGTCGCGCACCTCGGTGCACATGAACATGTTGTAGGAGTCGTGCACGTCGTCGGGCGTGAGGCCGTATTCGCGCTGCGCCTCGGCCTGGATGTCGTGGCAATTGGTGTGGCTGGCGAAGCCGTAGGCCGACTCGTAGAGATAGGCGTTGCAGCGCGAGAACATGATGTCGTTGCAATGCGCCGTATCTTCAAGGATGTACATCATCGCCCGCTCGCGCGGCGGTGCCGACCAGAGAAAGTCGCCCTTGCCGGGCAGCAGGCCGTACATGGCACGCATGCGGCCGACGTGCATCGCCTCCTTGTAGTCGTGCAGGTTGAAGCAGTTGAAGTCCACGCACTGGGCGCCCTCGGTCTGCTCGATGCGCAGGATTTGCCCGGCCTTCACCTCCAGCGCCTTGCCGGTGCCCGGCTGCATCACGTATTCGAGCACCGGCTTGCGCTCCTTCGGGGCGTTGCCGACATCGGGCGGCGGCGGCGCGGCGGCCGGTACCGCCGGCGCCGTGGCCGGCGGCGGCTGATGGTATTCCCTGAGGGCGCGATGGATCAGGGTTTCCGGCTTGTCGGCCGCGCCGCCGGCCACGGCGCGGGTGAGCAATTCGAACTGCTGGTGATTGAAACGCAGTGAAATCGGGCGAGTGGGCATTCCGGCTCCGCGGGGGGGTCGATGGATAATCTTGACCGACGCAAAAAGTGGACCAGCCATCGGTGGCCGCCAAGGCGGCCCCAAGGGTTTGCACCAGTGGTGCAAACCAGCATTGCGCGCCATGCTTATGCTGCGCAAAACTCGCGCCGCAGTGCCTGCGCGTGAGAAACTACGCCGACCTCAAAGCCGCCACGCGCGGCCAAATGTAAATACAAAACACGGAGACAAGCTCATGTCCAACAGCGCACCGCGCCTGATATTTCCGCTTCCCCTCTGCCTCCGCCCGCGCCTGCTCGGCGCGGCGCTGCTTGGGCTGCTGCTTGCCGCCGCCCTGCCGCGTCCGGCGGCGGCGCAGGCTTACCCGAGCAAGCCGATCACCATCGAGGTCGGCTTTTCCGCCGGCGGCACCACCGACATCATCGCGCGCCTGATCGCCGATGAAATGCGCAAGGGCCTCGGCCAGGCCATCATCATCGACAACAAATCCGGGGCCGGCGGCAACATCGCCGCTGAGTATGTCGCCAAGTCGCCGCCGGAAGGCTATACCCTGTTGATGGGCTCGGTCGGCCCGCTGGCGGTCAACGGCAGCCTGTACAGCAAGATCGCCTTCAACAACCTGAAGGACCTGGCGCCCATCACGCTCGTTGCCCATGTGCCCAACCTGCTGGTGGTCAACCCGAAGACCATGCCGGTGAAAACCTTTGCCGAGTTCGTCAAGGAAGTAAAGGCGCATCCGGGCAAATATTTCTACGCCTCCACCGGCAGCGGTACCTCCGGCCACCTTTCCGGGGTGATGCTCAACACGATGGCCGGCACCGACCTGACCCACGTGCCCTACAAGGGCGCCGTGGCGCTGAACGACGTGCTCGCCGGCGACGCGGTGCAATGCATGTTCGCCACCATGCCCTCGGTGGTGGCGCATGTGCGCGCCGGGCGCCTGCGCGGCCTGGCGGTGACCAGCCTGCACCGCTCCGAAGGCATGCCGGAGATTCCGACCATCGCCGAGCTGGGCTATCCTGACTTCGACGCCTCCTCCTGGTTCGGCCTGGTCGGCCCGGCCGGCATGCCGAAAGAGGCGGCGCTGACGGTGCAGCGCGATGTCGCGCGCATCCTGAAGATTCCGGAAATCCGCGAGAAATTCGTCCAGCAGGGCGCCGACCCGGTGGGCGACACGCCGGATGAGTTTGGCGCCTATATGCGCAAGGAAACGGCGAAGTGGGCGAAGGTGGTCAAGGCGTCCGGCGCAAAAGCCGACTAATGGAGCAGGCAAAAGTAAAAACCTACTTTTGCCTGGGTCTAGTGTGCAAAGAAATCGCCGGCAAAGCCGGACGATTTTTTGACTTAACTGCTAAAAAAAAACGTCTCGCTTGAAGCGGTGACGTACAGATGAGGCAGGAGACATGATGAAGCGTTTGATGGCGGCGGCAGTGTGCGCCGCACTGGCAAGCACGTGCGCACAGGCACAGGACAAATATCCTTCGCATCAGATTCGCCTGCTGGTGGGCTATGCGCCGGGCGGGGCGACTGACCTGATGGCGCGCGCCCTGGCGGACCAGTTGTCGCGCAGCCTGGGCCAGCCGGTGCTGGTGGACAACCGGCCGGGCGCGACTTCCAACATCGCCTCCGAGATCGCCGCCAAGAGCGCGCCGGACGGCTATACGCTGCTGATGGGCACCATCGCCAACGCCACCAGCATGACCGGCTTCAAGCATCTGGGCTACGACACCATGCGTGACTTCACGCAAATCACCCAGACCATGACGGCGCCTTCGGTGCTCTCCACCGCACCGGCCTTTCCGGCGAAAAACCTCAAGGAGCTGCTGGCGCTGGCCAAGGCCAAGCCCGGCGTCTACAGCTTTGCTTCCACCGGCATCGGCTCCTCGCCGCACCTGGCGGGCGAGCTGCTGAAGATGCGCACCGGCATCGACATCATCCACGTGCCCTACAAGGGCGGCTCGCCGGCGATGACCGACCTGCTCGGCGGCCAGGTGACCATGAGCTTCATGACGGCGGTTTCGGCCCTGCCTTACCTGCAAAGCGGCAAGCTGGGCGTGATCGGCGTGGCGGCGCACAAGCGCATGAGCCAATTGCCCAATGTGCCCACCATCGAGGAGGGCGGTGTGCCGGACTTCGAAGTGTCGAGCTGGAACGGCCTGTTCGCCCCGGCGAAGACGCCCGCGCCTATCGTCGATAAACTCTGGGAAGCCAGCGTCGCCGCGCTCAGGTCACCGCAGGTGAAGGAAAAGATCGAGGGCGAGGGCGGCGAACCCGGCGGCCAGACCCCGGCGCAGTTCCGCGCCTATGTGCAGTCCGAGATCGAGAAATGGGGCAAGGTGATCAAGGCGGCGAATGTGAGCTTCGATTAGTAGCGTGCGCAGCACGCTCCGTTCTCACCCTCCCTTTCAAGGGGAGGGCGGGGTGGGGATGGGGTTTAGTCGCGAAGCGCATACTTGGTTTTCAGATAGCAGCCGTCACCCCATCCCCACTCTGTCCCTCCCCTTGAAAGGGTGGGGACCTTCTAACCGGCAACGCAGGCACATGCATATTTCGCATCCCAAATGAACTTCCAGCTCACCCCCGAACAGGCCGAATTCCGCGACGCCGTCTCGCGCTTCGCCGAGCGTCATCTGCGTGCCGGCGCTCGTGAACGCGCGCACGACCCGAAGTACCCGTGGGACGTGGCCAAGCTGATGGCCGGGCAGGGCCTGCTGGGCATCACACTCAAGGAAGAAGACGGCGGCCAGGGCGGCTCGCTGCTGGACGCGGTGCTGGCAATCGAAGCCGTCGCGGCGGTGTGCCCGCGTAGCGCCGACGTGATCCAGGCCGGCAGCTTCGGCCCGGTGCGGGTGTTCGCGGAATACGGCACACCGATGCAAAAGGAGCGCTACCTCACGCGCATCCTGAGCGGCGAAGGGGTGATCTCGGTGGGCATGACCGAGCCGGAAGCCGGCTCCGCCGTCACCGATCTCAAGACCAGTGCCACGCCTGACGGCGACGGCTTTCGTCTCAACGGCAGCAAGGTGTTTTCCACCCACGCACCGTACGCCGACGTGCTGCTGGTCTATTGCCGCTTCGGTCCGGGCGTCGGCGGCATCGGCTCGGTGCTGGTCGATA
>DATAZV010000541.1:0-21457 GCA_036271855.1 Burkholderiales bacterium
CGATCATCCACGAGAGGTAGATCCACATGAGGAAAATCGGCACCGCGGCGAAGGTGCCGTAGATCAGGTGGTAAGTGGGAAAGCGCGAGACGAAGACGCCGAACAGGTGCTTCATCAGCTCGAAGCCGACCGCCGCCGCCAGGCCGCCGATGGCGGCGTGGCGAAACTGCACGTCGCTGTTGGGCACGGTGAAGTACAGCAGGGTGAAGGCGATAAAGGTGAGCGCGATCGGCACCACGCTCAACACCGCGTCATTCAGCCACACGGCGCCCGCCACCAGGCCCAGCGAGGTCGACACGAGATAGGAGGTGATCGCCAGGCCGGTGCCGATCAGCACCGGCCCCAGGGTGATGGTGGACCAGTAGATCAGTACGCGGCGCCACAGCGGGCGTGGGCGCGGCGCGCGCCAGATGGCGTCGAAGGCATTGAAGATGGTCTGCATCAGGGCGGCGGCGGTGACGGCCAGGGCGGCCAGGCCGGCGGTGGTGAGCTTGGCGGCCGACTCGGCGAATTCGGCGACGTAGGTGCCGATCATTTCGCTGGCCTGGTGCGGCAGCACGTTTTGCAGCATGAAGGTTTCGATCGCCTGCTTGGCGCCGTTGAACAGCGGAAAGGCGGCGAACAGGCCGAGCGCGATGGTGACCAGCGGCACCAGCGAAAGCAGCGTGGTGAAGGTCAGGCTGCCGGCCGCCTGCGGCAACTGGTCCTGGATCGAGCGGCGCACCAGGTAGTCGACATAACGCAACTGGCGCGTGTCCAGCAGCTCTTCGCCGGCTTCGCGAATGGCCTCCAGGCCGGCTTCGAGCCGGTTGCCCTCCGCCTGCTTGTTGCGCGCCGCCGCTGTTCTTTTTGCCGCCACGTTGACGTCCTTTTGTTGTTACCGGCCGCTTTGCCCTCCCCGTGCCTGCCCGGCGTACTGGGAGGACTCGGAGAGGAAAAAGCGGCCTTTTCGTATAATACCCGGTCGCACCTGCCCTATTGCCAATGCCGGACATCCTGGTTCTCTATTACAGCCGCGGCGGCGCCACCCGCGCCCTGGCTGAACGCATTGCCGCCGGCATCGAGAGCGTGGGCGGCATCCAGGCGCGCATGCGCACCGTGCCGCCGGTGGCGCCGATCACCCAGACCGCCGCCCCGCCGGTGCCGGAAAGCGGCGCGCCCTATGCGGAATTGCGCGACCTCGAAGAGTGCATCGGCCTGGCGCTGGGTTCGCCGACGCGCTTTGGCAATATGGCCGCGCCGCTGAAATATTTTCTCGATGGCACCGCCGCACTGTGGCAAAACGGCGCGCTCTCGGGCAAGCCGGCCTGCGTATTCACGGCGACGGCCAGCATGCACGGCGGGCAGGAGACCACCCTCACCTCGATGATGCTGCCGTTGTTGCACCACGGCATGCTGATCGTCGGCATTCCCTTCACCGAGCCCCTGCTCACCAGTACCGGCGGCGGCGGCACGCCCTACGGTGCCAGCCACGTTTCCGGCGGCATGGGCGACAAGCCGGTGCATGAAGACGAAAAGCGCCTGGCCTTTGTGCTGGGCAAGCGCCTGGCGCAGGTTGCGCTGAAACTGGCGCGGTGAAGGGTGCGATTCTTACTCCGCCCGGCGCGCCCGGCATGATGGCCCCGGATTTGCGCCTGCACCGCGTCGCCTGCGCCAGCCTGGTAATGTTGATTGCGCTGTGCGTGGCGTGGGAGCTGTGGCTGGCGCCGGTGCGCCCGGGCGGCTCCTGGCTGGTGCTCAAGGTGCTGCCGCTGCTGCTTCCGCTACGGGGTTTGTTACGACGCGACAACTACACCATGCAGTGGTCGATACTGATGATCTGGCTGTATTTCATCGAAGGTTCGGTGCGCGCCGCCAGCGACCACGGTCTGTCGCAGTTGCTTGCCGGCGCCGAAGTGGCGCTGGTGGTGGTTTACTTCGGCTGCGTGGCAATGTACCTTCGGCCCCTCAAACAACAAGC
This sequence comes from Burkholderiales bacterium, assembly GCA_036271855.1. GTDB lineage: Bacteria > Pseudomonadota > Gammaproteobacteria > Burkholderiales > JAEUOS01 > JAQGMJ01. The sequence goes on from DATAZV010000541.1 coordinate 1,961, forward strand.
CCGCAAGTTAAAACAGGAGACAGAAAAATGAACCAGATCGACCTTAAAGGCAAAGTGGCGGTGATCACCGGCGGCGCGCGCGGCATCGGCTACGCAGTGGCCGAGCGCATGCTCGCCTCCGGCGCTGCCGTGATGCTGTGGGACATGATGGCGGAGCGCCTGCCGCAGTCCAAGGCCACCTTATCCTCGGGCGGCCGGGTCGAGACCCAGCTGGTCGACATCACCGACGAAGATGCGGTGCTCTCCGCCACCACTGCCACCATCAAGGCCCTGGGCAAGATCGACATCCTGGTCAACAGCGCCGGCATCACCGGGCCGAACCAGAAGGTGTGGGAATACTCCTCCAAGGATTTTCGCCAGGTGATGGAGATCAACGTCACCGGCACCTTCCATTGCTGCAAGGCGGTGGTGCCGTGGATGATGAAGCAGGACTACGGGCGCATCATCAACATCGCCTCGGTGGCCGGCAAGGAAGGCAACCCGAACGCCTCGGCCTACTCGGCCTCGAAGGCGGCGGTGATCGGCCTGACCAAGTCGCTGGGCAAGGAGCTGGCGCAGACCGGGATACGCGTTAATACCCTGACGCCGGCGGCGGCGAAGACCGAGATGTTCTCGCAAATGACCCAGCAGCACATCGACTTCATGCTGTCGAAGATTCCGATGAACCGCTTTGTGCAGGTGGAAGAAATCGCGGCGATGATCTGCTGGATGGCTTCCGAGGAATGCTCGTTCACCACCGGCTCGGTCTTTGATATCTCCGGCGGAAGAGCGGTTTACTAAGCGGGGGCAACCAGCATGTCCGATTTGAAAGCCGCTTTCGCCGCCATCGTCGGCGAAGCCAATGTGATCACCGGCGACTTCGCGGCGTATGCGAACGACTGGCGCAAGAAGTATTTCGGCAAACCTTTGCTGGTGGTGCGCCCCGGAACGACGCAGGAAGTCGCGGCCATCGTAAAGCTGTGCGCCGAGACGAAAACGCCGATCGTGCCGCAGGCCGGCAACACCGGCCTGGTGGGCGGCGGCGTGCCGGACGAGAGCGGCACGGAAGTCATCATCAGCGTGGCGCGCATGACGCGCGTGCTGGAAGTCGACACCATCAACAACACCATGACGGTGGAAGCCGGCTGCATCTTGCAGACCCTGCAGGAGACCGCCGAGCAGCACGACCGGCTGTTTCCGCTGTCGCTGGCCGCCGAAGGCTCGTGCCGCATCGGCGGCAACATTTCGACCAACGCCGGCGGCGTACAGGTGTTGCGCTACGGCAATACGCGCGAGCTGGTGATGGGCCTGGAGGTGGTGCTGCCCTCCGGCGAGGTGTGGGACGGCCTGCGCGGCCTGCGCAAGGACAACACCGGCTACGACCTGAAACATTTGTTCATCGGCGCCGAAGGTACCCTGGGCATCATCACCAAGGCGGTGCTCAAGCTGTTCCCGGCGCCGCGTTCGACGCAGACGGTGTTCATCGGCCTGGAATCGCCGCAAAAGGCGATGGAGCTGCTGGGATTCATGAAGAACGCCCTGGGCGACCGCATCACCGCCTTTGAGATGATTTCGGATTTCGGCCTGTCGCTGGTGACCAAGCATTTTCCGCAACTCAAAGCGCCATTGCCGCAGGAATATCCGTGGTTCGTGCTATCCGACATCGCCGACAGCCGCAGCGCCGCGGCGCTGGCCGAGGACGTGGAGCATGCGCTGGGCGACGCCATCGAACAGGGCATCATCCTCGATTGCGCGGTGGCCAAGAACGAAACCGAGGGCAAGCGCATGTGGGAACTGCGCGAGAACATGACCGAGTCGCAGGTGCACGAAGGGCGCAGCATCAAGCACGACGTGTCGATCCCGATTTCGAAAATCGCCGAGTTCATCACGGCGGCGGATGCGGCGCTGGCCGCCGCCTACCCCGGGGTGCGGCCGATCACCTTCGGGCACGTGGGCGACGGCAACCTGCATTACAACATCGCGCATCCGCTGGCGACCTTCACCGAGCCTGACTGGACCAAGGAACTGGACCGCGTGAACCTGATCGTGCACGACACCACGGCGCAGTTCAACGGCTCGATTTCCGCCGAGCACGGCATCGGACAACTGAAGCGCGAGGAGATCAAGCGCTACAAATCGGCGCTGGAGTTGCAGGTGATGAAGAACATCAAGGCAGCGATCGACCCGCAGAACATCATGAATCCGGGCAAGGTGATTTAAGGGCTCGTACCCCTACACCCGTTCGCCCTGAGCCTGTCGAAGGGTGCGTGCCAGGACTACTGTGGAGTACGCGTGGTTCGACTGGCTCACCACGAACGGAACCAAGGCACGTCCCGATTAAATCACAAACTACGCAACTACAAATCAAGAGAGACAAGCATGGCTGACTACCGCACCTTCAACGCCGCCGCCCTCACCAGCGCCATCCGCGCCATCGTCAAAGCCGGCGGCTCGGACGACCGCGAGGCCGACCTGGTTTCGACCAACCTGGTCGAAGCCAACCTGAAGGGCCACGATTCACATGGCGTGGGCATGATCCCGCGCTATATCGAGTCGATCAAGGAAGGCGGGCTAACGCCCAACGGCCACGTCAGCGTGGTGATGGACGCCGGCGTGATGCTGACCCTTGACGGCAACCAGGGCTACGGCCAGGTGATGGGTTACGAGGCGATGGAACTGGGCGCCGAGCGTGCCAAGCGCAACGGCGTGTGCGTGATGGGCCTGTCCAATGCGCATCACATCGGGCGCATCGGCCACTGGGCGGAGCAGTGCATCGGCCACGGCCTGGTGTCGATCCATTTCGTCAACGTGATCTCGCGACCCATCGTCGCGCCCTGGGGCGGTGGCGATGCGCGCCACGGCACCAACCCGTTTTGCGTCGGCATTCCGCGCCCGGGCAAGGACCCGATCGTGCTGGACTTCGCCACCAGCAAGATTGCCCAGGGCAAGACCCGCGTGGCGCACAACAAGGGGGTGGAGCTGGCGCCGGGCACCATCATCGACAGCGAGGGCAAGCCGACCAACAATCCGCGCTACACGGTGATTGCGCCTTACGGCGCCATCCTGCCCTTCGGCGAGCACAAGGGATCGGGCATGGCGCTGATCTGCGAACTGCTGGGCGGCGCGCTGTCCGGCGGCGTCACCGCCAAAGGGCCTGCCGACGGCCGGCGCCAGGTGATCAACGGCATGTTCTCCATTCTCATCGACCCGAACAAGATGGGCACCGGCGAAAATCTGGCGAAGGAAATGGAAGGCTATGTCGCCTGGCACATCGGCTCGCCGCCGGCACCGGGCGTGGACCATGTGCAGATCGCCGGCGAGCCGGAACGCGCGTGGAAAAAGGAACGCCTGGCCAAGGGCGTGCCGGTGGACCCGACCACCTGGGAGGAGATCATCGCCGCCGGCGCCAAGGTGGGACTGGAGAAGGCGGAGATCGAAAAGATCGCTGCCTAGGCCCGCACCCGCAATGCCGCGGATTTCCGCCAAGGCGGCGAAAGCGCAACTAAAGGGTACGGTAGCCGAGCCTGCTGCGCCCGCGCCCGTCGCCGCCGATTGCCCGCTATGCGGCCGCCCCCTGCTGCCGGGGCCGACCACCGACGAGCATCACCTGGTGCCGAAGTCGCAGCGCGGCCGCGAAAAATTCCTGGTGCACCGCATCTGCCACACCAAGATCCACGCCACCCTGACGGAAAAGGAACTGGCGCTGCGCTACAACACCTGGGAGGCACTGCGCGCGCATCCGCAGATCGCCGCCTTCGTCGCATGGGTGCAAAACAAGCCGCCGGGATTCATGGGGCGCAATATCCGCGCGCACGACAAACGCTAGCTGCCGCGCTAGCGCGCAAGCGCTTCGACAGGATCGCCGCGAACGGCGCGGGAATCGCCTACTTGATCAGGCCGAAAGCGCGGGCGCGCTCGATCATGCGCTGGGCATTGAGGTAGGTCGGCACTTCGACCCATTGGCCATCCAGCAGCACGCGGTCTTCGCCGCGCGCGCGGCCGGCCTCGAAAGCAGCGATGAGTTTCAGCGCGCGGGCGCGCTCTTCGACATCGGGGGTGTAGACGGCGTTGAGCGCGGCAGCGTGATCGGGACGCACCAGGCTTTTGCAGCGGTAGCCGAGGCGGCGGGCGAAAACGGCTTCACGCAGCGCGCCTTCGACGTCGGCATAGGTATAGGGCGCATCGACCGGCTCGATGTGGGCGGCGCGGCATTCGAGCACGAAGCGGCGCCGCGCGTAGTCCAGCTCGACGCCATCGGCGCCGCGCTCGGCGCAGAGGTCGGCGGCCAGGTCTTCGGCGCCCAGCAGGGCGCAGCGCACGCGCGGGCTGGCGGCGGCGATTTCGCGCAGGTTGACCACGCCGGTGGCGGTTTCGCATACCGGCAAAATTTCCACGCTGCCCGGGGTATAGCCGCAGCTGGCTTCACGCTTGCCGATCTCGGCGTGCAGGGCACGGATGTCGTGCGCGCTGGCGGCCTTGGGGTAGGCGATGCAATCGGGCTTGGCCGGCATCGTCGCATCCAGATCGGTCAGGCCCTCGGTGTCCAGGCTGTTGATGCGCACCACCACCTCGGCGCCGGCGGCATGCCAGGCGGCGTAGAGTTCGGCGGCGAGCGAGCGCGCTTCGATGCGCCGCGCCGGCGGGGTGAAGTCTTCCAAGTCGTGGATCAGCACGTCGGCGCCGCTGGCGGCCATGGCGGCGTGCACCGCGCGATCCGCCCCGGCACCGAATAGCCAGGTGCGGCGCTGCTGCGGCGGCCGGCGCATCATGGCGCGGGACCTTCTTCCGTCGTCGATGCCTTTTTCAGGACGTCGGCGCTGCGCTTGCCCGACTTCATGTTCCACAACCAGAGGACATAGCCGGAAACACCGTAGATCACGAACAGCGAGAACAGCACCAGCGGCGGATAGGCCTGGATCACGAACAGCGCGATGCCGATGAGAAAGATCACCGCCACCGGCACCCGCTTGTAGCGGCCGATGTCCTTGAAGCTGTAGAACGGCACGTTCGACACCATGGTGGTGCCGCCGTAGACGCAGACACACCAGGCCAGCGCGGAAACCAGGTCGACCCCGTTGGGCAGCCAGCCCGAAGTCATGGCATTGAGGTGCTCCAGCGGCAGCTTGTTTTCCACCGCCAGCCAGATGAAGCCGACCATCAGGGCGGCGGCGGCCGGGCTGGGCATGCCCTGGAAATAGCGCTTGTCGACCACTTCGATGTTGGTGTTGAAGCGCGCCAGGCGCAGGGCGGCGCCGGCGCAGTAGACGAAGGCGGCGAACCAGCCCCACTGGCCGAGCGGGCGCAGGGTCCATTCGTACATCATCAGCGCCGGGGCGGCGCCGAAGGAAACCATGTCGGAGAGGCTGTCGTACTCGGCGCCGAAGTCGCTCTGGGTGTGGGTCATGCGCGCGACCCGGCCGTCCAGGCTGTCCAGCACCATGGCGGCGACCACCGCCATGCAGCCGCGCACGTATTCGCCGTTCATCGCCTGCACGATGGCGTAGAACCCGCCGAACAACGCCGCCGTGGTAAAGGCGTTGGGCAACAGGTAGACGCCGCGGCGGCGCAGGCTGGCGCGGGTGTTGTTGCGGGGGCGGAATTCGCTCATGGGCTGGCTCTCATGCGCCTATTCTAATGGCAATGCGCGGGCAGCCACGCATCGGGGCGTTTGCCTCGTTATGGCAATTCGGCCAGCACCGTGCTGGAAGCGGAAACCTTGTCGCCGATGGCCACTTTGACGGTGGCAGCCGGGGGCAGGTAGACATCCACGCGAGAACCGAAGCGGATAAAGCCGTAGCGCTGACCGCGCGCCAGCGATTCACCGGGTTTGACGTAACACAGGATGCGCCGCGCGATCAGGCCCGCCACCTGCACGCAAGTAAGCTCGGCGCCGGCAGCGGTGCGCAGGTGCAGGGCGTTGCGCTCGTTTTCGGTCGACGCCTTGTCGAGGTCGGCATTGACGAAGCTGCCGGGGTTGTACCAGGCATTGACGATGCTGGCATCGACCGGGCTGCGGTTGGAATGCACGTTGAAGACGTTCATGAACACGCTGATCTTCACGCTGGGGCGTTTCAGGTACGGGTCTTCGATGTTCTCGATCACCACGACGCGGCCGTCGGCGGGCGAGAGCACATCCTTCGCGCCCTGCGGCACCGGGCGCGGCGGGTCGCGAAAAAACTGCAGGATGAATACGGCGATGAGCCAGAAAAAGATCGAAGCTGCGACGCTGAACCACGTCATCAACAGTGCCACCACCACCGCCCCGGCGAGAAAAGGCCAGCCTTCGCGGGCAATGATCGGGTGCGGGTAACCGGGTTGACTCATTATTTCTGGTCTTCTTTCTTGTCGCGATCCGCGCCTTTTTGCAGGTTGGCGTTGAGATCGTTGGTGGCTTTGTCGATGGTCTGCTTGGGGATATTGCCGACGTCCTTGGCCGCCTGGGATTCCGGCGTCTTGTTGCCGCAGGCGGCCAGCGCCATGAATATGAGACAGCTGAGCAGCAGTTTGGTTTTCATGGTTTGCCTCTCCTGAAATAAATAAGGCACCGCAACGGTGCCCTATTTTAGCTGCTAAACCCCATGCGCCCTCTCCGGGCACAAAGGAGGCGTAGTTTGCTTAGTTGCGGGTCTGGTCAACCAGCTTGTTCTTCTTGATCCAGGGCATCATGGCGCGGAGTTTTTCACCCGTGGTTTCGATCGAGTGCTCGGCCATCAGGCGGCGGCGCGACAGCAGCGTGGGGGCGCCGGCGCGGTTTTCCAGGATGAAGCTCTTGGCGTATTCGCCGGTCTGGATGTCCTTCAGGCACTGGCGCATCGCTTCCTTGGTGGCGGCGGTGACGATCTTCGGGCCGGTGACGTACTCGCCGTACTCGGCGTTGTTGGAGATCGAGTAGTTCATGTTGGCGATGCCGCCTTCGTAGATCAGGTCGACGATCAGCTTCAACTCGTGCAGGCACTCGAAGTAGGCCATTTCCGGGGCGTAGCCGGCTTCCACCAGCACTTCGTAGCCGGTCTTGATCAGCTCGACGGCGCCGCCGCACAGCACGGTCTGCTCGCCGAACAGGTCGGTCTCGGTTTCTTCGCGGAAGTTGGTTTCGATCACGCCGGCACGCGCGCCGCCGATGGCAGCGGCGTACGACAAGGCCAGGTCACGCGCCTTTTTCGACGGGTTCTGGTGCACGGCGATCAGCATCGGCACGCCGCCGCCGCCCGCGTAGGTGGAGCGCACGGTGTGGCCGGGGGCCTTGGGAGCGACCATCACGACGTCCAGATCCGCGCGCGGCGCGACCTGGCCATAGTGCACGTTGAAGCCATGGGCGAACGCCAGGGTGGCGCCCTTCTTGATGTTCGGCTCGACTTCCGACTTGTAGGTGGCGGCGATGTGCTCGTCGGGCATCAGCATCATGATGAAGTCGGCGCCCTTGACGGCCTCGCCGATCTCGGCGGCCTTGAGGCCCGCCTTTTTCACCTTGTCCCACGAAGGGCCGCCCTTGCGCACGCCGACGGTGACCTTGACGCCGGAGTCGTTCAGGTTGAGGGCGTGGGCATGGCCTTGCGAGCCATAGCCGACGATACACACCTTCTTGCCCTTGATCAGGGAGAGGTCGGCGTCCTTGTCGTAATAAACTTTCATCATTTCCTCGCGTATAAATGGGTGTCAGGTTGTAGGTATTGTTCGGGCGCTGCGCGCAACCTGCAATTATCGCGCAACGCCGATGATTCGTTTGGGGGGACTAAACCCTTTCACTAGACTTTCAGGACGCGCTCGCCGCGGCCGATGCCGGAGGCGCCGGTGCGCACGGTCTCCAGGATCAGCGCGCGGTCGATCGCCTCGATGAAGGCGTCGAGCTTGGCCACATCGCCGGTCAGCTCGATGGTGTAGGTCTTGTCCGTCACGTCGATGATGCGACCGCGGAAAATCTCCGCCATGCGCTTCATCTCCTCGCGCTCCTTGCCGGTGGCGCGCACCTTCACCAACATCAGCTCGCGCTCGATGTGTGCGCCTTCGGACAAGTCAACCACCTTCACCACGTCAATCAGGCGGTTCAGGTGCTTGGTGATCTGCTCGATGACGTCGTCCGAGCCGGTGGAGACGATGGTCATGCGCGACAGCGAGGCATCCTCGGTCGGCGCCACGGTGAGGGTTTCGATGTTGTAGCCGCGCGCGGAAAACAGCCCCGCCACGCGCGACAACGCACCGGCTTCGTTCTCCAGAAGAATCGAAATGATGTGGCGTTTCATCACAGTTCCTCCGAGCCGAGCAGCATGTGGGTCAGGCCCTTGCCTGCCTGCACCATCGGCCAGACGTTTTCCTTCGGGTCTGTCAGGAAGTCCATGAACACGCAGCGGTCCTTCAGTTTCAGGGCCTCCTTGATCGCGCCTTCGACGTCAGCCGGCTTGGTGATCTGCATACCGACGTGGCCGTAGGACTCGGTCAGCTTGACGAAGTCGGGCAGCGCGTCCATGTAGCTCTCGGAATAGCGGCTGCCGTATTCGATCTGCTGCCACTGGCGCACCATGCCGAGGTAGCCGTTGTTCAGGTTCAGCACCTTCACCGGCAGGCGGTATTGCTTGCAGGTGGAGAGTTCCTGGATGCACATCTGGATCGAGGCTTCGCCGGTGATGCAGGCGACTGTCGCATCCGGATGCGCCATTTGCACGCCCATGGCGTAAGGCAGGCCGACGCCCATGGTGCCCAGGCCCCCTGAGTTGATCCAGCGGCGCGGCTTGTCAAAGCGGTAGAACTGCGCGGCCCACATCTGGTGCTGGCCGACATCCGACGTAATGAAGGCGTCGCCCTTGGTCAGCTCCCAGAGCTTTTCGACGACGAATTGTGGCTTGATCTTTTCGCTCTTGCGGTCGTACTTCAGGCAGTCGCGGCCGCGCCATTCCTCGATCTGCTTCCACCAGTCGGCCAGGGCCTTGTGGTCGGGCTTCGCGGTAGGTGTAGAAGCGGAAGCTTCGAGCTGTTTCAAGACCTCCTGCAGCACGTCCTTGACGTCGCCGACGATCGGCACGTCCACCTTGACGCGCTTGGAGATCGACGAAGGGTCGATGTCGATATGGATGATCTGGCGCTCGTGCTTGGCGAAGTCGGCCGGGTTGCCGATCACGCGGTCGTCGAAGCGTGCGCCGATGGCCACCAGCACGTCGCAATTCTGCATTGCCAGGTTGGCTTCGTAGGTGCCGTGCATCCCCGGCATGCCGACGAACAGCTTGCTGCTGGCCTTGTAGGCGCCCAGGCCCATCAGGGTGTTGGTGCAAGGGTAGCCCAGCATGTCGACCAGTTTGTTCAGCTCTTTGGACGCGTCGGCCAGGATCACGCCGCCGCCGGTGTAGATCATCGGGCGCTTGGCCCCGAGGATCATTTGCACCGCCTTCTTGATCTGCCCCGCGTGGCCCTTGACCACCGGGTTGTAGGAGCGCATCTCGACTTCCTTCGGGTAGCTGAAGGCGGTCTTGTGGAAGCTCACGTCTTTCGGAATGTCCACCAGCACCGGACCGGGGCGGCCGGTCTTGGCGATGTAAAAGGCTTTTTTAACCGTCGCGGCCAGCTCGCGCACGTCCTTCACCAGGAAGTTGTGCTTGACGATGGGCCGGGTGATGCCGACGGTGTCGCACTCCTGGAAGGCGTCGAGACCAATGGCGTGGGTCGGCACCTGGCCGGTGATGATCACCATCGGGATCGAATCCATATACGCCGTGGCGATGCCGGTGACGGCATTGGTCACCCCGGGCCCGGAGGTGACCATGCACACCCCGACCTTGTCGGAACAGCGCGCGTAGGCGTCGGCGGCGTGCACCGCGCCCTGCTCGTGGCGCACCAGGATGTGCTTGACCTTATCCTGCTGGAACAGGGCGTCATAGAGATAGAGCACCGCGCCGCCGGGGTAGCCGAACAAGTGTTCGACGCCCTCTTCCTGCAGGCAGCGCACGAGAATCTCGGCGCCCATCAATTCAGGGCCGGCGGCTTCGCCGCGGGCCACTTCTGTGGCTGTAGTTGCTGTCATGCTGACCTCACAAGAGCTGAAAAAGGGAAAGCAGTCACATGCCGAGTCTTGGGACTCAAGGCACGTTTACGCAAACGTTCGCTCTGGTGAAGCAAAAGAAGACGGTGCTCGAAACTTATTTGTTCCGGTCCCGGTGCGATCCGCTGTAGCACATTCCCAGGTAAGGTGCCGAGGCGGGCGTTTCGCGGCCTTGTGAGCCTAAAACCGATTGAATGATAAAGACTTTTTCCGGTTTCGTCAAAGCCTGGGCGGCGCCTGGCCCGCCAAGTGTGGCGCGCCCGCGACTCTTTCGCTGCGCCGCAGCATGCCGCCGCGGCCGCCCGGCCGGCGGATTTATGCCCGGCGCCACTCCGTCGCCCCGCCCGGCTTGTCTTCCAGCACGATGCCGGCTTCGGTCAGCTGGCGGCGGATTTCGTCGGCGCGCTTGAAGTCCTTGGACTTTTTGGCGGCGGCGCGCTCTTCGATCATGGCGCCGATTTTTTCCGGACTCAAACCGTCGGCCGCATCCGGCTGCGCGCCCTGCAGGAAAGTGTGCGGGTCGCGCTCCAGCAAACCGAGCACCGCGCCCAGCGCCTTGAGTTGCGCAGCCAGCTTCGCATCCTGGCTGCGGTTCACTTCGCCGGCCAGTTCGAACAGGATGGCGATGGCTTCCGGGGTGGCGAAGTCGTCGTCCATCGCCGCCTTGAAGCGGACGGCATGCGCTTCTTCCCAATCCACCGCCGCTGCTGCATCCGGCGCCCCCTTGAGCGCCGTATACAGCCGGGTCAAGGAATGGCGGGCGTCTTCGAGATGGGTATCGGAATAATTGAGCGGGCTGCGGTAGTGCGCGCGCAGGATGAAAAAGCGCACCACCTCGGCGTCGAATTTTTTCAGCACCTCGCGGATGGTGAAAAAATTGCCCAGCGACTTGGACATTTTTTCGTCGTCGACGCGGACGAAGCCGTTGTGCATCCACAGGTTGGCGAAGGCATGGCCGGAGGCGCCTTCGCTTTGGGCGATTTCGTTTTCGTGATGCGGAAACTGCAGGTCGGCGCCGCCACCATGGATATCGAACTGTTCGCCCAGGATCGCCTCGCTCATCGCCGAGCACTCGATGTGCCAGCCGGGCCGCCCCTCGCCCCAGGGCGAGGCCCAGCGGGTGTCGGCGGGCTCGTTTTCCTTGGCATGCTTCCACAGCACGAAGTCCAGCGGGTCGCGCTTGGTGCTGTTCACCTCGACGCGCTCGCCGGCGCGCAAATCGTCCAGCGTCTTGCCGGAGAGCTTGCCGTAGCCGGGAAAATCGCGCACCGAGTAGTTGACGTCGGCGTCACTGGTCTTGTAGGCCAGACCTTTTTGCTCCAGCTTGCCGATCAGGCCGAGCATCTGCGGCACGTACTGCGTGGCGCGCGGCTCGTGGTCGGGCTTTTGCACGCCCAGAGCGGCAGCGTCTTCATCCATCGCGGCGATGAAGCGGGTGGTGAGCTGCGAAATGGTCTCGCCGTTTTCCACCGCGCGCTTGATGATCTTGTCGTCGATGTCGGTGATGTTGCGCACGTAGTTGACCGTGTAGCCGGAGGTGCGCAGCCAGCGCTGCACGCTGTCGAACACCACCATGACGCGGGCATGGCCGATGTGGCAAAAGTCGTACACCGTCATGCCGCAGACGTACATGCCGGCCTGGCCCGGGACCATCGGCTTGAATTCTTCTTTTTGGCGCGACAGGGTGTTGTGGATTTTCAGCATGTTGAGCTTTATTCGGGCAGTGCCGCCCCACGCTGTGGAGGCGCAGGCAGGAGGGAAAGGCGGGATTTGGGGGCTAAAATCCGCGGTTGCGGACGAGGGCTGCGAAAAGCAGCAGGAAAGCGGAGGCGCGGACAGCAGCCCGCGCGGCTAACATCGTGCGCGGGCAAGGGCCCGGCAGGAGCGGCCAAACCAGCCAAAAAAGGGCAAAGTGGTGAAAAGCGCAAAAAACATGGACAAAGGCGCGAGCACTGCGCCGAAGTTGGGTAAAATCGAGGGGTTGCGCGCTTCAGGCTGACGGGATTTGTGAATAAGGCGTCCAAATCTCCCTGGGAAAACCATACTGGCCACCCCGCGCCGCTCTACGAAACGAGTATATCACGATGACTTTTTCCTTCGGCTTAAGCTCCGGCCCCGGAACCTCCGCTGGCACCCGTTTGGCGGGCAAAATCGCCTTGCGCCTGCTGTTTGCCGCAATTTTCGCCCTCGGCGCCGCCGGCGCCCGGGCTGACGAAATCGCCGATATCGGCAAGCTGCTCAAGGGCGGCCAGTACGACCAGGCGATGAGCCGGGTCGACGCCTACCTGTCGAGCAAGCCGAAGGACGCGCAAGGCCGCTTCCTCAAAGGCCTGATCCTCACCGAACAGAACAAGACGGCCGACGCCATCGCCATGTTCAGCGGCCTGACCACCGACTACCCCGAGCTGCCCGAGCCGTACAACAACCTCGCCGTGCTCTACGCCGGCCAGGGGCAGTACGAAAAGGCGCGCCAGGCGCTGGAGATGGCGATCCGCACCCACCCCTCGTATGCCACCGCGCATGAAAACCTGGGCGATGTCTACGCCAAGCTGGCCAGCCAGGCCTACGACAAGGCGCTGTCGCTGGACTCCAGCAACTCCACCGCCCAGACCAAGCTGGCCTTGCTGAAGGAGTTGATCGGCACCGGCAACCGCGCCCGCACCCAGATCGCCGCCGCCACGCCGGCGCCCGCCAAGGGCACGCCGCCCGCCGCGACGCCCACGCCCGCGCCGCCGGCGAAAGACGCTGCCAAGGCCGCAACCCCCGCCGCCACGCCAACCCCGCCGACCCAGACCCCGCCGCCGGCCGCCGCTGCCGGCAAGGGCGACGACGCCGAAGTGGCCGCCGCCGTCAACGCCTGGGCCAACGCCTGGGCCTCGAAAGACGTGGACGGCTACCTCGGCGCCTACACCAAGGACTTCAAGCAAAAGGGCGAGTCGCATGGCGCCTGGGCCGCCAGCCGCAAGCAGCGCATCGAAGGCGCCAGCTCGATCAGCGTCAAGGTCTCCAGCCTGAAGGTCAGTTTCACCGATGCCAATACGGCGGTCGCCAAGTTCCGACAGGACTACAAGTCCAACATCACCGCGGCCAACAGCAGCAAGACACTGGTATTGTCCAAGGCCGGCGGCAAATGGCAGATCGTCGAAGAGCGCAGCGGCGGTTGAAGGCAAGTGGAAATTGAGGCGCATGTGAACAAGGTCTGGTTCAAATCGTTGCGTGGCCGCCTGGCGGCAGCGACTCTTGCTGTGCCGCTGTTCGCCGTGCTGGGCATGGCCGGCCCGGCGCAGGCGCAGAATCTGGTCGAGCACACCGCCTCCGGCGAGGTCGAGGCCGCGCTGGGCGGTATCTTCAAGGCGATCGAGGACAACAAGCTGGAAGACGCCTACAACCGCGTCAATGCCCTGCTTGCCGCCCGGCCCAACTATCGCCTGGCCTACCTGATCAAGGGCGACCTGCTGCTGGCGCGCGGCGCCGCCATCCGCGGCATGGGCGCGATGCCCGGCGCCCCGGCCGACCAGGTGAGCGACCTGCGCGCCGAGGCGCTGCAGCGCCTGCGCGCTTATCGCGACAAGCCCCCGGTCGATACGATTCCGCGCTACCTGCTGCAAATGCGCCCGGACCAAAAACACGCGGTGGTGGTGGACACCAAGAAGTCGCGGCTTTATCTCTATGCCAACGACAACGGCCGCCCGCGCTTCGTTGCCGACTTTTACATGACCCACGGCAAGAACGGCATCGACAAGGCGCGCGAGGGCGACCAGAAAACGCCGATCGGCGTCTACTACGTCACCTCCTACCTGCCGAAGGCCAAGCTGGCCGACATCTATGGCGTGGGCGCCTTCCCGATCAATTATCCGAACGACTGGGACAAGCGCAACGGCCGCAACGGCCACGGCATCTGGCTGCACGGCGTGCCGGCGGACACCTTCGCGCGCGCGCCGCTGGCCTCCGATGGCTGCGTGGCGCTGTCCAACGCCGACCTCGAGATGATGGGCAAGAGCATCGATCCGGGCCTGACGCCGGTGATCATCAGCGACAGCGTCGAGTTCCTCTCGCTGGACGACTGGAACACCGAACGGCAGTCCCTGCTCAAGGCGATCGAGGACTGGCGCCGCGACTGGGAAAGCCGTGACACCGACGCCTACCTTACCCACTACGCGCACGATTTCGAGGGCGACGGCATGTCGCTCAGGGAGTGGGCGGCGCGCAAGCGGCAGGTGAACGCCGGCAAGACCTGGATCAAGGTCAAGCTGGGCAATATGGACATGTTCCGCTATCCCGGCGTGAAAAAGGAAATGGTGGTCGTCACCTTCCAGCAGGACTACCAGTCGAGCAATCTTTCCAATGCGATGAAAAAGCGCCTCTACTGGATCAAGGAAGGCAGCACCTGGAAGATTGTCGACGAGGGTTCCGGCTGACCCGGCATCCGCCATCGACGCGATTCTGACCCCGCCGGCGCGCTCGCGCCGGCTTCCCGCGACACAGGACCCCGCATGAAAACCAGCATTCGCATCGCCGGACTCGTAGCCGGCCTCCTGATCAGCGCCGCCGCGCAGGCGCAGACGGTGGAAATCAAGACCTCGATGGGCAGCATCACCGCCGAGTTGTACGCCGACAAGGCGCCCAAGACGGTGGCCAACTTCCTGCAATACGTCAAGGACAAGCACTACGACGGCACCATCTTCCACCGCGTCATCCCCACCTTCATGGTGCAGGGTGGCGGCTTCACCCCGGACATGAAGGAAAAGACGACGCGCCCGCCGGTGCCGCACGAAGGCCGCGAGTCGCTCGCCAAGGGCGGCAAGAACACCGTCGGCACGCTCGCCATGGCGCGCACCAACGACCCGCAGTCGGCCACCGCGCAGTTTTTCATCAACGTCAAGGACAACGACTTCCTCGACCCTACCCTGATCCCGCCCGGCGACCCGGTGGCGAAGTTCGAGTACGGCGGCCGTACCTATGAGAACGTGCCGCGCGCCACCCTGCTCAACGCCGCGCAGCTGTGGGGCTACACCGTGTTCGGCAAGGTCACCAAGGGCATGGACGTGGTGGAAAAAATCAAGGACGTGCCCACCGGCACCGCCAACGGCATGTCGGACGTGCCGGTCAAGCCGGTGATGATCGAAAGCATCCGCGTGATCGATGCGAAAAAAGGCGCCAAGTAAACCGGCGCGACGACGACTCAAAGGAGAAACAACATGACCCAGGTATTGCTCACCACCAACCATGGCAACATCAAGATCGAGCTCGACGACGCCAAGGCGCCGAAGACCGCCGCCAACTTCGTGCAGTACGCGAAGGACGGCCATTTCGACAACACGGTATTCCACCGCGTGATTCCCGGCTTCATGATCCAGGGCGGCGGCTTCGAGCCCGGCATGAAGCAGAAAAAGACCCGCGACCCGATCGACAACGAAGCCACCAACGGCCTGAAGAACGAGAAGTACACCCTGGCGATGGCGCGCACCGGCGACCCGCACTCGGCCTCGGCGCAATTCTTCATCAATGCCAAGGACAACGACTTCCTCAACTTCAAGAGCCCGAACGGCGCCGGCTGGGGCTATTGCGTGTTCGGCCGCGTGATCGAAGGCAAGGACGTGGTCGACAAGATCGAAGGCGTGAAGACCAGCCGCAGCGGCATGCATGAAGATGTGCCGGTGGACGACGTGATCATCAAGAAGGCCGAAGTTCTCTAAGCGCGCGGCGCCGGCAGGGCTCGCATTGTCCCGATGACAGCCCTGTTCATTTCCGACCTGCACCTCACTTCCCAGCGCGAGGACGTCACCCTGGCGTTCGAGCGCTTTCTGCGCGAGCTGCCGCAACTTGGCGACACCCTTTACATCCTCGGCGACCTGTTCGAATACTGGGCCGGCGACGATGACGTGGCCGCGCCCTTCAACCAGCGCGTCACCGGCGCCCTGGCGCAAACGGCGGCGCGCGGCGTCACCCTCGACTTCATCCACGGCAATCGCGACTTCATCGCCGGCGAAGGCTTTGCCGACGCCGCGCATCTCACGCTGCTGCCCGACCCGCACCCCCTGCAACTCGAAGGCGTCGCCTCGGTGCTGCTGCACGGCGACACCCTGTGCACCGACGACCACGAGTACCAGGCCTTTCGCGCCAAGGCGCGCACCCCGGCCTGGCGCGACGCCATGCTGGCCCAGCCCCTGGCCGCGCGCAAGGCCGCGATCGAGCAGATGCGCGCCCGCAGCGAAGCGGAGAAAGCCACCAAGTCCGCCGCCATCATGGACGTCAACGACACCGCCGTGCGGCAAGCCTTCGCCGACAGCGGCGCCGTGCGCATGATCCACGGCCACACCCACCGCCCCGGGCGCCACGACTACGAAGTCGGCGGCCTGGCGCGCACGCGCTGGGTGCTGCCGGCCTGGGAGCAGCAGCCTGGCTACCTGCGCGTCAGCCCCGAGGCTTGCGCCCTGATCGATTTCGACTAACTCCTCCGGGGAAACATCATGACCATCCAGATCGTAGGCATCATCGGCGCCGGCACCATGGGCAACGGCATCGCGCAGGCTTGCGCCGTCAGCGGCGTCAACGCCCTGATGCTGGACATCAACGAAGCCGCCGTCGATCGCGGCCTCAAGGCCATCGCCGGCAGCCTCGACCGCCTGGTGAAAAAGGAAAAGCTCACCGAGGGCGGCAAGATGCAGGCGATGTCGATGATCCGCACCACCACCAGCATCGCCGACCTGAAAGACGCCGACTTCATCATCGAGGCCGCCACCGAAAACGAGGGCCTGAAGCGCAAGATCCTGAAGGACGCCGACGGTGTCGCGCGCCCCGAAGTGATCATCGCCACCAACACTTCCTCCATCACCATCACCGGCCTGGCCGCCTCCACCTCGCGCCCGGACAAGTTCATCGGCATGCACTTTTTCAACCCGGTGCCGATGATGGCCCTGGTTGAAGTGATCCGCGGCCTGGCGACCAGCGACGAAACCTACGCCGCCACCGAAGAGCTCGCCAAGCGCCTCGGCAAAGCGCCGATCAGCGTGAAGAACAACCCCGGCTTCGTGGTCAACCGCATTCTTTGCCCGATGATCAACGAAGCCATTTTCGTACTCGCCGAGGGTCTCGCCACGGCGGAAGACATCGACAACGGCATGCGCCTGGGCACCAACCAGCCGATCGGCCCGCTGGCCCTGGCCGACATGATCGGCCTGGACACCATGCTCTCCGTCATGCAGGTGTTCTACGAAGGCTTCAACGATTCCAAATACCGCCCCGCCCCGCTGCTGAAGGAAATGGTCGCCGCCGGCTACCTCGGCCGCAAGACCGGCCGCGGCTTTTACGTCTACAAGTAACCCGCTACACGCAACCAACCAGGCTCACCCACATGGCGCAGCAGCTCACCCTTCAGGACCTCAAGCCGCATCACGACAACCAGCTCACCCTGGTGAGCCGCGGCCTGGCGCAAAACCGCAACCGCGTCTTCGCCGTCAACCTGGTGAAGACCGCGCACGACAAGACCGACGCCATCGTCGCCGCCGTGCGCAAAAAGCCCGAAGGCAAGTTCGACTGCAAGCCCGGCTGCAGCTACTGCTGCACCTACCGCGTCGAAGCCCTGCCGCCGGAAATCTTTCTCCTCGCCGCCGAATTGCGCAAGCTGCCCGCCGATGCGCTTGAAGCCGTCACCGCGCGCCTGCGCGAGCACGCGGCCAAGGCGAAGGGCCTGCGCCCCGAGCACCACAACCTGCCCTGCCCCCTGCTGGTCGATTCAAAATGCTCGGTGTACGAGCACCGCCCCTTCGGCTGCCGGCGCATGAACTCGCTCGACGTCGAAGTCTGCAAGGACCCCGCCGGCAACCCGCCGGAAAACGAAGAACTCAACCTCAAGGCCGCCGCCATGTTCAACGGCACCGTCGAGGGCTACCTCAAGCGCCAGCTCCCCGCCTACCCGCACGAACTCGGCCAGGCCCTGCTCAAGGCGCTCGACGATCCCGGCCTGGAAGAGCGCTGGTTCAAGGGCGAGCAGGTGTTCGACTACCTGCCGGACATGGACGAAATGCTCTCCGCCAACACGCCCATCCTGGTCGGCGCGCCGCCGCACGCCTGAGCCGGGCGCTGCCCCGCGCGCCCTTCCTTCGCGCTGCGCCTTTACTGTCATTCCCGCGAAAGCGGGAATCCAGTTCCTGCCCACTTCAGAAAAGACCTGGAAGGCGGCTGCTTGGGCGCAATGCCCCACAGCAGATTCGGGTCGCGGCGCGTGATGCGCTGCGGCGCCGGCCGCTTTCTGGTCAATGCCGCCCAGGCTGCCGACAAAACGGAAAGCCGCGCCGGCTTCGGCGCCGCCGAACCCGATAAAACCCTAGGTCCCCCAAGGGAACTTCTTTCAGGGCGTTTTTCAGCTTTTTGAATCACCCGCCGCACCGCCGCAGGGGGTCGCGCCATGCCCCCACCCTCGCCCTTGCGCGCCGCCGAACCTGATAAAACCTGAGGTTTTTCAACTTTTGCAGCGGCTCGCCGGGCGGCACCAGGGGGTCGCACCATGCCCCCACCGTCCCCGTTGCGCAGCTCTGAACCTGATAAAACCTGATGTTTTTCAGCCTTTGTAATAGCCGCTGGCGGCTGCGACTCGCGTTCCGGCGCCTGACCCAACCCCGAACCTGACAAAACCTGAGGTTTTTCAGCATTCGCAGCAGCCCCGGCCGCCGATGTACTCACCGGCGCCACCCCATCCGCCGCACCACCCGCCGCCTCCCGCTCCCACGGCATCTTCGGCCACACCATCGCAGGCCCAGGCGCCCCCTCCACCCCACCGCGCGCCTCCTCCCCCGCCCATCGCGCCTCCCGTTGCGCCGCCCGCTCAAGCGACTGCCAATACGCCTCGTTCTGCCGCTCCAGCCACTCATGCAAACGCTCCAGCGCGCGCAACGCCTGCTCCCGGTTCGGCATCCGCCAGCGGATAACCGGCTCCCCACCGCGCCACTCCACACTCACCCACAACGCAGAGCGCGTCTCCTCGTCCATCTCCCCAAATGGCAACACCCGCCCCTGCGCATCAAACAACTTCCCCGCCCGGAAAAACCCCGCCCGCTTCCTCTCCCGCGCCAGATCCAGCACCGAAGCCCCCGCCTGCGCCAACAGCGCCGCCATCTCCAACCGCACCCTCTCCCGCACCGCCGGCAGCCGCAACAACCCACTCCCCTGCGCCGCCCGCGACTTCGCCGAATACCCCGCCCGCCCCGCCGCCGCGCTCGCGTTCTGGTCCAGCAGATACTCGAAAACAAACCGCTCCTGGCGGTCCGTCAGGGTCTGCGTCTCGCTCGGTACTTCGCTCAGCTCTTCCATGTTGCGCCTCCGGTAACAGGGTGACTGGTTACTAAGATACGCAAGTCGGTCAACTAAGTGTGGTTGATTTTTCAGGCCGCGTAGGACATAGTTATCAGAGCGAACACAGCGAAAATCCACGAATTTCCATGGTCAAACATGTCTGAAAACCGTTCATATCCAAATTTACTTCTAACGCTAGA
>DATAZV010000542.1:0-26783 GCA_036271855.1 Burkholderiales bacterium
CCTTGGCGGAGGCGCGGCCCAGCAGCAGTTGGGTCACCTCGTTGGCCAGCGCACGCGGGGCGAAGGGGGTGGATTCCAGCTCGATATGGCCCGACTCGATTTTCGAAAAATCGAGGATATCGTTGATGATCGACAGCAACGATTGCCCGGACTTGTGCGCGATCTCGGCGAATTCGCGCTGCTCGGGCGCCAGGCGCGTCCCCAGCAGCAGTTCGATCATGCCGAGAATGCCGTTCATCGGCGTGCGGATCTCGTGGCTGACCTTGGCGAGGAACTGGCTTTTCGCTTCGTTGGCGGCCTCCGCCGCTGTCTTGGCGGCGATCAGCTGTTGCTCGCGGTCGATCGATTCCTCCAGATAGCGGCGCTGCGTGGCTTCGCTTTCGCTCAATTCGGCAATCCGCTGCTTCACCTCGGCCACCATGTGGAGCAGGTTGTCCTGCAGCACGCCGACCTCGGCGCTGGCTGGTGGTCCCAGATCGAGATCGTCATACTCGCCGGCGCGGATCGCGTGGCTGGCGCGCGACAATCGTTCCAGCGGCCGGGTGAGATAAATGCTGGCCATGCTCAAGGCGACGCCGAAAACGATCATGCTGGCGAGCGCGATGGCTACGCCGCCGCGCCGCAGGGCCCTGCGCGCCGAACTCAGGCCTTCCACCGCGGCACCGTAGTACAAGGTGCCGACCGTCCTGCCTTCCATCTGCAGGGGCAGGCTGAAGTCATAGCGCTCGCCCGCCGCATCGTCCACCACTGCATAGTTGTTGGTTTGCGCCGGCGGCGCGGCGGCATTCCAGTCCGCCGCGGCCAGGCGTTTGCCGGCGGTGTCCTGCACCAGCAGGTAGCGCATGCCCTCGGCTTTGCGGATCTCGCGCAGGGCGGCGGCCAACGCGGCCTGGTCGCCGCGCGCCAGCGGCGCGGCCAGCGCGGCGTTGAGCAGGGTCTGCTCTTCGGCGGTGCGCGACCTGGTCTGCTCCATCACATAGGTGTTGCGCAATACCATTGCCACCACCAGGAACAGGCACATGGTGGCGAACTGGATTGCCAGGCCGGAGAAGATCAGCTTGCGGCGAAAGGAAAGGCCGGACGACATTGTCGAAATGCGATCTGCCCTAGAGGCTGGCGCGCATGCGCGCAAACGCCTGGTCCAGGTCGGCGATCAGGTCATCGATGTGTTCCAGGCCGGCGTGGATGCGAAAGCAGGGGCCGGTATCGGGCCAGCGGGTGGCGCTGCGCACTTCGAGCGGATCGAAGGGCATGATCAGGCTCTCGTAGCCGCCCCAGGAAGCGCCCAGGCCGTACAGCTTGGTGCTGTCGATGATCATGTCGCGCGCCGCGGTCGGCATCGGCTTGAGCACCACGCCGAACAGGCCGCATGCACCCTTGAAATCGCGCTTCCACAGCGCATGGCCGGGGTCGCCGGGCAGGGCAGGGTGCAGCACTCTTGCCACTTCCGGCTGGCGCGCGATCCATTCGGCCAGCGCGATACCCGACTCCCAGTGGCGCGGCAAGCGCAGCGCCATAGTGCGCAGGCCGCGCGCGGCGAGATAGCAGTCGTCCGGCGCGGCGGTCTGGCCGAAGTCGCTGGTGACGGCTTTGAGTTGCGGCCAGGCTTCCTTGGTGCAGGTGACCGAGCCCATGATCACATCCGAGTGCCCGACGATGTACTTGGTGGTGGCCTGGATCGACACGTCGACGCCGTGCTCGAAGGGTTTGAAATACAGCGGCGTGCCCCAGGTGTTGTCCATCATCACCACCGCCTCGTGCTTGTGCGCCGCGTCGGCGATCGCCGGAATGTCCTGCACCTCGAAGGTCAGCGAGCCGGGCGACTCGACGAATACCAGGCGCGTGTTCGGGCGCATCAGCGCGGCGATGCCGGCGCCGATCAGCGGATCGTAATAGGTCGTCTCGACGCCGCAGCGCTTGAGTTGCGAGTCGCAGAACCTGCGCGTCGGGCCGTACACGCAGTCCGGCACCAGGATGTGGTCGCCGCTCTTCACGTAGCCGAGAATCGGGATGACGCACGCGGCCAGGCCGGAGGGATAGATCTGGCATTTGTAGCCGCCCTCAAGCTCGGCCAGCGCCTCTTCCAGCAGATGCTTGGTCGGCGTGCCGTTCAGGCCGTAGTAGGTGCCGGGCTTTTCCTGTGCGCGATCCTTCTTCTTCTGCTCCCATTCGGCCATGTCGGCCGACAGGATGGTGGAGGCGCGAAATACCGGCGTATTGACGTTGCCGGCGAAGCGTTCGGGATGGCGGCCCAGGTGGGCGGCTTTGGTTTCATCTTGCATGGGGAGGGGGAGACCGGGAAAGCGGAACGTACAGAGTATAATTTCGTCTTGCGCAATTGTCACAACCGCATGCGTGCCGGGATTTCGGGTTCGGCGCGGTTGTTGCAAATGTTCCCTCCCTCCGCATTCGCTCGCCGATGGCATCGATCCTGAAACTGCGCGGTTCGCCCGCGCTCTCCGCGTTTCGCCTCGATAAACTGAAAACCAGCCTGTCCGGCGTGTCTTACGCCCGCGTACAGACCGAATACTGGCATTTCATCGAAGTTGGACGCCCCCTGAGCGCGCAGGAGCACCAAGTGCTGGCGCAGCTCCTCACTTATGGACCGGCGCAGGAAAACGAGGCGCGTGGCGACCTTTTCCTGGTGACGCCGCGCTTCGGCACCGTTTCACCCTGGGCCTCGAAAGCCACCGATATCGCGCATTCCTGCGGCCTGGACGCGGTCAGGCGCATCGAGCGCGGGGTTGCCTATTGGTTCGGCAAGGGCCTGATCGGCAAGTTTTCGGAAACGGATAGGCAAGGCATTGCCGCGGCGATCCATGACCGCATGACCGAGTCCGTGCTGATGAGCCTGGAAGCGGCCGATGGTTTGTTCGCCCACGTCGCGCCGCGCCAGCTTGCCAGCGTCGACCTGCTGGGCCGTGGCCGCGCGGCACTGGTGGCGGCCAACACCGAGATGGGCCTGGCGTTGTCGCCCGATGAAATCGACTACCTGGCCGACAACTTCATCCGCATGGGACGTAATCCCACCGACGTCGAACTGATGATGTTCGCCCAGGCCAATTCTGAGCACTGCCGCCACAAGATTTTCAATGCCGACTGGGTGATCGACGGCCAAAAGCAAAGCCATTCGCTGTTCGGCATGGTGCGCGAAACCCACAAGATGCATCCGCAGGGCACGGTGGTGGCCTATTCGGACAACGCAGCGGTGATGCAAGGCGGCCCGGCGCAGCGCTTTTATCCGGCGCCTGACGGGCGCTATGCCTATGTGCCCCAGGTATCGCACACCTTGATGAAGGTGGAAACCCATAATCACCCGACGGCGATTGCGCCTTTTCCCGGCGCCTCCACCGGCTCCGGCGGCGAGATCCGCGACGAAGGCGCGACCGGCCGCGGCGCCAAGCCGAAGGCCGGGTTGTGCGGCTTTTCCGTCTCCAATCTCGGCATCCCCGGCTTCACCCAGCCGTGGGAAAAGAGCATCGGCAAGCCCGAGCGCATCGTCTCCGCGCTGGACATCATGATCGAAGGGCCCATCGGCGCGGCCGCCTTCAACAACGAATTCGGCCGGCCCAATCTCGCGGGCTATTTCCGCACCTACGAAGACACCTTCGCCGGCGAGACGCGCGGCTATCACAAACCGGTCATGATCGCCGGCGGCGTCGGCGCGATCAGCGAAGGCCAGACCCACAAGCTGCCTTTCGGCGCCGGCACCTTGCTGATCCAGCTAGGCGGCCCGGGCATGCTGATCGGCATGGGCGGCGGCGCGGCTTCCTCGATGGCCACCGGCGCCAACGCAGCCGATCTCGACTTCGATTCCGTGCAGCGCGGCAACGCCGAAATCCAGCGCCGCGCGCAAGAGGTGATCGACCGCTGCTGGGCACTGGGCGCGAACAACCCGATCACCGCGATCCACGATGTCGGCGCCGGCGGCCTGTCGAACGCATTTCCCGAGCTGGTCAATGGCGCAGGCGAGACCACTGGCGCGCGCTTCGAATTGCGCGACGTCCCCTCCGAAGAACCCGGCATGGCGCCGAAGGAAATCTGGTGCAATGAATCGCAGGAGCGCTACGTATTGGCGATTCCGGCCAGCCGCCTGGAAGATTTTCGCGCCATCTGCGAGCGTGAGCGTTGCCCCTTTGCGGTTGCCGGCACGGCCACCGATGACGCCACACTGGTCGTTGCCGACAAGCTGTTCGACAACGAAGCGGTGCAAATGCCGCTGGAAGTGTTGCTCGGCAAGGCGCCGAAAATGACCCGCGACGTGTACCACGTAGCGCGCCAGTTCCCGCTGTTCGACCTCACCGACATCGACCTGCGCGAGGCCGCCTCGCGCGTGCTGGCAATGCCCGCGGTCGCGGCGAAAACTTTTTTGATTTCCATCGGTGACCGCACCGTCGGCGGCCTGTGCTCGCGCGACCAGATGGTCGGCCCCTGGCAGGTGCCGGTGGCCGATTGCGCCGTCACCCTGCGCGACTTCCAGGGCCACGCGGGCGAAGCCTACGCGATGGGCGAGCGCACGCCGCTGGCGATTCTCGACGCGCCGGCCTCTGGGCGCATGGCGGTGGGCGAGGCGGTCACCAATCTGGCCGCCGCCGACATCGGCGCCATCGACAACATCAAGCTTTCCGCCAACTGGATGGCCGCGGCCGGCCACGCCAAGACCGGCGAAGACGCGGCATTGTTCGATACCGTCAAGGCCATCACTCTCGACCTGTGCTGCAAGCTGGGTATCAGCATTCCGGTGGGCAAGGACTCGATGTCCATGCGCACCGCCTGGAGCGACGAGCAGGGCTCGAAGGAAATGACCGCGCCGGTGTCGCTGATCGTCACCGCCTTCGCGCCGGTGGCCGACGCCCGGCGCTCGCTGACGCCGCAATTGCGCACCGATGCCGGGCCGACATCGCTGCTCCTGATCGACCTCGGCCGCGGCAAGAACCGCCTCGGCTTTTCCTGCCTGGCGCAGGCGTATAACCAGTTCGGCAACGAAGTGCCGGACCTGGACGACCCGCTGCTGCTGCGGAATTTTGTTGCCGCCATCCAGGCCCTGAATCGCGACGGCCTGCTGCTGGCTTATCACGACCGCTCCGACGGTGGCCTGTTCGCCACCATCTGCGAAATGGCGTTCGCCGGGCGCACCGGGGTGACGGTCAATCTCGACACGCTGTGCTGGGACGCCGCCGCCACCGACCACGACGGCTTCGAGATCAAGCCGGAAAAAATGGTGCGCGGGCGCTTCAACGACCGCGTGCTGGCCGCCATGTTCAGCGAGGAGCTGGGTGCCGTAATCCAGGTGGACGCCGGGCAGCGCGATGCGATTCTCGCCCGCCTGCAGCAGTTCGGCCTGGGCGAATGCACCCATGTGATCGGCCAGCTCAATACGCGCGACGACATTCGCTTCGTGCGCAATGCCAAGCCGGTATTCTCCGAGCCGCGCACCGGTTTGCAGCGCGCATGGACAGAGACCAGCCATCGCATGCAGGTGCTGCGCGACAACCCGCAGTCGGCGCAACAGGAGTTCGATGGCCTGCTCGATGCGGCCGATCCCGGCATTTCGCCGATGCTTGGTTTCGATGCGGCCGAGGACATTGCTGCGCCGATGATCGCCACGGGCGCGCGCCCGAAGGTGGCGGTGCTGCGCGAGCAGGGTGTCAACGGCCAGGTGGAAATGGCGGCGGCCTTCGACCGTGCGGGCTTCGACGCTTACGACGTGCACATGAGCGACATTCTGGAAGGCCGCGTCAGCCTGAAGGATTTTTCCGGCTTCACCGCCTGCGGCGGATTTTCCTATGGCGACGTGCTGGGCGCCGGCGCCGGCTGGGCCAAGTCGATCCTGTTCAACCCGCGTGCCCGCGCCGAGTTCGAGGCCTTCCTGGCGCGCGGAGATGTGTTCGCCCTCGGCATCTGCAACGGTTGCCAGATGATGGGCAACCTGACGCAACTGATTCCCGGCGCCGCGCACTGGCCGCAATTCACCAAGAACAAGAGCGAGCAGTTCGAGGCGCGCCTGGTCACGGTGGAAGTGCTGCAGTCGCCGTCGATCTTCCTCCAGGGCATGGCCGGCAGCCGGATTCCGGTGCCGACCGCGCACGGCGAAGGCTATGCCGATTTTTCGCAGCAGGGCGATGCGGCCCGCGCAATCGCCACGATCCGCTATGTCGACAACCACGGCAAGCCCACCGAGACCTATCCGCTCAATCCCAACGGCTCGGCAGGCGGCATCAACGGCTATACCACGGTCGACGGTCGCTTCACGGTGCTGATGCCGCATCCGGAACGGGTGTTCCGCAAGTCGCAGTACTCCTGGGCGCCGCGCGAATGGGGCGAGGACGGCCCCTGGCTGCGCATGTTCCGCAACGCGCGCAAGCAACTCGGCTGATTGCGGCGCCGGGCGGCGCGGCGTGCAGACTCCTAGTGCAACGTCTCCGGCCGGGAGTCGAGCATTTCGACGCCGTGCAGGCCGGAGTGCAAAACCGCACTGCGCAAGGTTTCAATTGCCGCCGTGCGGGTAAAGCTCTTGCGCCAGGTCAGCACCACACGGCGGTCGGGCACCGGCGCGGTGAATGGGCGATAGACAATCAGGTCGTTCTTTTTCGGCTTGTCCGGCACCGCTGAGGCGGGCAGCACGGTCAGGCCGACGCCCGAGGCCACCATGTGACGGATGGTTTCCAGTGAGGAGCCTTCAAAGGTTCTCTGGATGCCCTCGGCGCCGCTGGAGGAAAAGCGCATCAGCTCCGGGCACACCTGCAACACCTGGTCGCGCAGGCAATGGCCGTTGCCCAGCAGCAGCATGGTCTCTTTTTTCAGGTCAGCGGCGGGAATCGCCTTGCGGCCGCCCCAGGCATGGCCCGCCGGCACCGCCACCAGGAAGGGCTCGTCGTAAAGCGGCTGCATCAGCAGCCCGGGCTCGGAAAAGGGCAGGGCGACGATGGCGACGTCGATCTCGCCGCTCTTGAGCATTTCCAGCAGCCGGTGGGTGAAGTTTTCCTCGATGATCAGCGGCATCTCGGGCGCTGCCTTGATGATCTTCGGCACCAGCGCCGGCAGCAGGTAAGGGGCGATGGAATAGATCACACCGACACGCAAGGGGCCGGCCAGCGGGTCGCGGCCGTGCTTGGCCAGTTCCTTGATGGTGCCGGCCTGCTCCAGCACGCGCTGCGCCTGCGCCACGATCTCGGTGCCCACCTGGGTGACGCCGACTTCCGAGGGCCCGCGCTCGAACAGCGCAACGCCCAGTTCGTCCTCCAGCTTTTTCACCGCTACAGACAGGGTGGGCTGGCTGACAAAGCAGGCATCGGCGGCGCGGCCGAAATGGCGCTCGCGGGCGACGGCGACGATGTAACGCAGTTCGGTCAGGGTCATGCCTAAATTATACTATCAATAACAATATTTTGATAGTTTATATGAATGATAAGAGGCAAAAAAAGCCGCCTCGCGGCGGCTTTTGTCCTGGGCGCAGACCGGCTATTCGATCTTGGCCTTGCTGCGCAGCTCCGCCAGCAGCTTGTCGATGCGGTCACGCTGCGCCACTTCCTGCAACTGCTGGCGCACCTGCTCGAACGGCGGGAAAGAGGCGCTGCGCACATCGTCGACGCGAATGATGTGCCAGCCGAACTGGCTCTGCACCGGGGTTTCGGTGGTCTTGCCTTTTTCCAGCGTGACCAGCACCTTGGAGAATTCCGGCACGTAGGTCTCGGCCGGTGCCCAGTCGAGCGAGCCGCCCTTGTCCTTGCTGCCCGGGTCGATCGACTGTTTGGCCAGGTCCTCGAATTTCGCGCCGCCCTTGAGCTTGGCGAGAATCGCCTTGGCCTCGGGCTCGGTTTTCACCAGGATATGCCGCGCCAGGTATTCCTTGCGCGGATTCTTGTCGAATTCGGCCTTGCGCAGGTCGTATGCGGCCTTGACGTCGGCGTCGGTCACCGGATTCTTCTTTACATAATCCTGCAGCACCGCGCGCACCAATACGGACTGGCGCTGGAATTCGAGCTGGGTGGCGACATCCGGCTGCTTGGCCAGGCCAAGGCGGTTGGCCTCCTGGCTCAGGATTTCATAGGTGATCAGCTGGTCCTTGATCCGGGCGCGCAGTTCCGGCGAATCCGGCTGGCCCTGCGTGGCCAGCTGGGTCGCCATCGCATCGGCGCGCGTGGTGGGGATGGCCACGCCGTTGACCTTGGCCAGGTTCTGTGCGAACAGCGGGCCGGAAGCCAGCAGGCCGGCGAGCAGCAGGGGGGCGTATTTTTTCATTGTGCTTCCTAGGGTAATGATCAGATTTCTCCAGGCGCGCGGGTGACCAGCGCCAGGGCGTGGATATCGTGCTGCATCAGCGGCTGCAAGGCGGCATAGACCATGCGGTGCCTGGCCACGCGCGACTGCCCCGCGAACCGCGGCGATACGACGATGAGCCGGTAATGTCCGCCGCCGCCACGGGCGCCCGGGTGGCCGACATGCAGGCCGCTTTCGTCCTGCAGTTCCAGTGTTTCCGGCAGCAGCGGGGCCAGCCGGGCGCGGATGTCGCTTTCGATGGTGGCGGCACTCAAGAGAACTACTCCCCGCCCTTGGCAAGAGGCATCTCTTCGTGCTGCATGTGGCGATAGACGTAGAAGCCCTGGATCACCATGAACACCAGCAGCGCCCCGTACATGCCGAAGAAGCGAAAGCTGCCCCACACCTCGCGCGAAAACTGCAGCGCGACGTAGAGATTGGCAGAGCCGATCAGAAGGAAATAAGCCACCCACATCAGGTTCAGGCGCCCCCAGGCGCCCTCCGGCATGACGATCTGCTTTTCCAGCATCAGCTTGGGCAG
Source organism: Burkholderiales bacterium (assembly GCA_036271855.1). Classification (GTDB taxonomy): domain Bacteria; phylum Pseudomonadota; class Gammaproteobacteria; order Burkholderiales; family JAEUOS01; genus JAQGMJ01. The sequence continues at coordinate 8,801 of DATAZV010000542.1, forward strand.
GTTCTTCTTGAACAGCCAGGGCGCGCACAGAAATACCAGGGCGAAACCCCAGTTGAGCACGGTGGGTTTGAGCTTGATGAAAATGTCGTCGTGCAAGGTCAGGGTGAGGGTGCCGAACGCGATGATCGCCAGGGAGGTGACCAGGTGCATGCGCTTGAAGCGGCCATAATAAATACGCCCGACCAGCAGTTGCACGGCAGCCAGCACCATCGCCAGCATGGTGGCCAGATAGATGTCGATGCCGAAAGCGACCAGCAGGAACGGCAGGGCCGGAATCAGGTCGATCAGAAAATCCATAGCTCTCTATTGTACCCGTTCGGGTGTGGCCGGCCCGCCTCCCGGTAGGGCGGTTTGCACCGTCCGTCGGGCCGTGTTTTCAGCGATTGCGAAAGCGCATCGATGCGGAATTGATGCAATAGCGCAGGCCGGTGGGGGCAGGGCCGTCCTCGAATACGTGCCCCTGGTGGGCGCCGCATTGGGCGCAGTGCACCTCGGTGCGGCGCATGCCGAACTTGCCGTCGGTCTGGCTGGCGACGTTGGCCGCAACGGCGGGCTGCCAGAAGCTCGGCCAGCCGGTGCCGGACTCGAATTTCTGCTGCGCATCCCACAGCGGCGCGCCGCAGCAGATGCAGTCATAGACACCGTCTTCATGATGGTCGTGGTACTCGCCGGTGAAGGCGCGCTCGGTGCCGTGCTTGCGCGTGACTTCGTACTGGATCGGGCTGAGCTCGGCTTTCCAGTCGGCGTCGGTCTTGCTCTTGGTGTCGCTCATGATGGGTTTCCTATACGGGCGGAAAAGGTACGGCGTCGGCGTGCGCGCGGATGCGGCGGCGTGGCGCTCAGCTGCTGCAGCTGACTTCGAGGTGGCTGGCCCAGTCCGGCGGCAAGGCGGCGTAGTGCGCCTTCTCCGGCTGCTCGTCGTAGGGGCGCGCCAGCAATTTGCGCAGGTTTTCGATTTCGCCGTAGTCGCGCTCGTCACGCGCCTTGCGGATCGCGACCTCCGCCAGGTAGTTGCGCAGCACGTACTTGGGGTTGGCCGCGTTCATGCGTTTGCTGCGTTCTGCGTCGATACTGTTTTCCAGCGCCAGACGCTGGCGATATTGGCTGGCCCAGGCGTCGAAGCGCTCACGGTTGATCACCAGGTCGCGCAGGGGCGCGTCACCGCCGGCGTCACCCGCCCGCAGGCCGGAAAGCGTGCGGAAGAACAGTGTGTAGTCGGCATGCGCTTCGGCCATCAGGGCGAACAGCTCGTTGACCAGCAAATGGTCATCGTCGCGTGCGCTGGCCAGCCCCAGCTTGGCGCGCAGCAGGCTGTTCATCGCATCGTCGAACTCGGCCTCGTAGGTCTTCAGTTCGGCTTCGATCACCTCGGGCTCCATCAGCGGCACCAGGGCCTGGCCGAGCGCATACAGGTTCCACAGGCCGACTTGCGGCTGCATGTTGTAGGCGTAGCGGCCGCCCTCGTCGGTATGGTTGCAGATGTGGCCGGGCTCGAAGGCTTCCATGAAGCCGTAGGGGCCATAGTCCAGCGTCAGGCCGAGGATCGACATGTTGTCGGTGTTCATCACGCCGTGCATGAAGCCCACCGCCTGCCATTGCGCGATCATGCGCGCGGTGCGCCGTACCACCTCGTGCAAAAAGCGCGGGTAGCGGTCTTCCGCGCCCTCGAACTCCGGGTAGAACTCGCGGATCACATAGTCGGCCAGCTGGCGCACCGCTTCGGCATCGCGCCGGTGATACCAGAGCTCGAAGGAGCCGAAGCGCACGAAGGAGGGCGCCAGGCGTGTCACCACGGCGGCGGTTTCCACCGTCTCGCGGATTATCGGCTGGTCGGAACCGGTGATCGCCAGGGCGCGGGTGGTCGGGACGCCCAAGCCGTGCATCGCCTCCGAGCACAGATACTCGCGGATCGACGAGCGCAGCACCGCGCGGCCGTCGCCCGAACGCGAATACGGCGTGCGTCCCGCGCCCTTGAGCTGGATTTCCATCAAGCCTTCGCTGCCGGCGGCCTCACCTAGCGAAATCGCCCGGCCATCGCCCAGTTGCGGCACATAGACGCCGAACTGGTGGCCGCTATACACCGCCGCCAGCGGCGTGCTGCCGGCAAAGCCCTGGTTGCCGGTGAACAGGGCGGCAAATTCGGCTCGACCCTCTTCGCCCGGGGCCAGCCCGATCAGCGGCGCCGCTTCGGGGTTGAAAGCCACCAGATAGGGCTCCGGAAGGGGCGTAGGCGCTAGCCGCGTGTAAAATTTTTCCGGCAGCCTGCTAAAGCGCGGCGCCCAGTCGAGAGAGTCGAGTGTTCGTGCGGCGGGGCCGGGCGGATTGAAGGAAACGGTCACGATGGGGTATTCTGACCAAAATCAGGGAGATGGCAGGAACATGAGGGCAGCGCGCAATACATCAATACGGCATTGTATCGCCGTGGCCTGCATGGCCTTTGCCATCGCCGGCCTGACGGCATTTTCGACTGCCGCAACGGCCCAGGGTTCCAAGGTGATTTCCCTGCGCGACGCGCAACGCTGGCAGCAACTGCAGGGCGACGCCGAAACCCAGCTCGGCAAGGGCGACTATACCCAGGCCGAGAGCCTGGCCAGGCAGGCGGTGGCGGCGGGCCTGGCCGGCTTCGGCCCGGGTGACCCGAACGTGGCGGCGAGCTACGCGGTGCAGGGCGGCGCGCAATTGAAAAACAGCAACATCAGCGACGCCGAGGCCAGCTTTCGCCAGGCTTTGGGGATTTACGAAAAACGCTTCGGCCCTGAGCATGAATTCGTCGGCGCCATGCTCAACAACCTCGGCCTGGTGCTGGAGCGCCAGGGCAATTTCAGCGGCGCCGAGCTGCTGCTGCGCCGCGCGCTGGCGATCAAGGAAAAGAAACAGGGCAAGAACAACCCGGACACCGCCGTGACACTTGCCAACCTGGCGCGTGTCCTCGACCGTCAGGGCAAGAGCGGCCAGCTGGCCCAGGCCGGTGCAACATCGCCGGCGCCCGGTGCGCCGGCTGGATCCGCCGAAGCCCAGCAACTGGTGGCGCAGGCGCAGTCCGCGGCCAGCCAGGGTGACTTCAGCCAGGCCGAAGCCCTGCATCGCCGCGCCCTGGCAGTCCACGAAAAGGAACTCGGCCCGGAACACCCGACCACGCTGGCCACCCTCACAAACCTGGGCAACGTGATGCTGCTGCAGGGCAAGTTCAAGCAGGCCGAACAATTGTTCCGCCGCGTGCTGGCGGCGCGCGAAAAGGTGCTGGGGCCGGAGCACCCGGACACCGCCGTCAGCCTGAACAACGTCGCCAACGCCTTGTTCGAGCAGTTCAAACAGGACGAAATGAATTCGCCGCCGTCGCGCCGGCTGCGCACCACGGGCGCCAACCAGCAGCAGACCCCGGAAGCCGAAACCCTGTACCGCCGCGCCCTGGCGATCCAGGAAAAGCAGCTCGGTCCCAATCACCCGGCGCTGGCCGCCACCCTCAACAACCTGGCGGTGCTGCTGGCCGGGCGTGGCATGTACCCGGACGCCGAGGCGATGCACAAGCGCGCCATTGCGATTGCCGAAAAATCGCTCGGGCCGAACCATCCCGACACGGCCGCCATGCTCACCGCGCTGGCCATCACCTACGACCGCCAGGGCAAGAACGGCGATGCCGAAGCCCTCTACTCGCGCGCCGTCGCCATTGCCCGCGACGCCAAGCTGCCGCGCAACCTGCTGGTCAACGCCAGCAGCATGGGCTACAGCCTGACCCGCCGCGGCCGCCTGCGCGACGCGCTGCCGTACTACCGCGAGGCGGTGGATGCGCTCGAAGCCATGTACACGCAGACGCGCGGCCTCTCGGAGGAATCGCGCCAGGCGTTTCTGGGCCAGTTTGCCTATGTCTACCGCGAACTGGTGCGCATCCTCGTCACTCTGCACGCCTCGGAGCCGGCTGTCGGTTACGACCGCGAAGCCCTGGCGGTGGTGTCGCGCAGCCAGTCGCGGGTGTTTTCCGAAATGCTCAAGCAGGCCGACGTCGCGCGCTTCTCCAGCACGCCGGTGTTCATGCAACTCAAGCAAAAACGGGAGAGCCTGCAGGAACGCGTCGGCGCGCTGCGCTTCGCCTATCTATCGGTCGCGGAGAGCCAGGCGGGCGCCGCCGGCCAGCGCGCGGAAATCGGCCGCCAGACCCAGCAGGTCGAGGCAGAACTGAAGCAGACCGAAGACCAGCTCTGGCGCGACTATCCGCGCTACATGGAACTCGCCAGCCCGCGCCCGGTAACCGCCGACGACCTGCAAAAGCGCTTGCTGAAAGACGGCGAAGCGCTGGTGACCTTCGCCCTGCTGCCTTCCGAGGCGGTGGTGTTTGCCGTCACCCGCGACAAGTTCCGCATGGTCACGGTAAAGGTGCCGCGCGAGGAATTCGGGCGCCGGGTGGCGCGCATCCGCCGGCCGATGGAGCAGGTGGCACAGGGCGAGCCGCTCACCGTGTTGCGCCAGATCGACCCGGAAGTGCTGCAAAGCCTGTACCGCGACCTGCTGGCGCCCGTGGCCGATATGCTCAAGGGCACGCGGCAGGTGCTGGTGGCCGCGGACGGTCCGCTGTATACACTGCCGTTCGAGCTGATGCTGACCCGCTACGGCGATGCCGAGCGCAGCAAGTTCGAGTCGCTGCGCGCCGCCAGCGACGGCACGCCGGCCCATCCTTTTCTCGGCGAATACGCCAGCCTTCCCTACCTCGGCCACGAACTGCGCTTTGTCTACCTGCCCAGCCTGGCCGCCCTGGTCTCGCAGCGCAGCAACCCCAAGCCGCCGGCGCGCTACGGCCAGCAACTGGTGGCCTTCGCCGATGCCATGTTCGGCGGCGAGGCCGGCGACGCCGGTTACAACGCCAACACCCGCACCCTGCTGGGCGTGCTGGCCGCCAGTGCGCCCGGCGGCGCACCGCGCATCCCGCGCCTGCCGGAAACGGCGCAGGAGGCGCGCGACGCATCGGCGGTGGTCGGCACCCCCTCGCAAATCTTCCTGCGCCGCGACGCCCAGGAAAAACGCGTCAAGTCGGGCGCGCTGAAGGACGCGCGCTACGTGCTGTTCGCCACCCACGGCTTTCTCGGCGCCGACTTTTTGCAGAACATCGACCTTACCCTGGACGCCGACGGCAACGTTATCCGCAGCGCCGCCAACAAGGGCGCCCTGGCGCAACCGGCCCTGGCGCTCACTCTCACCGGCGACTTGCAGGGCGAGGACGGCCTGCTGTCGATGAAGGAAGTGATCGAAGACGTCGAGCTCAATGCCGAGCTGGTGGTGCTTTCCGCCTGCAACACCGCGGGTGAGACCGCCGCCACCAGCAACGGCGAGGGTTTCGCCGGGCTGACGCGCGCCTTCATGTACGCCGGTGCGCAAAAGCTGATGGTTAGCCACTGGTCGGTGGAAAGCGCCTCCACCCAGGCGCTGGTGTCCGGCACCTTCCGCGAGGTGAAAGCGGGCAAGGCACCGGTTGACGCATTGGCCGCGGCGGAGCAGGCCCTGTCCGCCACCAGCGAGACCGCCGACGGCCGCAACTTCTCGCGCGCCCATCCCTTTTTCTGGGCGCCGTTCGTGGTGGTGGGGGACTGATGGCGGTCGGGCGCGGGGCGCTGCGCATCTGGATCCGCTTGCGCAAGTTGCGCCGTTTCGCCCTGGTGACCGTGCTGGCCGCCGTGCTGGCCATCGGTTTCCAGGCGCGCGGCCTGCTGGAAGGCTTCGACGATTTTTATTACGACGCCTGGCATCAGCTCGCCGGCAAGCGGCGTGAGGCGCAGCACGTGGTGATCGTCTCGGTCGACGACGCCACCTTTGTCAAGTTGAAGGACGACCCCCTGGCCTTCTGGCAGCCGCATTTCGCCCAGGCAATGCGGGTGATCGACGCCGCCGGCGCGAAAGTCACCGGCCTGGATTTCGTCTACGCCACCAGCGCCGAAACCTGGCTATCGCGCCTGAAACTGCCCGACACCGAAATCAGCCGCACCTACGACAAACCGTTTCGCGAGGCGATGGCGGCCGGCAACAAGGTGCTGGTCGGGCACCTGATCGAGTCTTCCGACGGCAAGGTCGACCTGGTGCTGCCCCCGCCCGAACATTACTTCCTGCTGCCGCATCAGCTGCAGGACGTCGGCCTGGCCAACCTTTACCCGGACGAAGACAGCATCGTGCGGCGCTTTTACCCGGTGCTGATCATGCAGGAAGGGGTGCCCGGACTGGGCTTTTCCACCCGGCTGGCCCTATACGCGGCCGGCCTCGACCCGCAGGCCAAGTCCTGGAACATGGGCGGCATCAACATCGCGCACGAACTGCAGTCGCGCAGCATCGGCTACGTCGGCCCCAGCGGCAGCATTCCGCGCATCTCGATGGCGCGCCTGCTGGAACCGGGCGCGGAGAATCTCCCGGAGGTCAAGGCGCTGAAGGATAAGGTGGTGATCATCACCGCCCACGACTCCTCCAGCCTGCAGGATACCCACCTGACTCCGTATTCGCGCGGCCTGCCCGGCATCGAGCGCACCCAGATGACCGGCGGCGAGGTGCACGCCAACATCGTCGAAACCCTGCTTTCCGGGCGTTACCCGCGCGAGGTGCCGCATGCCTTGAGTTGGGCGCTGATCCTGGCAATGGCCGCTTTGGGTGCCGCGCTGTTCCTGCGCACCCACCCGATCTGGGGCGCGCTGATCGGGCTGGTGCTGGCCGCCCTGGCCGCCCTGGCCTCCTACGCCAGCTTCAGGGCGGACTCGGTGCTGCCCACCGCCGCCCTGCAATTCAGCGTGTTGCTGGGCTTCCTGTTCACCATCGGGTTGCGCCTGACCGGCGAAGAACGCGAGCGCGCGCGCCTGCGCAGCATGTTCGGCAGCTATGTGTCCGACGAGGTGGTGGACCTGCTGATCGCCAAGCGCGGCGAAGGCGAGACGGTGGACCTGCAGGGCGAGGAGATGGAGGTCACCGTGCTGTTCTCCGACATCCGCAACTTCACCACCATTTCGCAAAAACTCTCGCCGCACGAAGTGGTCGAGATGCTTAATGAATACTTTGGCCGGGTCTGCGCCCCGGTGCTGCGCGAGCGCGGCAACGTCAACAAGTTCATCGGCGACGCCGTGATGGCGATGTTCGGCTCCCCGGTTCCTTACCCGGACCATGCGCGCCGGGCGATTCGCGCCGGCCTCGGCATGATCGTCGCCGCCGAGGAATTCCGTGGCTGGATGCGCAACCGCTTTCCCGACCGCGGCCTGCCCGAATTCGCCATCGGCGTGGGCATCCACACGGGTCCGGTGATTTCCGGGGATATCGGCACCGACCGGCGGCGCGAATACACCATTATCGGCGACACCGTGAACACCGCCTCGCGCCTGGAGGGCATGACCAAGGAACTGGGCTGGAAAATCGTCGCCAGCCGCCACACCGTGGAGTTGGCCGGCATGGGCGTGATCGCCGGGGACGGCAACAGCATCATGGTCAAGGGCCGCTCGGGGGAAATCGACGTAGTCGAAATTCTTGGGGTTCAGGAGCCACTTTGACGGCTGGTTTGGCCCTTTTTTGACATTTTTTGACAAAAAAGCGGCCCCAAAACCGGGTTATTTTGCGCAAACGCGAAAGCGTGACAAATATCCTTGATATCGTCGGCGTCAAAGCGCAAAATTTATCCGATAAGTGCATGCTCAGGGAGTCTACGAAAATGAAATCACTAGTCAGGCTGGGAATCGGCCTCGCGGCGCTGGGTCTGTCGGTCACGGCTTGGGCCGGCGATGTCGGATTGATCAACCAGCTCAATGGCGACGTTTCCTATCAGGCGGGCAGCGCGGCTTCGGCCAAAGCCACCGCCTTCATGAAAGTACGCGAAGGTGACCGCGTCACGGTGGCCGACGGCGGCCTGGTGCGCATCGTCTACTTCGATGGCGGCCGCCAGGAAACCTGGAAGGGCCCGGCGAGCTTCAAGGCCGGCGCCAAGCAGGCCGAAGCCCTGTCAGGCAAGGCTGACATTTCGCAAATACCGGGCGGTGCTTCGCCCAAGCTGGCGCAAACCACCGAAGTGCTGCAGATCGCCAAACTGGGCCGTGCCGGCGGCGTCACCGTCCGCGGCGTGAAAAAGGATCTGACGACCCTGCCGCCGGCCCAGCAGGCCGAGGTGGCGCAGGCGAAAAAGACCTATGAGTCGTGGAAGGCCACAGCCGGCCCCGACGACATCACCCCCGAGATGTATTACTACCTGGTGCTGCAGGACTACATGTTGTACGAAGAAATGCGCACCGTGGTCAAGGTGATGCAGGACAAGCAGCCGCAAAGCCAGGCGGTGGCCGAACTGGCTGCCTGGGTGGCCAGCCGGCAAAACTAGCGCATCGGTTCCAGGAATTCGCAAAAAGCCCGGGCTCTCCCCGGGCTTTTTTGTTTTCGCCGCATATAATCCGCCACAGACCGCGAACAAGATTGCGGCGCCAGACCGGCTAAAAAATCCAAGGAGACACTCATGCTCGGGCTCATGCAAAACCAGCCCCTTTTGATTTCCTCGCTGCTGGAGCACGCGGCGCGGCACCATGCCGACACCGAGGTGGTGTCGCGGACCATCGAAGGCTCGATTCACCGCTACACCTATGCCGACCTGGCGCGCCGCACCCGCAAGCTGGCCAACGTGCTGGCCGGCCTGGGCGTGCAGACCGGCGACCGCGTCGCCACCCTGGCGTGGAACGGCTTCAGGCACCTTGAGCTTTACTACGGCATCTCCAGCACGGGCGCGGTACTGCACACCCTCAACCCGCGCCTGTTCCAGGACCAGTTGGTGTGGATCGCCAATCACGCCGAAGACAGCTATCTCTTTTTCGACCTCACTTTCGTGCCGCTGGTCGAAACCCTGGCGCCGCAATTGAAGTCGGTGAAAAAATTCGTGCTGATGACCGACCGTGCGCATATGCCGGCCGACAGCAAGATTCCCGGCCTGCAATGCTACGAAGACCTGATGGCCGCGGCCGGCGAAGACTACGAATGGCCGCAGTTCGACGAAAACACCGCTTCTTCCCTCTGCTACACCTCCGGCACCACCGGCAACCCCAAGGGCGTGCTGTACTCGCATCGCTCCAATGTGCTGGAAGCCTATGGCGCCTCGCTGCCGGACACGCTCAATCTCTCCGCCTTCGATTCCGTGATGCCGGTGGTGCCGATGTTCCACGCCAACTCCTGGTGCCTGGTTTACGCCTGCCTGCTTACCGGCGCCAAGTTGGTATTGCCCGGCAAGGACATGGACGGCAAGAGCCTCTACGAGCTGATGCAGGCCGAGCAGGTCACCTTCGCCGCCGGCGTACCCACCATCTGGCTGCTGCTGCTGCAGTACATCGAGAAGGAAGGCCTGCGCTTCACCACCCTCAAACGCACTGTCATCGGCGGCTCCGCCTGCCCGCCGGCGATGATGCGCACCTTCCAGGACAAGTACGGCGTCACCGTGCTGCACGCCTGGGGCATGACCGAGATGAGTCCGCTGGGTTCGGTCAGCACGCTCAAGTACAAGCACAAGACCTGGACTCCGGAAAAGCAGAACGAGCTGCTCTACAAGCAGGGCCGCACCATCTACGGCGTCGACATGAAGATCGTCGACGACGCGGGAAAAAGCCTGCCCTGGGACGGCAAGGCCTTTGGCAACCTGCTGGTCAAGGGCTACTGGGTGCTGCGCGACTATTACAAGTCCGAGCCCGGCAGCACCCTGCAAGGCGGCTGGTTCCCCACCGGCGACGTGGCAACCATCGATGCCGACGGCTACATGCAGATCACCGACCGCACCAAGGACGTGATCAAGTCCGGCGGTGAGTGGATCAGCTCCATCGATCTGGAAAACCTCGCCATCGCCCACCCCGCCGTGGCCGAGGCCGCCTGCATCGCCGCGCAGCATCCGAAGTGGGCAGAGCGGCCGCTGCTGGTAGTGGTGAAAAAACCAAACATGGAACTGACGCGCGAAGAAATGCTGAAATTCTTCGAAGGCAAGATCGCCAAATGGTGGATGCCTGACGACGTGATATTCGTCGATGAGCTGCCGCACACCGCCACCGGCAAGCTGCAAAAGCTCAAGCTGCGCGAAAAGTTCAAGGACTACAAGCTGCCGACGGCGTAAGGAGCTTTGGATGGCAGAGTCCCCCACGCAGCGCGCGGCGCAATGGCTGTTCGACGAGCATGCCGCCGATCGCCGCTTCGCGGCGCTCGGCGGCGACCTGGTGCCCGGCGGCATGGCCCAGGCCTACGATGTGCAGGACGCGCTGGTGGCGCTGCGAGGCCGGGAACTGCGGCCTGGCCGGCTACAAGGTCGCGCTCACCACGCCGGCGATGCGCAAATTCGTCGGCTTCGACAATTCGATTGCCGGGCAGGTATTGACGCGCGATGTCAGCCGGTCGCCAGCGGTGGCGCGCCTGTCCGATTTCGGCCGCCTCGGTTTCGAATGCGAACTGGCTTTCCTGCTGGGCGCCGATTTGCCGCCGCAGGCCGGGCCGATGGACCGCGCACAGGTCAGCCGCGCCATCGCCGCTGTGGCGCCGGCCTTCGAACTGGTGGATGACCGCAACGCCGATTATTCCGCCTTTGGCAAACGTGATGAGACCGTGCTGAGCCTGGCGGCGGACAATGCCTGGAACCACGGCGTGGTGCTGGGTGCCTGGCGCGAAGACTGGGCCTCGATTGACTTGCCCGCCGTGCATGGTGTGCTGCAAATCAATGGGGCACAAGCCGGCGAAGGCTGGGGCCGCGACGTGCTGGGGCACCCGCTGGACGCCATGGTGTGGACCGCGCAGCACCTGCATGCGCGCGGTCGCGCGCTGAAAAAGGGTGAACTGGTCATCACTGGCAGCCTGATCACCTCCAAGTTTCCCCAGGCGGGCGATCAGGTGCGCTTCAGCGCCGCCGGTGTAGGAGAAATCGAACTGGCGATTGCCGCCTGAGCTAGAGCGGCTGCGGCAGCGCGATCTTGTACTTCTCCGCCCAGGGAGTGAGCAAGGGCATGATCGAGGCATGCAGTTCGATGCCGCCGACCTGCTGCGCTGCGCGACGCTCCAGGCCGCGTTCACCCGGCAGGCGCACCTTGGTAAAGCCGGGACGCGGGCGCGAATTGCGGCAGGCGTCCGCCACCCAGTCCACCTGGCGCTGCATGCCGGCCAGGCCGCCGAAGGCTTCCGGGTCCAGCACTTGCACGAACACCGTCGCACCCCAGCCTTCCTTGGGGTCGGCGCGGCCGTTGCCGGTGAGGCCGCCGGTGAGCGCCTCCACCATCAGGGTCAGGCCATAGCCCTTGTGGCCGACTTCCATGCCGCCCAGCAACTGGATGGTGCCCCCGCCGCCGGGCAAGCCGTACTTCGGGTCGTCGGTGGCTTCACCCTTGTCGTCGATCAGCCATTTGTGCGGGAAGGGCTTGCCTTCCTTCGCCAGGCGGTTGTTCATGCCGTTGGTGGTGATCGAGCACGACACGTCCACCAATATCGGCATGCCGCCGGTGGGAATGCCGAAGGCCATCGGATTGGGGGTGAACACCGGGTCCAGCCCGCCGTGCGGCGCGACCGAGGCGCTGTTGCGGTCGCTGCAATAGAGCAGCATCACCAGCCCTTGGTCGGTGGCGCGTTTGAGGTAGGCGGTGAGCGCGGCGATGTGATGCGAGCGACGGATGGTGATGCTGCCGGTGCCGTAGGTCCTGGCCATTTTCGCGCATTCGTCCATCGCCTTGAGCACCAGCCAGGGGCCGGGCAGGCGGCGGCCATCCCAGGCGGCGGCGGCAGGGCGGCTGTTCAGCACCTCGGGCTCGCCGGTCTTCAGCATGGCGCCGCTTTGCAGCTCACCGAGATAGGGGCCGAGCAGGGCCAGGCCGTGGGTGTCGTGGCCCATCAGGTCGCCTTCGACCAGGATCTCCGCGACTGCCTGCGCCTTGCCGGCATCGACGCCAGCGGCCTGCAGCAAGGCGACGGCGGATTGGGTGAGGGCGGCGGCGGCGTAGCGGGTGCTCATGGTGTCTCCTTTTGTTTTTGCGTTTGCAATATGGGCGGGCCGTTTGCAATTGCCTGGCGCTGCGCCGATAATGGGAAGCGATTGTAACCAACTCGTTAACCCGCGGCACGCGGTCAAAGCGCCACTCCATGGTTCACCCCCGCCTCGCATTTCTCGGCATCGGCCTGATGGGCCTGCCGATGGCCCGCAATCTGCTCAAGGCCGGCTACCCGGTCACCGTGTGGAACCGCACTGCCGCCAAGGCGCAGCCTTTGGTGGCCGAGGGTGCGACCCTCGCCGGGCAGCCGCAAGACGCCGTGCGCGAGGCAGACATCGTCATCACCATGCTGGAGAACGGCGCGATCGTCGATGCGGTGCTGTTCGGCAGTGGCGCGGTGAAGGCGCTGCGCAAAGGCGCGCTGGTGATCGACATGAGTTCGATCAAGCCGCGCGAAGCGCAGGCGCAGGCGCAGCAATTGGCTGAACTTGGCTGCCGCCATCTTGATGCACCGGTATCCGGCGGCACCCTGGGCGCCGAGGCGGCGACCCTCGCCATCATGGCCGGCGGCGAGGAGTCGGATTTTGCCGAAGCCGAACCCATGCTCAGGGCCTTGGGCAAGCCGCTGCGCGTCGGCCCGCACGGCTCGGGCCAACTGGCCAAGCTCGCCAACCAAATGATCGTCGGCATCACCATCGGTGCCGTGGCTGAAGCCCTGCAACTAGCCGCCGCTGGCGGCGCCGACCCGGCACTGGTGCGCGAGGCGATTCGCGGCGGCTTCGCCGGCAGCCGCATACTCGAAGTCCACGGCGAGCGCATGCTCAAGCGCGATTTCGCCGCGCGCGCCACCGCCCAGGTGCAGTTGAAGGACATGAACAACGCGCTGGACGTCGCGGCGGGTTTCGACGGCTACCAATTGCCGATCACCGCACAGTTGCGCGACCTCTATGCCTCGCTGTGCGAGCATGGCGGTGCCGGCGTCGACCATAGCGGCCTGTTCCTGGAACTGGAACGCGTTAACGAGAAAACCGAAAAAGTCAGGTATCCATAAGCAGCAGCGCAATACCTAAAACAACGAGGAAGAGACAAATGGCCAAGAAAACTGAGAAGAAAATCAAGCTGCGCAGCGCCCAGTGGTTCGGCCGCACCGACGAGTACGGCTTCATCTACCGTTCCTGGACCAAGAACCGCGGCATCCCGCAGGATCAGTTCGAAGGCAAGCCGGTGATCGGCATCTGCAACACCTACGCCGAGACCAATCCCTGCAACTCGCATTTTCGCGGCATTGCCGAGCAGGTGAAAATGGGCGTGCTCGAAGCCGGCGGCTTTCCGCTGGAATTTCCGGTGATGTCCCTGGGCGAAGTGCTGCTGCGGCCCACCGCCATGCTGTATCGCAATCTCGCCTCGATGGATGTGGAAGAAAGCATTCGCGGCAATCCGTTGGACGGCGTGGTGCTGCTGGTCGGCTGCGACAAGACCACGCCGGCGCTGCTGATGGGCGCGGCCTCCGCCGACGTTCCCGCGATTGCTGTCTCCGGCGGTCCGATGCTCAACGGCCGCTACAAGGACCAGACCCTGGGCTCCGGCACCAGCGTCTGGCAGATGCGCGAAGACCTGTATGCGGGGCGGATGAAGCTGGAAGAATTCCACGAGGCCGAAGCCTGCACCCACCGCAGCCACGGCCATTGCATGACCATGGGCACGGCCTCCACCATGGCCTGCATGGTCGAGGCGCTGGGCATCGGCATGCCGGGCAACGCGGCTTATCCGGCGGTCGATGCGCGGCGCAACCTGCTCGCGCGCATGGCCGGGCGGCGCATCGTCGACCTGGTGAAGGAGGACGTGAAAATCACCGACATCCTGACCCGCCCGGCGTTCGAAAATGCGATCCGCACCCTGGCGGCCATCGGCGGCTCGACCAATGCGGTGGTGCACCTGATCGCCATCGCCAAGCGCCTGGGCGTGAAGTTGGAACTGGACGATTTCGACGATCTCGGGCGCGGCGTGCATACCCTGCTCGACCTGATGCCCTCCGGCCGCTTCCTGATGGAAGATTTTTGCTATGCCGGCGGCCTGCCCGTGGTGCTGCGCGCCCTCGGCGAACAGGGCCTGCTGCACAAAAAGGCGATGACGGTCAACGGCAAGAGCATCTGGGAAAACAACAAAAAGGCCGAGTGCTACAACAAGGACGTCATCACCGAGTGGAAAAAGCCGTTCAAGAAAAACACCGGCATCGCCGTGCTGCGCGGCAACCTGGCGCCCGACGGCGCCATCATCAAGCCCTCGGCGGCAACCCCCAAGCTGATGAAGCACCGGGGCCGCGCCATCGTGTTCGAGAATTTCGAGGACCTGCACAAAAAGCTCAAGGATCCCAAGCTCGACATCGATGAAAACTCGGTGATGGTGATGAAGAACTGCGGTCCCAAGGGCTATCCCGGCTTCGCGGAGGTCGGCAACATGCCCCTGCATCCCAAGCTGTCGAAAAAGGGCGTGACCGACATGGTGCGCATCTCCGATGGCCGCATGTCCGGCACCGCCTACGGCACGGTGGTGCTGCACGTGGCGCCGGAAGCAGCCGCCGGTGGCCCTCTGGCGCTGGTGCAAACTGGCGACATGATCGAGCTCGATGTCGAAAAGCGCCGCCTGCACCTGGATGTCAGCGAAGAAGAACTCGCCAAGCGCCGCGCCAAGTGGAAGGCGCCCAAGGCACAATTGCAGCGCGGCTACTGGAAGCTCTACTTCGACCACGTCAACCAGGCCAACGAGGGCGCCGACCTCGACTTCCTGGTGGGAAAAAGCGGCGCTTTCGTGCCGCGCGATAATCACTGAGACAGCAATCCGCTACACAAGGCCGCAGGAATTCATGCAACTCAATCATCAGGTAGTCGATACGCCGCCGCGCCCCGCCGCCAGCGTGGTGCTGCTGCGCGACGGTGCCGGCGGGCTGGAAGTGTTCCTGCTGAAGCGCCACGGCGACTCCGACGTGCTGGGCGGCCTCTACGTGTTTCCCGGCGGCAAGCTGGACAGTGAGGATTCCGCAGCGGCCACGCTGCAGCGCCTGGACACGCCGGTCCCGACCCTGCACCAGGCGCTGGGCGAGCCGGAACTGGATGAGCAGACCGCGGCCGGATTTTTCGTCGCTGCCTGCCGCGAGACATTTGAAGAGTCGGGCGTGCTGTTCGCGCCGGGCGCGGATGCGGCACGGGCTGAAGAGGCAGCGGCGCTGATGCGCGGCGGCCTCAAGTTTGCGCAAATCATCGAGCAACTCGACCTGAGCATCGCCGCCGGCCGCATCGCGCCCTGGTCGCGTTGGGTCACCCCGCGCAGGCCCTCGCTGATGAACAAGCGCTTCGACGTGCGCTTTTTTGCCGCCGCGGTGCCGGGCGACCAGGCCGCTTCGCACGACAATCACGAAACCACAGAAAGCGTCTGGCTGACACCGCGCGCCGCGCTGGAACAATACTGGGACGGGCAGATCGGCATGGCGCCGCCGCAACTGATGAGCCTGGCCGAACTGTCGCGCCACGCCACCGCGGCGCAAGTGCTGGACCCGGCGCGCCGCCGCTGGCCGCGCCTGATCCTGCCCAACTCCTTCGAGCAGGAAGAGCAGCGCGTGCTGGTCTACCCCGGCGACGAGCGGCACGAAACGAAGGAACGCATGATGCCCGGGCCGACCCGCCTGATCCACCGCAACAACCGCTTCGAGCCGGTGAACGGCTTCGAAGGATTTTTCGCATGAGCAAGGCCATTCACCGCTGTGCCTGGTGCGGCACCGACCCGCTTTACATGGCGTACCACGACGAAGAATGGGGCGTGCCGCATCACGACGACCGCCACCTGTTCGAGATGCTGATCCTGGAAGGCGCGCAGGCCGGCCTGTCGTGGATCACCATCCTGCGCAAGCGCGAGAACTACCGCGAGGCCTTCGACAATTTCGATGTCGCCAAGGTGGCGCGCTACACTCCCGCGAAAATCGAAAAGCTGATGGTCAACGCCGGTATCGTGCGCAACCGCCTGAAGGTAGCGGCAGCGGTGCGCAATGCAAAGGCGACGCTGAAAATCCAGGACGAATTCGGCTCGCTCGACAGCTTTCTTTGGCAGTTCGTCAAGGGCAAGCCGATGCAGCGCAAGCCGGATGACGGCAGGAAGGTGACGACCCCTGAATCCGACGCGATGAGCAAGGCCTTGCTGGCGCGCGACATGAAATTCGTCGGCTCGACCATCTGCTATTCCTTCATGCAGGCCACCGGCATGGTCAACGACCACGACATAGCCTGCCACCGCTACAAGCCGCTCAAGGCCTTGGCGAAAACGGACGCGTGATGAATCTGGGTAAGGAACAAGCCGGCGGACAGGTTGCGCTGCCGCGCGATGCCGCCACGGTGCTGCTGCTGCGCCCGGCGGGCGCGCATTTCGAAGTGTTCATGGTCAAGCGCAGCGGTTTGTCAGACGTGCTGGGTGAGGCCCATGTGTTTCCCGGCGGCAAGATCGACGCTGCCGACAGCACGCCCGCCATGCTGGCGCAGACCGAAGGTGCCGCCGCCATCGACCCGGCCGCGCTCGGTGAATCCCTGCCGGCGGAACGCCTCGCCTCCCTGTACATCGCCGCCGCGCGCGAGACCTTCGAAGAGGCTGGCGTGCTGCTGGCGCGCAACGCCGGCGCAGGCGACCTCGCGCAGGCACGCAAGCGCGTCAACGCGAAGGAAGACTTCGCAACCGTGCTGGCCGATTCCGGCATCAAGCTCGACCTTGCCGCGCTGGTCCCATGGGTGCGCTGGGTTACGCCGGAGTTTCTCGCCAAGCGTTTCGACGTGCGATTTTTTCTCGCCGTGGCGCCCCCCGACCAGACTGCCGTGCATGACAATTACGAGGCCACCCACAGTGAATGGGTGGCCCCACGCAGCTTCATGGCGTGCTGGGAGCGCAACGAAATCAAGCTGGCGCCGCCGACCTACAAGAGCCTGGAGCACCTGGCCCTGTTCGATTCGATCGAGGCGTTGCTCGCCGACGCGCGCTCGCGCCCCGCGCCCATCCTGATGCCGCATAGCTATGAGCGCGACGGAGTGCGCGAAATCGTCCTGCCCGGCGACCCGGAACACCCGGTCAAGACGGCGGCCATTCCCGGCCCGACCCGCCTGCGCTGGGATGGCGCGCGTTACGCGCCGGTATAAAAAGGGGAGGGACCATGCGCGACAATCCCGTCAAAGCGAAAATTGCCGCTGGCGGCCGTGCCTTCGGCGCCATGGTATTCGAGTTGTTCTCGCCCGGCCTGCCGCAAATCTGCAAAAACGCCGGCGCCGAATTCATCCTCTACGACATGGAGCACACGGGCCTGTCATTCGAGACCCTGAAGGTACAGTTCGCCCTGTGCCGGGGCCTTGGCATCGTGCCGATGGTGCGGGTGCCGCGCGGCGAATACCACTTCATCGCCCGAGCCCTCGACGTCGGCGCGCTTGGCGTAATGGTGCCGATGCTCGGCACGGCCGAAGAAGCCGCGCACATCGTCTCCTGCACCCGCTATCCGCCGCTGGGCCGGCGCGGCGCCGCCTTCGGCTTCGCGCATGACGACTACCAGGGCGGCGACGTCGCGGCGAAAATTGCCGCCCTGCATGCACGCACCATGGTGATCCCACAAATCGAAACCGACGAGGGCCTGCGCAACGTCGAAGCCATTGCCGCCGTCGATGGCGTCGATGCGCTGTGGGTCGGCCATTTCGACCTGACCAATTTCATGGGCATCCCCGGCCAGTTTCAGCATCCCGACTACCTCGCCGGCATCGCCCGCGTCGTCAAGGCCTGCGAAGCGCACGGCAAGACCGCCGCCTTTCTCGCCACCGACGACGCCTGGGCGCGCGACTACGCGGCCAAGGGCTTTCGCCTGATGGCCTACGGCATCGACCAGGCGATGCTGCAAAACTCCCTGCAGTCCGGACTGAACGTACTAAAAAACACCACGTAGAAAAACCAGGACGGAGACAAACATGGCAGACAAATACAAAGTGGGCATCACCCGCGACATCCTCAACGCCAAGGGCGAGCCCGCCTTCGGCGCC
>DATAZV010000543.1:0-3849 GCA_036271855.1 Burkholderiales bacterium
TGGCACAGGACGGCAACACTGCCCTGTCGCTCGAGGGCATCAACGCGCTGTACGGCGACAGCCATGTTTTACACGGCGTCGGCTTTGCCTTGCAGGAGGGCAGAGTGCTGGCGCTGCTCGGCCGCAATGGGGCCGGCAAGACGACGTCGATGAATACCATCATCGGTTTTTTGCCGCCGCGCGACGGCGAAATCCACCTGTTCGGCGAGAAGATCACCAGGCTGAGCCCGGAAGCAATCGCGCGCAAGGGCGTGGGCCTGGTGCCGCAGGGGCGGCGCATCTTCCCCAGCCTGACGGTGCGCGAGAACCTGATCGTGGCGCAGCACAAGCCGCGCGTGGCGACTGAAAAACCCTGGAACCTGGAGCGCGTGTTCGAGTTGTTCCCGCGCCTGGCCGAGCGCCACAAGCAGCAGGCCGGCCTGATGTCCGGGGGCGAGCAGCAGATGCTGGCGATCGGCCGCGCGCTGATGGGCAATCCACGCGTGCTGCTGATGGACGAACCCTCGGAGGGCCTGGCGCCGCAGATCGTCGCCGAGGTCGGCCGCACCATCGCGCGCCTGAAAGCGGAAGGGCAGTCGATCATCCTGGTCGAGCAGAACATGAAGCTTGCCCTCGGCCTGGCCGACCATGTGGTGGTGCTCAACATCGGCCAGGTGGTGTTTTCCGGCGATGCCGACCGCGTGCGCG
Source organism: Burkholderiales bacterium (assembly GCA_036271855.1). Classification (GTDB taxonomy): domain Bacteria; phylum Pseudomonadota; class Gammaproteobacteria; order Burkholderiales; family JAEUOS01; genus JAQGMJ01. Next base: position 688 of record DATAZV010000543.1, read on the forward strand.
CCGACGAATCACTGATCACCCAGCACCTGGGCATTTTCTGAACCAATCTCAATCCGTATAACAAAAGGAACGCGATCATGATGTACACCTGCGGGCAAGGCTGCACTAATCCCAACCATCGCCACGGCGACAGCGAGCACCCGGGCTCGGCCGCGGGCAAGAAAGTTGCCGCGAAAAAAGCCGTCGCCAAGACCAGGCTGGCGGCCGCCGCCAAGGGCGTGAAAAAGGGCGGCAAGACGCCGCGCGTCGACCTGCATTGCCATTACCTGAATACCGATGTTGCCGCCGAGGTCGCTCCGCTGAACCCGGTGCAGTACGACAACCACACCATCTTCGCCAACCCGCTGACCAACGAGGTCAACAAGAAGCAGATGGCTGACCGCGCCAAGATGCTGTCGTCGATCGAAACCCGCCTGAAGGACATGGACAAGATGGGCGTGGACATCCAGGCCATCTCGCCCGCGCCATTCCAGTACTACTACTGGGCCGAGCCCACCCTTGCCGCCGAACTGGCGCGCAAGCTGAATGACCGCCTGGCCGAGATCGTCGCCAAGTGGCCGGACCGTTTCGTCGCCATGGGTTCGGTGCCGCTGCAAAACGTCGACATGGCCTGCATCGAACTTGAGCGCACGGTGAAAAAGCTGGGCTTTCGCGGCGTCGAAATCAACACCAACGTCAACGGCCTGAACCTCACCGACAAGAGCCTGGGTCTGGACAAGTTCTTTCGCAAGGTGCAGGAGCTCGACGTGGTGCTGTTCCTGCACCCCACCGGGTTTACCCACGCGGACCGCCTGAAGGACCACTACTTCAACAACGTCATCGGCAACCCGCTGGATACCTCGATTGCCGTGATGGACATGATTTTCGACGGCGTGATGGAGCGCTACTCCAAGCTGAAAGTCGTGCTGCCGCATGCCGGCGGCTATGTCGCCCATTACCCGGCGCGCATGGACCACGCCCACCGGGCGCGTCCGGATGCGCGGGTCAACATCAAGAAGGCGCCTTCCTCGTATCTGAAGAAGATGTACTTCGATACCATCTCCTTCGACCCGCAGATGCTTCGCTTCCTGGTCGATTGGTATGGCGCCGACCACGTGGTGCTAGGCACCGACTATCCCTACGACATGGGCGACTTCAAGCCGCTGGATTCGATCAAGGCCATCCCCAAACTGTCGAAGGCGGACCAGGAGTTGATCGCCGGCGGCACCGCTGCCAAGCTGCTGAAGATCAAGTAAAGGTAGTAGAGACCCGCGAAGACACGCGCCCTCCCGCAAGGGAGGGTGTTAAAATTTCCCGCATTCGTGGTGCGGGGCTGAAGGACCTGGAGCCGGCTTCAGGTCCTTTGTGTTTTTGGGAGCAGGAAAGACTTGACTGAACGTATCGACTGCGTCGTCATCGGCGCGGGCGTGGTGGGCCTGGCGATCGCGCGGCGCATGGCGCAGCGCGGCCTGGAGACTATCCTGGTCGAGGGCGAAAATTCCATCGGCACCGGCACCAGTTCGCGCAACAGCGAGGTGATCCACGCCGGTATCTACTATCCCAAGGGCTCGCTGAAGGCGCGCTTTTGCGTCGAAGGCAAGAAGATGCTGTACCGCTTTTGCAATGAGCGCGGCATCGTCGCCAACAACTGCGGCAAGTTCATCGTTGCCACCACCGACGCGCAGGCTGAGACGCTCAAGGGCATCGTCGCAAAAGCCAAGGCCAACGGCGTCGACGACCTGCAGTGGATGACCGCTGCCGAGGCCAAAGTCAAGGAGCCGGCTTTGTTCTGCGTCGCCGCGCTCAATTCCCCCTCCACCGGCATCGTCGACAGTCACGGCTTCATGCTCGGGCTGCAGGGAGATTTCGAAGCGGCAGGCGGCATGCTGGCCTTCAACTCGCCCCTGGCCGGCGCGGTGTGCCGCGACGACGGCATCACGATTGCCACCGGCGGCGAAGGCGAGATGGAGCTGACCGCCGGCATCGTGATCAACAGCGCTGGCCTGTTCGCGCAGGACCTGGCGCGCAAGTTCGATGGGCTGCCGCGCGAAACCATTCCGCCCACCTATTACTGCAAGGGTAACTACTACTCGCTTGCCGGGCGCTCGCCGTTTTCGCGCCTGATCTACCCGGTGCCGGAGGCTGCCGGCCTGGGCGTGCACCTGACCATCGACCTCGGCGGCCAGGCGCGCTTCGGGCCGGACGTGGAATGGATCGACCACATCGACTACACGGTGGACCCGAAACGCTCGGAGCTGTTCTACGCCGAGATCCGCAAATACTGGCCCGGCGTGCCCGACAGTGGCTTGCAACCCGGCTATTGCGGCATCCGCCCCAAGCTCGGCCCCGCTTCCGCGCCGGCGGCCGACTTCGTGGTGCAGGGACCGGAAGTGCACGGTGTCAAGGGCCTGGTCAATCTCTACGGCATCGAGTCGCCCGGCCTCACGTCCTCGATGGCGATTGCCGAGTATGTCAACCAACTGGTGTAGGGCGCGACGATGCTGATGGTCATTTCCCCGGCGAAGTCCCTCGACTACGAAACCCCGCCGCAAATCGCAACCCACACCCAGCCCGACTACCTGAAACAGTCGAAGCAACTGATCACCCGCCTGAAAAAGCTCAAGCCGGCGCAAGTATCGACCTTGATGGACATCTCCGACAACCTCGCCGCGCTGAACGTTGCGCGCTACGGCGAATGGAAGCCGCCGTTCACGCCGGACAACGCCAAGCAGGCGGTGCTGGCCTTCAACGGCGACGTCTATGATGGCCTGGGCGCGAACGACTTCACTGAGACCGAGTTCACCTATGTGCAAGGCCGCCTGCGCATCCTCTCCGGCCTTTACGGTGTGTTGCGGCCCCTGGACCTGATGCAGCCTTACCGCCTGGAGATGGGCACCCGCCTGGAGACCGCCAAGGCAAAAGACCTGTACGGTTTCTGGGACGGCACCGTGACCCGCGCGCTCAACGAACTGCTCAAGGCGCAGGAGACGCCGGTGCTGGTGAACCTCGCCTCGGAGGAATATTTCAAGGTGGTGCAGCCGAAGGCGGTAAAGGCGCGCATCGTCCATCCTGTGTTCGAGGACTGGAAGGGCGGGCGCTACAAGATCATCAGCTTTTTCGCCAAAAAAGCGCGCGGCATGATGGTGCGCTATGCTGTTAAAGAACAAGTTGCCGATGTCGAAA
>DATAZV010000544.1:0-3729 GCA_036271855.1 Burkholderiales bacterium
CCCTGGATGACGATGCTGTCGGACCAGAACCGGTCCCTGATGGCGGCAATCGCGGCATAGGGTATTTCGGCCATCACCGCTCCATCGCCGCGCCTGGCCGTCACCTGATGCTGGCCCAGGCGGATGACGATGGGCATGCGCCGCCACAAAAACCAGGCGCGAATCAAAACGTAGGCAGCGAAGCCCGCCAGGGCGAACAACCACCCGAGCAGGCCCGCCAGGGGTTCGGCCGGCACCAGCACAATGACGGCCGCCAGCGCCGCCAGCACTATCGACGCCGCGGTCCACAGGGTCCAGCGCTTGCCGCCAGGTGTCCGATACTCGCCCATGGACTATGCTACACCGCCAGATACTGCTGCTGCGCATCGGCATCGGCATTGAGTTCGGCCATGCTGCCGGAAAAGCGGATGCGGCCCTTTTCGATGATGTAGGCACGGTCGGCCACCTCGGTGGCGAAATGCAGGTTTTGCTCCGACAACAATATCGCCACGCCCTGCGACTTCAGCTCGAGGATGGCGGCGGCCATCTGGTCGACGATGACCGGCGCCACGCCTTCGGAGGGCTCATCGAGCAGGATGCAGGCGGGGTTGCCCATCAGGGTGCGCGCGATCGTCAGCATCTGCTGCTCGCCGCCGGACATGCGCCCGCCGGGGCGCTGCGGCATTTCACCCAGGTTGGGGAACAGCTTCGCTATCTTGTCCCAATCCCAGGTCGGCACGCCGGTACGCGGCGCCTGCCGGCCGACTTCGAGGTTTTCCAGCACCGTGAGTTCGGTGAATATGCGGCGCTCTTCCGGCACATAGCCGAGGCCCAGGCGGGCGATCTTGTACGGTGTCATCTGCTCGATGCGTGCACCCTGAAAGCTCACTTCACCCCTGGCCGGGCGCACCAGGCCGATGATGGATTTCATGGTCGTGCTTTTGCCGGCGCCGTTGCGCCCGAGCAGCACCACCACTTCGCCCGCCTTCACCTCCAGCGATACGTCGGAGAGTATGTGCGCCTGGCCATAGTAGGCGTGGATATCCTTGACGGCGAGCATCAGTGCCGGCTCCCCAGGTAGATGCGCTGCACCTCGGGATTGGCGCGCACTTCGGCGGGCGCGCCGCCGGCGATCAGCTGCCCGCGGTTGAGCACGATCATGCGGTTGGCGTGGCGAAACACCACGTCCATGTCGTGCTCGGTGAACAGCACGCCGATGTTGTCGCTCTTGACGATGTCGGCGGTGAGCGCCATCAGCTCGATGCGCTCTTTCGGCGCCATGCCGGCGGTGGGCTCGTCCATCAGCAAGAGCTTGGGCGCGTTGGCCAGGGCCACCGCCAGTTCCAGGCGCTTCAGGTCGCCGTAGGCCAATACCGAGCATGGCCGCTGCGCCTGTTCGCGCATGCCCACGCGCGCCAGCAGCGCGTCGGCTTCGCCGACGAACTGGTCGCGCGCGCGGCGCCACATGTTTTTCAGGCGGCCGTGGTGCGAAAGCAATGCCATTTGCACGTTTTCGCGCACCGTCATCGAACCGAAGGTGGCGGTGATCTGGAAGGTGCGGCCCACGCCCATGCGCCACACTTGGCGCGGCTTCATGCCGATGATCGAGGCGCCACCCAGGCTGATGCTGCCGCCGTCGGGGCGCAACTGGCCGTTGAGCATATTGAAGCAGGTGGACTTGCCGGCACCGTTCGGGCCGATCAGGGCCAGAATCTCGCCCGCCTCCACCGTGAAACCCACTTCGCTGACGGCGCGCACGCCGCCGAAGGCCTTGGTCAGGGAGCTTACTTCGAGCAGGCTCATGCCGCCGCCTCGCGCCGAGACAGCAGGCGCTTGATCGAGCCGGCCACGCCGAGCGGAAACACCATCACCAGCAGCAGGATGGCGACGCCGAGCGCCGCGCGCCAGTACTGGAATTCGCGCGCCACCGCGTCCTGCAGCCAGGTGAACAAGGCCGCGCCGACCACCGGGCCGGCGAGGGTCTGCACCCCGCCCAGCAACACCATCACCAGGCCGTCGATCGAGCGGCCGACGTGAATCACGTCCGGCGCAATTGTGCCCTTGGAAAAAGCGAACAGCGAACCCGCCACGCCGCACACCGCGCCTGCGAGTACAAAGGCCATCCACTGATAGTTGAAGACGTTGATGCCGATGGCGTCCGCCCGCAGCGGCGAATCGCGCCCGGCGCGCAGCGCGTAGCCGAAGGGCGCCAGCAGCACGCGCCAGAGAAACAGCACGCCGGCCACCGTCAAGGCCAGCGTGAGGTAGTAGTAGGCCGCCTTCTGGTTCAGCCATTCGGCCGGCCACAGGCCGATGATGCCGTTGCTGCCGCCGGTCACTTCATCCCACTGGAAGGCAATCGACCAGACGATTTGCGCGAACGCCAGGGTGAGCATCGCCAGATAGACGCCCGAGAGGCGCACGCAAAACCAGCCGAACAACAGGGCGCCAGCCGCCGCCAGCAGCGGCCCCAGGCCGAGCGCGGCTTCCATCGGCATCGAGAATTGCTTCATCAGCAATCCGGCACCGTAAGCACCGAGGCCGAAATAGGCGGCATGACCGAAGGAATGCATGCCGCCGGGGCCCATGATGAAATGCAGGCTGGTGGCGAACAGCACTGCCACCAGGATATCGATCATCAGCACCACCGCGTAGGGAAACATCTGCCCCGCCAGCGGCAATAACAGCAGCAACGCCAGCACTACATAGCCGAAAATCTTGGCGCGCTTGTCCGGCGGCGCCAGCGGCGCTTCCACCGCGCTGCTGTTGCGGCTGGCGGCAGACGCTTTTCCCAGCAGGCCCAGCGGCTTCCAGACCAGCACCACCGCCATCACCAAGAATTCCACCACCAGGGTGAGTTTGGAAAACGAGAAATCGAAACCAAATATATGCACCGTGCCGATAGCAATGCATAGCGCCTTGATCTCGGCGATGATCAGCGCCGCCAGGAAGGCGCCGGGGATGCTGCCCATGCCGCCGACCACCACCACTACAAAAGCATCGCCGATGCCCATCAGGTCCAGCCCCAGATTGGCGGGCTCACGCGGCCCCTGCAACGCACCACCCAGGCCCGCCAGCAAGGTGCCCAGGCCGAATACAGCGGTAAACAGCCACGCCTGATTCACGCCGAGGGCACCGACCATTTCGCGGTCTTCGGTGGCGGCGCGGATCAGCACGCCAAAGCGGGTGCGCGTCAGCATCCACCACAGCGCGCCCAGCACCGCCGGGCCGATGAAAATGAGAGCCAGGTCGTATTGCGGAAACTGGCGCCCGAGTATTTCCACCGCGCCTTTCAGGCCGGGCGCGCGCGGCCCGAGCAGATCTTCCGGCCCCCAGATCGCCAGCGCGGCGTCGCGCGCAATCAGCACCAAGGCGAAGGTCGCCAGCAACTGGAACAGCTCAGGCGCCTGATAGATACGGCGCAACAGCAGGCATTCGACAATCACACCGAGCAGGCCCACCGCCAGCGCCGCCAGCACGACCGAGCCCCAAAAGCCCAATACACTGCCGCCGATGCGCGCTGTCAGGCTGTACGCAATGTAGATGCCCAGCATGTAAAACGAGCCATGGGCGAAATTGACAATGCGCGTGACGCCAAAAATCAGCGACAGCCCCACCGCGAGCAGGAACAGCGTCGAGGCGCCGGCCAGGCCGTTGAGAAACTGCACCAGAAGCGCGTCAACACTCATGCGTAAGAAGATTCGGGGTAAATAACAAAATCGCCGCCCGGGCGGGCGGCGATCGGGTCAA
>DATAZV010000545.1:0-2645 GCA_036271855.1 Burkholderiales bacterium
GAGCCGGCAGGCATCACCGGCCTGGCCGGCGCCGGTGCGGAACGCGCCGTGGCGGCCCGGGGGCGGCGGCTGGCGGCGCGCGCCGCGGGCCTGGCCGCCTTCGAAACTGTTGTCATCTTGTCTCCAGTGTTGGTCGTGTAGCCTCGTCCGCGCGCTTTTCGCCTGGCGGACCGCGCATATATTAGCTCGCGGCGGCAAATCGTAAGGCCCGCGCGGCAGCGGGACAACCGCCGGGTGCGCATTTCCCGCATTAGCACCGTGCCGGTCCCACTAGGCGGGATCGGCCACGGCTTCAATTTAATGGTATAAACTATTTATACGTTTAAACGAAAGGGAATCCACCGCATGGCCACCACCAGCAAAACCAGCCGCAAACCCGCGCCGCGCAAGAGCGCCGCTCCCGCGGCCAGGCGCCCCGCCGCCACCAAAGCGGCAAAAAAAGCCGCGCCGCCGAAAAAGCCCGCTGCTGCCGCAAAGCCGAAAAAACCCGCCGCCGCGCCCGCTGAGCTGAAGGTGGTGCGCGACGGCTTCACCATGCCGCAGGCGGACTACGACAAGATCAAGAGCATGAAGGCGCTATGCCTGAAAAATGGCGTCGAGGTAAAAAAGAGCCAGTTGCTGCGCGCCGGCCTGATCGCCCTGGAAGCCCTGCCGCTGGCGGAACTGCTGCAGCACATCGCCAAGCTGGCCCCGGTGAAGGCCGGGCGCAAGAAGAAAAAGGCCTGAGGCCGCGCCGGCTTAGCCGGCGCGTTGCATCTTGCGTGGGGCTGGCGCACAATCGGGCGTCCGTCATTACAAGCTGTCCACGCCCATGTCTTCTCCCCGTGTCCTGGTATTCGCCGGCAGCGCGCGCAAGGCTGCGCTGTCCAAACGGGTGGCGCAGGCCGCCCACATTGCGCTGCTGGAGGCCGGCGCGCAGGCGACGCTGATCGACCTGGCCGACTACCATGCACCGCTGTACCACGGCGACCTCGAGGCCGAGCAGGGCGTGCCCGGCGAGATCACCCGCCTGCTGGCGCTGATCGATCAGCACGACGCCCTGCTGATCGCCACCCCTGAATACAACGGCTCGATGCCGCCGCTGCTGGTGAATACGCTGGACTGGATTTCGCGCGTCTTCGCCGCGCCCGGCCGGGTCGCCGGGCTGGAAATACTGGCGCAAAAGCCGGTGGCCATCGTCGGCTCCTCGCCCGGGGCGCTGGGCGGCCTGCGCTCGCTGTTTCACCTGCGCGACCTGCTGGGCAACCTCGGCATGCTGGTGCTGCCCAAACAGCTGGCGGTGGGCCGCTCGCACGAGTCGGTCACCCCGGAAGGCCATTTGGTAGACGACCACGTGCGCGCGGCGATGCTGGGCGTGGCGCAGACGCTGGTACAAACCACCACCAAACTCAAAGCCTGAGGAACCCTGTCATGCCGATTGCCTTGCTGCTCCAGCCGCATGAAAAAGATCTAGGCGGCGGCTTCATCGTGCGGCGCCTGCTGCCGGCGGCGGCGCGCCAGGGGATCGGCCCGTTTTTGTTTTTCGACCACTTCGGCCCGGAGACTTCGCGCCCGGAAGACAACCACGACGTGCGCCCGCATCCGCACATCGGCCTGGCCACCGTTTCCTACCTGTTTGAAGGCGCCATCCTGCATCGCGACAGCCTGGGCAGCGTGCAGCGCATCGAACCGGGCGCGATCAACTGGATGACGTCCGGCCGCGGCATCGTGCATTCCGAGCGCACCCCGCCGGACCTCAAGGACAAGACGCGCGTCTCGCACGGCCTGCAACTCTGGTGCGCCCTGCCGAAGGCGCAGGAGGAAGCCGCGCCGGCTTTCGCGCATACCCCGGCTACTGCCCTGCCGGTGCACCAGTTGCCGAAAGTCACGGTGCGGGTGCTGATCGGCCGGGCCTTCGGCCAGCAGTCGCCGGTCGAGACCTTCGTGCCGACCCTGTACCTCGACTTCAACGCCCAGGCCGGCGCCAGTTTCGATTTTTTGCCGGAGGCCGAGGAATGCGCGGTCTATAGCGTCGACTACCCGCTGATCGTCGATGGCGTGCCGCTGCCGGCGCATACCCTGGCGCTGCTGGAACCCGGCCGCAGCACGCGCATCCAGGCGCCCGAGGGAGCACGCTTTATCGCCCTGGGCGGCGCGCCGCTGGACGGGCACCGGCATATCTGGTGGAACTTCGTTTCCACCAGCCGCGAGCGCATCGAGCAGGCCAAGGCCGACTGGGAAGCCAATCGCATGGGCCAGGTGCCGGGCGAAACCGAGTTCATCCCCTTGCCCAAATAGGCGGCGCCCACCTGCACCGGAAGGTGGCACGGGCATTGCAGCAGTAGCCGGTATGCCTGACCGTATACCAACCTGGCGCCGGCCCTGCACCATCACGGGCCGGCGTGCTTAAACAATGCCCTTTTTTGTGCGTGCGAAGCGCCGCCGAACCACCGGAGTGACAATGCCCGTGTCCGATGCCGCGCTTCAAGGCCGCCCCCTGCCATGAAGCCCGCCCCGTTTCGCTACGCCGCCGCGCAATCCCTGGAACACGCGCTGACGCTGAAGGCCGAGGCCGGCGAGGAAGCACGCTTTCTCGCCGGCGGCCAAAGCCTGATCCCGGCAATGAACTTTCGCCTGGCGCAGCCGGCGATGCTGATCGACCTCAA
>DATAZV010000546.1:0-3931 GCA_036271855.1 Burkholderiales bacterium
TACCGACTTAGGCCTGGTGGCGAAAAATGCGCGCATGGCGGTGGACCGCGGCTACCGCGCGATCAAACTGCACGAGATCAGCGAAGCACAGGTGAAGGCGGCGCGCGAGGCGATCGGCCCCGAGGTCAAGCTGATGATGGATGTGAATTGCCCGTGGAACATCAGCGAGGCGCTGGCGGTGGCCGAGAGCGTGCGCGCCTACGACCTCACCTGGTTCGAAGAGCCGATCTGGCCGCCGGAGGACTTCAATGCCCTGGCCGAAGTGCGGCGCAGCTGCGGCATCCCGGTGACCGCCGGCGAAAACGCGATGAGCCCGAAGAATTTCGAGCAGATGTTCGAGGCGCATGCGGTGGACATCGCCCAGCCCTCGGTCACCAAGATCGGCGGCATTTCGGCGATGCTGGAAATCGCCGCGCTGGCCAGCCAGCATGGGGTAAAGCTGATTCCGCACTGCCCCTACTTCGGCCCGGGCCTGCTGGCCAGCGTGCACATCGCCGCCGCCTTCGCAGCGGAAACCATGATCGAGTATTCCTGGGCCGACTTGGGCGCCAACCCGCTGGGTGACGCCATCGAGGTGAAAGACGGCTACATCAAGGTGCCGACCGGCCCGGGGCTGGGGCGCGACCCCGACCCGGCGGTGCTGCAGCAATACGGCAGCTAAGCCCGGTGCGCGCGGCTTGGCCCGCGCGCGACCATGCCCTGCCGCATAGCGGCGTCCCTACTTGGCGCTGCCCTGGCACAGCCTGAGGTTGGTGCGCGCGGCGCGGGCGATCGGCTTGTAGGTATCGGCGTCGCTGGGCGGGTAGCCTTCGTCGATTTTCTTGTCGTTCATCGCCGCCAGTTCGCGCAAGGGCTCGAGCACCTTGCGGCATTCGGCCAGGTCGCCCTGGTGGTAGAGGGCGACGGCCAGGTCGTTGCGGATGCGGCTTTCGTCGAAATCATCCAGGATGGTCTTGCAAGTGCCCAGCAGCGGCGCCAGCGTGGCGCGCGCCTGCGCGTAGTCTTTCTTGTCGTAGGCCTGCTTGAAGGCGGCGCGGGTCTTTTTCATTTCCACCGTCTTGCAGCCGGGCGGCGGCTGCAGGTAGGCGCCGTCGAAGGCGGCACGCGCGCCGCAAAAAAAGCGGCAGGCGTCGTCGGTCTTGGAGACGACGTCGAGGTCGGCGCCCTTGGCGGTGAAGTCGATCACGCAGGCGGCCATGCCTTTTTCGGTATCGACCCTGGCCTGCCTGCCGTGGATCACGCCGTCGAGATCACAGCTATGGCCATTGGCGCCGTAGGACTGCAGGGTGAATTTTTGCCCGCCGCCGGCGGGCGCGGCGATGTTCAGCTTGCCCGAACCGTGCGTACCGATGTACTCCCCCGGCGCCGGGCCCGCGCCCTGGGCACAGGCGAAAGAAAAGTGCAGCGCGGCCAGCGCGGGCAACAGCCGCAGGGCAAAGATTGATCTCATGCGCGGATGATACCGCGCGCGCGGCCATGCATTACGCAGGCGCACGCTGCCGCGGGTGATCCGTGGGTCACCTGTTGGCGGAATCAACACGGCAGCCGCAAGCGGCGTTTCCCGGCCAATCCCATCGATGCGCGGCAGGCTGCGTAAAAACGCTGAAAGACGCGCATTTATTTCATCTTGGCGCACACAAGCAGAGTGCAAAAGCGCAATGCTGATGCCATAATCATTTTTCGGTTTCAATAAATTTGAAGAATCGGCCGTGCCTCGGGATCGCGCCTGGTGCCGGCAACCATACAAAAACAGCCGGAGGCAGAATGCCGGACAGCTCTTCCGACTTGGGTGAAGATCCGGAGATTTCGGGACCCAAGCAGGATTTTCTTGCCACCTTGCCGGCCGGGCGCGGGGAGCGCCGCCTTGCCGTTGTGGTGTCGCTGGTCTCGGTGGTGTTTTTCAGCGGCTTCGCGCCCTACGCGAAAATGCCGCTGGGCGAAGCCTGGGCCTTCATCCCGCTGTACGAGTCGGCGCTGGTGGTCACCGACCTGATCACCGCCATTTTGCTGTTCGGCCAGTACGGCTTCCTGCGTTCGCGCGCCCTGCTGGTGCTGGCCTGTGCCTATTTGTTCACCGCGCTGATGACGGTGGCGCACACGCTTTCGTTTCCCGGCGTGTTCGCCCCGGGCGGCCTGCTCAGCGGCGGCGCGCAGACCACCGCCTGGTTTTACGTCCTCTGGCATGCAGGCTTTCCGCTGCTGGTGGCTCTCTACACCCTGCTGCCGCGCCCGGGGCAGGTGAGCATCGGCCACGCCTGGGACCCGGCCGGCCGCGGCGCGGCGCGGCGCGCCATCGGCGGCGCCGTGGCCGCGGTGGTGGCGATGGTGGCGGCGCTGGCCCTGCTGCTGACCGCCGGCCATGCCTGGCTGCCCGCCATCATGCAGGGGCAGCGCTATGCGCCGGCGGCGGTATTCATCATCGGCAGCACCTGGAGTTTTTCGCTGATCGCGCTGGTGCTGCTGTGGCGGCGCCGCCCGCGCACCGTGCTCGACCTCTGGCTGATGGTGGTGATGTGCGGCTGGCTGGCCGACATCGCGCTGTCGGCGGTGCTCAACGGCGGCCGCTTCGACCTGGGCTTTTACGCCGGGCGCGCCTATGGCCTGTTGGCCGGCAGCTTTGTCATGATGGTACTGCTGATCAACAACGGCAGGCTGTACGCCCACCTGGTGCTGGCGCATGAGAACGAACGCCGGGCGCTGCGCCGCGAGCTGCAAAAGGCCACCGAGCTGCGCGCCGCCAACCAGGCGCTGGACGCCTTTTCCTATTCCGTCTCGCACGACCTGCGCGCGCCGCTGCGCCGGGTCGACGGCTACGCCCGCATGCTGGAGGAGGACTACAGCGAGCGCCTCGGCGAGGAAGGCCGGCGCCTGCTCAACGTGGTGCGCGAGGGCAGCCGCAAGATGACCACCCTGATCGACAACCTGCTTGACTTCTCGCGCCTGGGCAACGCGCCGCTGGCCACCCGCAGCCTGCAGCTCGAAGAGCTGGTGCACGAGGCGATCGAGGAACTGCGCGGCGACTGCGCCGGGCGCGATGTCGAGTTCATCGTCGCCGAACTGGGCCAGGCCCAGGGCGACCCGGCACTGCTCAAGCAGGCGCTGGCCAACCTGATCGGCAACGCCATCAAGTACACCCGCAAAAAAGCGCAGGCGCGCATCGAGATCGGGCGCCTGGCGCAAACAAGCCCGGAGCAGGGCGCCGGCGAGCCGGTGTATTTCATCCGCGACAACGGCGCCGGCTTCGATATGCGCTACAGCAGCAAGCTGTTCAGCGTGTTCCAGCGCCTGCATTCTGACCATGAATACGAAGGCACCGGCGTCGGCCTGGCCATCGTGCAGCGGGTGATCAGCCGCCACGGCGGCCGCATCTGGGCCGAAGCGCACCTGGGTGAAGGGGCGGTGTTTTATTTCACCCTGGCCGGCGACCCGCAAGCCATGCCGCCGGCGCCGGAGGAGGCGCCGCAGGCCGAGGCTTCCGGAGACTCCCTGCCGATTCGCCGCCAGCCCGGCTGAAGCCTCGCGCAACCGCCGGCAGCGGGCGCTGCGGCACAGAGAGGCGCCGCGCGACCTGCTAAGGTAGCGCCATGAGCCATATCGGCCTCCCGCCCGGCGACGACGCCGCCATCCTGCACGGCGCGGCGGCGTCGCCATGCTCGAAGGCGGCGCAACGCTGGACCCTGATCGCCGCCATCCTCGGCTCCAGCCTGGCCTTCATCGACGGCACCGTGGTCAATGTCGCCCTGCCGGCAATGCAGCGGGCGCTGAACGCCAGCGCGGCGCAAATGCAATGGGTGATGGAGGCCTATGCCCTGCTGCTGGCGGCGCTGCTGCTGGTGGGCGGCGCGCTGGGCGACCACTACGGGCGGCGCCGCGTATTCATGATCGGCGTGGCCCTGTTCACTTTCGCTTCGGTGCTGTGCGCGCTGGTAGG
>DATAZV010000547.1:0-7226 GCA_036271855.1 Burkholderiales bacterium
AATCTGGCGTTTGGCGGGGCGGATGGGCGCGATGTTTACATCATGGAGTCGGCGACGAGTACGATTTTGCGTACGCGCTGGCGGGTGGCGGGGGCGGCGGTTTAGGTGGTATAAGCCCTTGCGAAGAGGGTCACTTCGCAAGGCGAAAATCGGCGGTCAGAGCACATTTGAAAAAGACGCAAATGCTTATTTTCGTAACCCGACCCCGATTTTCTTCGGCGTGCCTTGCGCGATCAAGCGCGAAGTTGGGCTTCGAGTTTTTTTTCCAGCACCATGCCCCAGCCGGGCAGTTCGCTCAGGCGCATGCGGCCGTTTTCGATTTTTGGCTTGTTTTCGATCAGGGCGTGATACAGGGGGTCGCGGCTCTCCTGCATGACCTCGACGCACAAGCCATTCGACACCGAAGCGGCCAGGGCTGCGCCGACTTGCGGCTCCAGGTGCGACAGCACGCTCAGGCCGTAGGTCTCGGCCAGGGCCGCGACCTTGCGCCACTCGGTGGGGCCGCCGCCCCAACTGGGGTCGAAGTTGCAGATGTCCAGCGCGCCTTCTTCCATCAGCGCGTGACAGCCGGCCTTGGTGATCTCGCTCTGGCCGGCGCAAATCGGCATCGAAATGGTCTTGCGCAGGCGGCCTAAGTCTTTGCGGTCGTTTTGCCACAGGCAGGGCTCTTCGAGCCAGCGGATGTCCAGCGGCTCGACCAGCTTGACGAACTCCAGGGTCTGCTCGTAGGTCCAGCCCTGGTTGGGGTCGGGCATCAGCCAGAAACCGGGGCCGGCGCCATCGCGGGCGGCGCGTACCCGCTCGGCATCCGCCTGCGGGCTGAGGGCACCGACCTTGAGCTTGCAGCCGGTGTAGCCCTGTTCGCGCAGCGAGGCCATTTCGCGGGCGACATTTTTCAGGTCGTCCTCAGGATAGTAGTAGGCGCCCATCGCCACCACCGGCAACTCGTCGCGGTAGCCGCCCCAGAGCTTGTGCAGCGGTGTGTTCAACGCCTTGCCCACGGTGTCCCACAGCGCGGCATCGACGCAGGCCATGGCGCGAATCGCCATGCGCCGGTCACGGAGAAAGTTTCGGGTGATCGGGTGCATCGCCTGCCAGCAGGCTTCGACCAGGAAGGCATCCTTGCCAATCAAGCGCGGCGCGATTTCATCATGGATGATGCGGATGATCTCGGCCTGGCCGGTGTCTTCGTTGTTGCTGAAGCACTCGCCCATCACGCCGTCCTTGGTGTAGATGCGGGTGAGCACGGTGCAGCGCTTGGTGATGGCGACGGTGCCGGCCTTGAGCGGGCGCGGCAGCGGCATGCGCAGGGGGATGGCTTCGATGCGCTCGATCAGCATTTACACGCCCTCCGGCACCGGACGCTGCGGCGGGCCGTCGTAGGTCGGCACGTATTGGCGCGGGATCGGGCCCTTGTTGCGCCCGCCCTGCTGGGTCTGCTCCCAGGCGTGGGCCAGGATGCCGACCGAGCGCGACAGGCAGAACAGGCCGCGTGCGAGGGGCGCGGGAAAGCCGAGTTCGGCGTAGATCACGGCAGTGGCGCCGTCGATGTTCATCGGGATGCGTTTGCCGCCCCTGCGTGCGGCCAGCTCGTTTTCGACGGCGCGGGCGATTTTCGCGTAGCGCCCGCCGATCTCGCCGCGTGCTGCCGCCTCGTCCACCAGTTGCAGCAAACGCGGGGCGCGCGGGTCGATCGGATGAAAGCGATGGCCGAAGCCAGAAACAAACTTGCCGTGCTCGGCGATGAATTCGTCCAGCGCCGCTTTCACGGCATCGCTTTCGCCCGCCCCTGCATCAATGCGTGCCGCCGCCGCCATGTATAGCTCCACAGCCTGCTCACCGGCGCCGCCGTGCACGTCGCCCAGCACATTCACCGCCGAGCCCATGGCGTTGTTGAGGCCGACGCCGCAGGTGGCGGCCATGCGCGCAATCGCAATCGAGGGCGCCTGCGGACCGTGGTCCACCGCCGCCATCAGCGCGGCATCGAGCAACTCGCCTTGCGCTTTCGAGGGCAATTCGCCGCGGGTCATCAGCCAGATCATTTGCGCCAGGCTGACGCGGCCGATCAGTTCTTCGATCGGGTAGCCGCGATAGCGGATCACCCCGGGCTTCATTTCGATGATTTCAGTGCGCCACCAGTCGCTGGAGGCGCCGCCGTCGATGATTGTAGTCATACTGCTTGCTCCATCTTGAGTTGTGCAATTTGCTCTTGCGTATAGCCGAGTTCGGCGAGCAGGGTGTCGGTATGCTGGCCCAGGGTAGGTGGCGGCGTTGCCACTTTCGGCGCGGCGCCATCGAGCTTGATGCCGGTGCGCACCACGCGGATGTCGCGACCGACGCCGGGCACGTCCCTGAATTCGCCGATCATTTCGCGCGAGGCGATTTGCGGATGGGCCAGCGCCTGCGGCACGGAGTAGACCGGGCCGGCGGGCACACCCTGCTCGCTGAGCAGGGTCCACCATTCTTCGGCGGACTTGCCGGCCATCGCGCGCTCCAGTTCCGCCTTGAGTTCATAGCGATGCTGCAGGCGGCCCTGGCGCTCGGCGAAGCGCACATCGACGATCAGTTCCGGGCGGCCGACGACGCGGCAAACCGCTTCGAACTGTTCCTGCTTGTTGGCGGCGATATTGAGCAGGCCTTGGCCGGTGGCAAAGGTGCCGGAGGGGCTGGCGGTGCCGTTTTCGTTGCCCAGGGGCGCAGGCTCTTTTCCGGCGATCAGCAGGTTGGAAATCGCCCAGCCCATGGTGGCCATCGCCGCTTCCAGCATGGAGACGTCGATCATGGTGGCGCTGCGTTCGCGGTTGGCCAGCGCAGCGGCAATCGCAAAGGCGGCGGTGATGCCGCCCACCGTATCGGCCACCGGGTAGCCGACGCGATAGGGCGCGGTGTCGGGGCTGCCGGTGATGCTCATCATGCCGCTCATGCCCTGGATGATCTGGTCATAGGCCGGGAGGTCGCGCAACGGCCCTGCCTGGCCGAAGCCGGAGATGGCGCAGTAGATCAGGCGCGGGTTGTCCTGCTTCAGAACCTCGAAGTCCAGGCCCAGGCGCTTCATCACACCGGGGCGGAAATTTTCCACTACCACGTCCGCCGTCTGCACCAGCTTCCTGAACACCGCCTTGCCGCCCGGCTTCTTGAAGTCCACCGTGATGGAGCGTTTTCCCGCGTTTTGCGCCAGGAAGGAGACGCCCATGTGGCGCTTGTTCAACTCCGGGTCGGCGCCGAGCTGGCGTGCCAGGTCGCCGCCACCGCGCGTCTCCACCTTGATGACATCGGCGCCCATGTGGGCGAGCTGGTGGCAGCAGAAGGGCCCGGCCAGGACGTTGGTGAGGTCGAGGACGCGGGTGCCTTTGAGAGGGCCTGTCATCGGCAATTCCTCTTGCGTACATATTGCAAAGTGGCCAGGTCTCGCACAGTGCTCTTTCGTAGTAGTTCATTCATAAAAATCATCTGGCTCTGCCAGTGATTTTTATGCGAATCAGATCCAGGCAAAAGTAGGGTTTTACTTTTGCCTGCTCAATCCGCCTTGATGCCGGCTTGTTTGATCACGGCGGACCAGCGCGTGATTTCGTCGGACGCCAATTTGGTTGCTTGCTCAGGCGAATTGGCCACCTGGTTCAGCCCCATGGCGGCCAGGCGCTGCTTGGCGTCCGGCGTCGACATGGAGGCGTTGATCTCGTGGTTCAACTTGGCGACGATCGCCGGCGGGGTGCCGGCGGGCGCGGCGAAGCCGATCCAGAACAGCATCACCATGCCGGGCAGGCCGACCTCTTTCGCAGAGGGCACGTCAGGCAGCACCGACATGCGCTCCTCGCTGGCCACCATCAGGGCGCGCAGCTTGCTGCCCTTGATGTAGGGCAGCGCAGTGGGCGCGGAGGTGATGAGCATCTGCACCTGGCCGCTCATCAGGTCGGCCAGCACGGCACCGGCACCTTTGTAGGGTACGTGGACCATGTTGACGCCCGTCAGGTTCTTGAACAGCTCGCCGCCCAGATGCGTATTGGTGCCGTTGCCGCCGGAGCCATAGAACAGCTGGCCGGGTTTCGATTTGGCCAGCGCGATCAGTTCAGCCACGGTCTTCGCCGGCACGCCGGGGTTGATCGCCATCACGTGCGGCACCGAGACGGCGGTGGTGATGTGGGCGAATGATTTTTTCGGATCAAAGGCCAAATTGGGTTGCAGGCCCGCCGCAATCGCAAACGACATCTCGGTGGTGAGCAGGGTGTAGCCGTCCGGCTGGGCACGCGCCGCCGTTTCCCAGCCGACCACGCCGCCGCCGCCGAGGCGGTTGTCCACCACCACCCCGACACCCAGGGGACCGGCGAGCTGCTGCGACACCAGGCGCGCGACGATGTCGGTGCTGCCGCCGACCGAGAAAGGCACGATCAGGGTGATCGGGCGCGAGGGATAGCTCTGCGCCTGCGCCGCGCTCGCCGCGAGCCCGAGCGTGGCACCACAGAACAATGTCGCCAGCTTTCCAGGGATGCGTGATTTCATTTTGTCTCTCTCCTGTTTATATTTCGGCTATTCGACCTTGGCGCCAGAGTCGCGCACTGCCTGGCCCCAGCGCGGGTTGTCCTTCTTGATCAGCGCGGCAAAATCCGCCGGCGAGCCGCCCAGCGGCTTGCTGCCTTCGTCGGTAAGCTTTTTGATCACCTCCGGGCGCTTCAGCGCTTCGTTGACCGCGGCGTTGAAGCGCTTGACTGCGTCGGCGGGCATGCCGGCGGGACCGACATAACCTTTCCAGTCTTCGGCGATGAAGTCCTTGTAGCCGGATTCGGCAACGGTCGGCACGTCCGGCAGCATCGCCAGGCGTTGCGCCGAGGTGACGGCAATCGCGCGCAGTTTTTTCGCCTGCAGCAGCGGCACCGCCGAGGGCGGGGTGGCGAAGTCCATCGTCACTTCGCCGGAGGCGACATCGGTGAGCGCGGCGCTGGCGCCCTTGTAGGGTACGTGAAGAAATTTCACGCCCGCGCGATTGCCGAACAGCACGCCGCCAAGATGGCCGACGGTGCCGGTGCCGGCGGAGGCCATGGTCAGGCTGCCGGGCTTCGACTTTGCGCCGGCGACCAGTTCGGCCAGCGTCTTGTACGGCGAACCCGAGCCCACCACCAGCACCATCGGCTGCGAAGCCACCAGCGCGATGGGAGTGAAGTCCTTCAACGCGTTGTAGGGCATGTTGGGATACAGCGTCGGGTTGATGGCGAGATTGGAGGTCTGCGCCATGCCGACGGTCAAGCCGTCGGGGCGCGCCTTGGCGACGATGTCCAGGCCGATGTTGCCGCCGGCACCGGGATGGTTTTCGATCACGAAGATCCACTTGGTGATTTCCGAGACCGGCTGCGCGCTGACCCGCGACAGCACGTCGGTGCCGCCGGCCGGCGGGAACGGAACGATCAGCTTGATCGGCCCCGAGGGATAAGTCTGGGCGAGGGCGGGCGCGGCGCAGGCCAGTGCAATGGCGGCGCCTGCGAGTACGAACGAACGTCGGGTGGACATGCTGTCTCCTGTGAGTCTTGGGTTTATGTTGACGGAGCGGCGCGGCGCGCGCGGATGGCGGCGTTCACGGTCTGGCCGTATTGCATCGCTTCGCGCCAGCCGGCCTGCGCGGGCAGGCGGTCCAGTGTCTGCTTGATTTCGGCCAGGGCCACGGCATCGCGCGCGGCAATCTCGGCGGCCAGCACGGCGGCACGCGACAGCAGCGCCGCATCAGCGGTGACTTCATTGATCAGACCCCAGCGTTCGGCGGCAGCGGCGTCCAGGCGCGGCGCGGTGAGCAGCATCCAGGCTACGCGCTTGCGCGTGAGCCCCGAGCGCTGCAGGGTGGGCCCGGCCATGCTGGCGTAGCTGCCGAAGCTGATTTCCGGGGTGCCGAAGATCGCGCTTTCGGCGGCGACGGCCAGGTCGCAGGAGTTGACCAGCGTCAGGCCGGCGCCCAGCGCCAGGCCATTGACCGCGGCAATGCACACGGCTGGATGTTCGCGCAGCGCCATGTTGAAGTCCAGCCACTCTTCGCCGGCCGTGTCCGTCCGGCCGGCGGCTATTTCGGCCTCACGCTCTTTCAGGTCGATGCCCGCGCAAAAGCTGGCGCCGCTGCCGGTGATGACGATGGCACGCATGTCGCGCAGCGAATCGAGCGCCGCCGCCAGCGCGGCGCGGGTGGCACGATCGACCGCGTTGCGCTTTTCGGCGCGGGCGATGCGCAGCAGCGCCCAGCCCGGGTGGCGTTCGAGTTCGACAGTGACAGGTTGACTCATGCGGCGATCGACAGCGGGGATGCGCGGGACGACAAATCCACGCGGCGCCTTCGCGCGGCATGGACCACCAGGGTTTGCTTCCGGAATCCGGCGCCGGGCTCTTGACGAAACCCGCACGACCCGCCAGAATCTTCGATAGATAGAACGATGTTCTAACTATATTCAAATAAAGCGGCGCTTTTGTCAAGCCGCCGCGGACTACCCGACCACCCGAGCCCATGCCCCGCAAAGCCGCCCTCCCCGCCCTGGCCGACCGCAACGCCGCCGCCGGCGGCATCGCCACCCTGGACCGCGCGCTGTCGCTGCTCACCGCGTTTTCCGCCGTGCGGCCCACCCCCACGCTGGCCGAGATCGCCGGGCACGCGCAGGTCTACAAGAGCACGGTGCTGCGCATGCTGGCTTCGCTGGAACATGCGCACCTGGTGGACAAGCGGCCCGACGGCCGCTACTCGCTGGGGGTGGAGGTGGAGCGCCTGCACCAGGTCTACGGCGCCTCGTTTTCGCTGGAGACGGTGGTGATGCCGGTGCTGCGCGCGCTGGTGGACCAGACCAAAGAGAGCGCGGCCTATTACGTGCGCCAGGGCGAGCAGCGCCTGTGCCTGTACCGCGTCGATTCGCCGCGCCCGGTGCGCGACCACATGCGCGTCGGCGACCTGCTGCCGCTGACCCGCGGCGCCGGCGGGCGCATCCTTTCCGCCTACGCCGGCGGGCGCGGCGCGATGTACGCGCAAATCCGGCGCGAGCACCTGGTGGTGCTGGAAGGCGACCGGGTGCCGGAACTGGCGGGCATCGGCGCGCCGGTGTTCGGGCCGGAGGGCGAGATTGCCGGCGCCCTCACCCTGACCATGCCGAACGAGCGCATGGATAAAAAATTCATTGCCCCGACGCAGCAGGCGGCGCGCAGGCTGAGCGAGTTCCTCGGCGGAAAGTTTCCGGACACGAAGTAGAAGCGGATTGCCGCGGCAACCC
>DATAZV010000548.1:0-17197 GCA_036271855.1 Burkholderiales bacterium
GTTCTGGTCCGACAGCATCGTCATCCAGGGAGCCGACGGCAGCAGCCGCATCGAGGTCCCACTCTCCACCCCGCGGATCAAGGAACTGCTCATCGCCCTGGCCGAGCAGATACCGCCCTACCTCTGGGATTTGCAAAGTGCGCGCAGGTTCGTCGTGCCCTTCCCGTGGATATTGACGGCGGTGCTCGGCGTTTGCTATGCGGCCTTTACCGTCTGTGCCTATCTAGCCGGATGGATCTGGCTGACCGCCTTGTGCGTCGCCGGCCTGGTTGCGATTGCCGCCTCCATTCCATTCGCCGTGCGCATCTATGAGATATCCCGCACCGGCGTGACCGTATTGCGCCTGGTTCGCGCCCGGTTTGTTCCCGCCGCCGAGATTGCCGCGGTCCAGCTCAAGCGCGGTTCCGGCAAGGGGCCGTGCCTGTACGTAAGCCTGCTTCTCAAATCCGGCAAACGGGTGGTGTTGATGAAGGCCGAGCAGAGCGCCGTGGTGCTGTACCGTGCCTTGCTCGACATGCAGAAAGTGCAGGCCTAGGCCATGACCCGCGAAGACATCGTCAGCGAATTCAACCGCCTGCTCGACGATCACGTGGTCTGGCGCCGCGGCCACTGGGACCATCGCTCCTACAAGCTGGCTTTCTTCAAACTGTTCCGCGCTGCCTACGAAGGCGGCTTTTTCCGCCTGCGCGGGCGCTACGCACTGACCGGCGAGCGCGTGCGCGAGGAGATCATCGAGACCTGGATCACTATGGCCTCTCCTAAGAACACTTATAAGCTCGGCCTGCTACAACAAATGGCCCTGGAATGGGATGCTTGGCGCTACGCCTGGGACATGGACCCGGCGCGCAAGATGACCTCCACCGGACGCTGGAAAGACACGCAGGAATTGAAGGCGATGCCGCCGGCCGGCAAATCGCACTGACGGAAAGCTATGAGCAAGATTGCAGGCATCGATGTGGGCGGCACTTTCACCGACCTGATTCTCGTCGACGACGAGACCGGGGAGGTGAAGCTTGCCAAGGTGCCCACCACGGTGGAAAACCAGGCCTTCGGTGTGCTGGCGGCGCTGGATGCCGCGGGGACCGACCTGCAAAGCCTGGCCGCGATCATCCACGGCACCACCACCACCACCAACGCCATGCTGGAGCGCAAGATCGCCCGCGTCGGCCTGATCACCACGCGCGGCTTTCGTGACGTGCTGGAACTGGGGCGGCGCACCCGGCCGAAAGCCTATGGCCTCACCGGCAGCTTCGTGCCCCTGATTGCGCGCGAGTTGCGCACCGAAGTCGATGAGCGCATGGACGCCGAAGGCACGGTGCTGCGTCCGCTGGACGAGACACAGGTGCGTGCGGCAGTGGAAGTGCTGCTCGAGGGTGGCGCCGAAGCGGTGGTGATCCACTTCCTGCATAGCTACATCAATCCCGCGCACGAGCTGCGCACGGCGGAAATCGTGCGCTCCCTGTGGCCCAATGGCTTTGTCACTGTCGGCCACACCGTGGTGGCCGAGTATCGCGAGTACGAGCGCGGCGTCACTTCAGCGGTGAACGCGGCGGTGCAGCCGGTGCTCTCGCGTTATATCGAGCGCCTGCAAACGGAACTGAAAAAACAGGGCTTCAGCAAGGAGCTGCTGGTGATGCAGGGCAACGGCGGCACCGTGGCTTCGTCGATTGTTGCCGAGGCAGCGGTGAACACCGTGATGTCCGGCCCGGCTTCGGGCGTGATCGCCGCGGCCTACACCGGCGTGCAATCGGGCTATCCCAACCTCGTCACTTACGACATGGGCGGCACCTCCTCGGATGTGGCGCTGATCAAGGACGGCCTGCCTTCGGTTTCCAGCGAACTGGAACTCGAATACGCGATGCCGATCCACGTACCGATGGTCGATGTGCATACCATCGGCGCCGGCGGCGGCTCGCTGGCCTATGTGGACTCCGCCGGCATGCTGCACGTCGGCCCGGAAAGCGCCGGCGCGACGCCGGGGCCGATCTGCTATGCGCGCGGCGGCACCCGGCCGACCATCACTGATGCCAACCTGGTGCTGGGGCGCCTGAATCCGGACAAGCTGCTGTCGGTGAAGAATCCGGTGCCGATGGCACGCATCCGCGAACTGATGGTCGAGCACGTCGGCGCGCCGCTGGGACTGGATGCCGATGCGGCCGCCGCCGCCATCCTGCGCATCGCCAACGACAAGATGGCGGGCGCAGTGCGCATGGTCAGCCTGGCGCGCGGCCACGACCCGCGCGACTTCGCGCTGTTCGGGTTTGGCGGCGCCGGTCCCCTGCATGCGGTGGCCCTCGCCCGCGAACTGGCCATTCCCAAGGTGCTGATCCCGGCGCGCCCCGGCCTGACCAATGCACTGGGCTGCACCGTGGCCGACGTGCGCCACGACTATGTGCGCACCATCAACCGCCCGCTGGCACAGGTGGGGGAGCGCTTGCTGGCCGAGGTATTCCAGGCGCAGATCGCCGTCGGCCAGGCCACCATCGCGCGCGAAAACGTGGCGGTCGAAAATATCCAGACCGTGCACCGGGCCGACATGCAGTTCCAGGGGCAAAGCCACATCCTCACCGTGGCGATCGACGACCTCAACATCAGCCTGGATGATTTGCGCCGCGCCTTCGAAGCAGCCTACTGGCAGCGCTTCCATGTCGAGCTTTCGGAAATCCGCCCCGTACTGGTGAACCTGCACACTGCGGTGATCGGCAAACGCAAGCCGGTGGCGCTGAAAAGCATCGCCGCCGCCACGCCGAAAGCCACGCTCAAGGAGGCCGAGGCCGGGCGGCGCAAAGTCTGGTTCGACGGCGGCTGGGTCGATACCCCGGTGTACCGGCGTGAGTGGCTGCCGGAGGGCGCGGGCTTCGACGGCCCGGCGATCATCGAGCAACTCGACTGCACCACGGTAATCGAGCCCGGCAATCATGTCGAGCCGGACGCCGTCGGCAATCTCATCATCACGCTGTAGCAGGAGAGTCCCATGTGCCAGACCCCTATCGATCCCGTCACCCTGGCCGTGCTGCAAAGCGGCCTGCAGCAGGTGTGCAACGAAATGGACCTGGCCTTCGTGCGCGCGGCCTTCTCGCCGGTGATCGCCGAGGCGCTGGACCGCTCCGACGGCATCTATCACCGCGACAACGGCGAGCTGATCTCGCAAGGCGAGCTGGGCCTGCCGGTGTTCGTCGGCACCATGCAGTTCTCGGTGCAGGCGGTGATCGAGCGGGTGAAGCAATACAACATCGCTGTCCACCGGGGCGACGTGTTCATCCTCAACGACCCCTATCTCGGCGGCACCCACTTGATGGACGTGAAGTTCGTCAAGCCGTTTTTCTACCAGGGCAAGCTCTGGTGCTGGCTGGCCAACACCGGCCACTGGCCCGACACCGGCGGCATGGTGCCCGGCGGCTTCTCGGCCAATGCCACCGAAGTCGAGCAGGAGGGCCTGCGCCTGCCGCCGGTCAAGCTGTACAAGAAGGGCGAGATCGACGACGAGATTCTTTCCATCATCCTGTCCAACATCCGCGTGGCGGACCAGCGCATCGGCGACATCAAGGCGCAGGCCGCAGCCCTGGCCACCGGCGAAAAGCGCCTCACGGCCGTACTCGACCGCTACGGTGCCGATGTGGTCGATGCGGCCATCGCCGAACTCAAGGCACGCGCCAGCGCGCAAATGCGCGCCAAGATCGCCACCATTCCCGACGGCGTCTACGAGGGCGAGGCCTTCGTCGATTCGGACGGCGTGATCAACCAGCCCCTGCGCATCGCAATGAAAGTCACCAAGGCGGGCGACACCCTGCACTTCGACATGAGCGGCTCCTCGCCGCCCTGCCGCGGGCCGATGAACAGCGTCATCGCCACCACCCGCTCTTCCATCTATCTCGCGGTCAAGCATGTGTTTCCCGAGGTGCCGATCAACGCCGGCACCTTCGCGCCGCTGGCGATCAAGGACCCCGAAGGCACATTTCTTTACGCCCGTTATCCGCGCCCGGTGTCGGGTTGCGCCGCCGAGGTCAGCCAGCGCATCGCCGAGGCGGTATTCGCGGCGCTGGCCAAGGCACTGCCGGAGCAACTGTTCGGCGCGCCGGCCGGCACCAGCGGCAACCTGAGCGTCGGCGGCACCGACCCGAAAAATGGCCGCCCCTACGTGATGTACGTGATTTCCGGCGGCGGCTACGGTGGCAATGCGCACGGCGACGGCATTTCCAACGGCTGCTCGACCATCGGCATTTCCAAGACCACGCCGGTGGAAATCATGGAGCAGCGCTACCCGGTGCTGTTCGAGGAATTTTCCCTGCACGAAAATTCCGGCGGCGCCGGTGAGCATCGCGGCGGCTTCGGCGTCAATTACAAAATCCGCATTCGCCGCGGCGAAGCCACCGCCTCGATGGTGATGGACCACGGGCGCACCGGCCCGCAGGGCGCGCAGGGTGGCGGCGACGGCGGCCTCAATACGGTGAGGATCATGAGGGACGGCATTGCCTACGTGCCGCCGCACCTGTCCAAAGACCAGAGCATTGCCTTGAGCGAAGGCGACGTAATCGAAGTATCGACGCCCGGCGGCGGCGGCTACGGCGAGCCGGGCAAACGCTCGAAGGAATCGATCGAGCGCGATATCGCACGCGGCTACTACACGCGCGAGGAAGCGTCGAAAATGTACGGAGTGGCGCTGTAGGCCGCCACGGCCGGGCTGCTATTTGGCCGGCGGTGCCGGCGTCTCGGCGGCGGCGCTCTTGCCTACCTGCTCGTACACCGCGCGCGCCACCGGCATCAGCTCTTCGCGCGCCAGGTCACCCGAGAGGGCATAGGCGCGATTGTCTTCGGCCCAGTAGAAATTATTCACGTTGCGCACGCGCTCGAAGCGGAAGGCGCTTTCACGCGCGCTGACCCCGCCGGGTGCCAGGGTGGAAAGGTAGAGCGTCAGGCGCTTGCCCGCGGCATTCTGGTACATGAACTGCGCCACCGGCCGGTCTTCGCCCGGGAGCAGGCGCCCCCCCACCAGTTGAAAGCCCTGCGGCCCCAGGGTCGGCGCCCGCACCGGCGTGGCCAGGCGGGTGGAAAGCCAGCGTGTCAGGTGCGCCTCTTCGTTGGCCGAAACCTCGACCGGGTGGCGCACCTCGGGGGAATACACCGCAAAGGCCACCGCGGCCCGCTGCGGCAGCGCCGCCATCGCATCACTCGCGGTAGCGGAGGAACCGCCGCCAAAGCGCGCGTGGCCAAACCAGCCGCCGGCGGTGCAGGCGACGGCCAGCAGCACGGCGCCGGCCGCCCGCCGGAATATCGACTGATTGGCGGCTGCGCGCCGGCGCGCCGGCCCGCTGCGCACCGTCTCCAGCATCGGTACCGGCACCGGCTCGCCCAGCAATGCGTCATAACGCTGGTGCAGCAGGCCGCGCTGCCGGCGATACGCCTCAGCCAGGCGCGCGCGCGCGGGGTCGGCCGCGACCCAGGCGGCAACCTCGCCGGCTTGCACCGGCGGCAACTCGCCGTCGATCAGGCGATGAATGTCGGTTTCAGAAAAGCTCATTTGACGACCTTCAACTGTACCTGCGTTGCGCCCGCCGCGCCGTTGCCTTCCAGCAGCAGGGCGAGCCGGGCGCGGCCGCGGGCCAGGCGCGACATCACCGTGCCGATCGGCAGGCCCAGGGTGTGCGCGGCTTCGTCATAGGAAAATCCTTCGAGGGTGACCAGCAGCAGCACCTCGCGCTGCTCGTCGGGCAGGCGTTGCAACGCGCTGTTCAGGGCATTGAGTTGCGCCAGGGTATCGGCGCTGGCGCCGCCGTCTTCCATCTCCAGCCCGGCGTCCGGGTCGAGCGACTCGGGCGCCAGCGCGGCGCGGCGCACCTGGTTGACGAAGACATTGTGCATGATGGTGAAGGTCCAGGCCCGCAGGTCGGTGCCGGGGCGCCACAGCGCCCATTTGGAAAGCGCGCGTTCCAGGGTGTCCTGCACCAGGTCGTCAGCGCGGAAGCGCTCGCCCGTCAGCGCCCGCGCGTAGCGGCGCAGGCGCGGAATCAGGGCAACCAGCGCTTCCTGGTCCATTGGGGCAGCTTACTTGGCGACGTGCCAGACGCCGTTGACGCCGTCACCGGTCTTGTCGCCGGCCTTGGTGTCCTTGGCCCAGAAATACAGCGGCTTGTCCTTGTAGGCCCATTGCTTCTTGCCGTCGTCGCGGCTGATCACGGTGTAGCCGGCTTCGGCCTTGTCGGCGTCGGTGGCCATCAGGGGCGGCCAGTTGGTGGCGCAGGGGCCGTTGCAGGCGGACTTGCCGCCGCTGTCCTTGTCGAAGGTGTACAGGGTCATGCCGTTGCTGCCGGTGAGCATGCCGCCTGCCATTTTCGCCGGCGGGGCAGCGAAGGCGGAAAGCGAAAGGCCGAGGGCGGCCAGGGCTGCAAGAGCGGTACGGGTCAGGTTCATATCGAGGTCTCCAGATCTAGGTTGAATCAGGCACGATGCCTGTAGGGCAAACAGCCGCGCGTGGCGCTTATTCCCGCGCGCGGCTGTATTGGCACTATTGCTTGGCGAGGTGCCAGGCGCCGTTCATGAAGCCGTCGCCCATCTTGTCGCCGGGCTTCTGGTCTTTCACGAAGTAGTACAGGGGCTTGCCCTTGTAGGCGTACTGCTTCTTGCCGTCGTCGCGGGTGATGATGGTGTATTCACCGTAGGGCCGGGACCTGTCGGCGGCGATCATCGCCGGCCAGTTGGTCGCGCAAAAGCCGTTGCACACCGACTTGCCGTTGCCGGCCGTGTCGCGGTCGAAGGTGTACAGGGTCATGCTGGTGGCGCCGGTCAGGGCGCCGCCTTCCATTTTCGCCGGTGTGCTGGCACAGGCGGCTAGTGCCAGAGCCATAGTGGCGATGACAACGGTATATTGGGTCTTCATGCAGTTTCTCCCTGGTTGAGGCGGATCGCCTGCATGGTCAACATGCGCGCGGGCGGTTTATTCCCGCGCGCGGAAAAACGCCGGAACTACTTGGGGTTTTTCTTGTAGTCGGCCACCGCGACGGCGAGCACCTTGTACTCGGTGCAGGACTGGCCGCAGATCTTGTCCAGCTTGGCCAGTTGCTGCTCCGCCAGCGCGACGTTGCCGCGGTTCAGGTAAGCCTGGCCCAGGTATTCATTGGCGCCCTTGTGGTTCGGGTTGATCGCCAGGGCCGAGGTGTAATACTTGATGCCTTCGTCCCAGTTGCCGCTGTTGCGGTAGGCATAGCCCAGGTAGCTGTAGATGTCGGCATTCTTCTTGTCTTCGGCCAGGGCTTTTTGCAGGTGGCTGATGGCGTTGTTCCAGTCCTTCTTGTCGATTGCCGTGCGGCCCTGCTCGAATTCGCTGGCGGTGAACTGCTTGGGGGTGGAATCGAAACTGCCGCCGGCGGCCCAGGCGCTGGAATAAAGCGCGGACGCGGCCAGTAAGACACAGATTGCGGTCTTGCGCATGGAGGTTCTCCTATTAGGGTTGCAACGCTGCTGTATACGCCCGCCCCGCCGGTCCGGATGCGCCGGACCGACGGACGGCCGATCCGTTAAACTCGGGCGAACTCCCACATATTACCCACGGAGACAAAACGTGTTCGAGGACGTATTCAAAAACAAAACGGTGCTGATTTCCGGCGGCACCAGCGGTATCGGTTTCGGCATCGCCCGCGCCTTTCATTCCGCCGGGGCCAAAGTGACTGTGACCGGGCTCACCGAGCCTGAGCTGGCCGACGCCCGCGCCGCCGGTATCACCGCGGTGACCCTGGATGTGGCGAACCTCGCCGCCTGCAAAAAGCTGATCGGCAGCTTCAGCCAGCTCGATGTGCTGGTGAACTGCGCCGGCATGATCCGCCGCGCGAACGCCGAGCACGACCCCGAGCAATTCGCCATGGTGATCGACGTCAATCTCAACGGCACCCAGCGCCTGTGTTCCCTGGCGCGCCCGCTGCTGGCGCAAAGCAAGGGCAGCATCGTCAACACCGCCTCGATGCGCAGTTTCACCGGCGCCGCCATCACGCCCGCCTACAGCGCCAGCAAGGGCGCGGTGATGCAGCTGACCAAATCGCTGGCCATCGCCTACGCGGACGAAGGCATCCGCGTCAACGCCATCGCCCCGGGCTGGGTGAAGACGCCGCTGACCGCCGCCCTGCGCGAAAACCCCGAAGCCAACCAGGCGGTGCTCGACCGCACGCCGATGAAGCGCTGGGCCGAGCCGGAAGACATGGCCGGGCCGGTGATGTTTTTGTGCTCGCCGGCGGCGGCCTTTATCACCGGCGCGATCCTGCCAGTGGACGGCGGCTATCTCGCCTTCTAGCGGGCGCTAGATGCCCAGCAGGGCGGCGCCGATCACCCCGGCGGAGTCGCCCAGTTGGTTGCGCACAATCGGCGTGGTCAGCTCGTCGCTGAATACCCGCGCCCGCACCTGTGCCACACCCTCGCTGTACAACTCGTCGATGTTCGACAAGCCGCCGCCGAGCACGATCACGTCCGGGTCGAGCACGGCGATGAGATTGGCCAGCGCCTGGCCGAAGCGGGCGTAAAAATCGGCCATGGCCGCCTGGCAGCGGCCGTCGCCGGCCAGCGCCTGCTGGTGGATTTCGGTAGCCGACAAAGCGGCGCCGTAGCGCGCCAGAAATGCCTTTTCCAGCCCGCCGCCTGATATGAAGGTCTCGACGCAGCCATGCGCCCCGCAATAGCAGGCCGGCCCGGCCGGGTCGATCACCATATGGCCCCACTCGCCTGCCAGCGCCTGCGGCCCGGTGCGCACCACGCTGTCCAGCACGATGCCGCCGCCGCAGCCGGTGCCCATGATCACCCCAAACACGCAGCCGTAGCCACGTCCGGCGCCGTGCAATGCCTCGGCCAGGGCGAAGCAGTTGGCGTCGTTTTCGATGCGCACCGGCCGCAGCAGCGCGGCCTCCAGCATGGTCTTGAGCGGTTGGCCGTTCAGGCACACGGTATTGGAGTTTTTCAGCAGGCCGCTGCGCGCCGACAGCGCCCCCGGCGTGCCCACGCCTACGGTGTGCGGCGTGTCGTCGGCGGCGTATACCAGGCCGGCATAGAGGTTGGCGACGCGCGCGACGATGTGTGCCGGCCCGCCTTCGGCTTCGGTGGCGATGCGCCGGCGCTCCACGACCTGCCCGGCGGGGTCCAGGACCGCGCCTTCGATCTTGGTGCCGCCCAGATCGATGCCGATGCGAAAAGGCGCCTGGCTCATGGCGCAGGGGAGGGGTGGCTCATGGCGCAATGATGCCGTGTTTCGTGATTCCAGGCAGCCGTGCAAATCATCCACACTTGGTTGTCCGAATCGCGTATGTTTGAAACCAGGCTGCGGGTGGGTTTGCCGTGGCCGGCTCTTTGACATCGCCGCCTGGCTGCCGAACGGCGCGAACCCGCGTGCCGTATCGGCCTGCGCCCGGCCCGGGGCAACATTTGTGGTGCCGGAGGGTCAAGGTCGAGATTGGTGCAATGGCCGGCGAATGTGAAAAATCTCCGTGATTTACCGTTGTTTTCCAAAAATGGCCGAAGATGACCGGGCAAAAATCCGCAAAAAACTCAGGTTTTCTTAGGTTTGCACTACAACCGTGGTAGCGCTGGCCCATCGCTGCCGGGGCTTGCGCCTATAATTCGTTCCCCAATGCCGCGTTTCGCGGTTCCAGGCCGCCCGCGCCGCGCCTGCCGCCCACCAGGATGACTTCGCCCTCGCAACACTCCCCCTGGCGCTTTTGCGTCGCGCCGATGATGGACTGGACCGACCGGCATTGCCGGGTGTTCCATCGCCAGATCAGCTGCCACGCCCGCCTGTACACCGAAATGGTCACCACCGGCGCGCTGCTGCATGGGGACGTGCCGCGCCATCTCGATTTCGACGCCGCCGAACACCCGGTGGCCCTGCAATTGGGCGGCAGCGAGCCGGAAGACCTGGCGCATTGCGCCCGCCTGGCCGAGAAGTGGGGCTACGACGAGGTCAACCTGAATTGCGGCTGCCCCTCCGAGCGGGTGCAGCGCGGTGCTTTCGGCGCCTGCCTGATGGCCGAGCCCGCGCTGGTACGCGATTGCGTCAAGGCGATGGCCGACGCCGTGTCGATTCCGGTCACCGTCAAGCACCGCATCGGCATTGACAAGATGGACCAATATGCTTTCATGCGCGACTTCGTCGGCACGGTCGCCGAAGGCGGCGCTACGGTATTCATGATGCACGCGCGCAGCGCCTGGCTCAAGGGCCTGAGCCCGAAGGAAAACCGCGAGATTCCGCCGCTGCGTTATGAATATGCGCAACGCCTGAAGCAGGACTTTCCGGATTTCACCATCGTGGTCAACGGTGGCCTCACCACCCACATCGGCGTCGAAGCGCAACTGGCGCAAGCCGACGGCGTGATGATCGGCCGCCAGGCCTACCACGACCCCTACTGGATGGCCGAGGCGGACGCGCGCTGGTTCGGCGATCATCGCGAACCCCTGTCGCGCATGGAGGTTGTCGAAGCGATGCGCGATTACGCCGCGCGCGCGCTCGCCGCCGCCCGTGCGGCCGGCGGCAATCCGAAACACGCGCTGCAACTGCGCAACATCGTGCGCCACATGCTCGG
Source organism: Burkholderiales bacterium (assembly GCA_036271855.1). Taxonomy (GTDB): domain Bacteria; phylum Pseudomonadota; class Gammaproteobacteria; order Burkholderiales; family JAEUOS01; genus JAQGMJ01. The sequence goes on from DATAZV010000548.1 coordinate 10,551, forward strand.
CCTGTACCAGGGCATGCCGGGGGCGCGCGCCTGGCGCCGCCTGCTGTCGGATGCCGGCGCCCTGGCGGCCAACGACCCCGATCTGCTGCTGCGCGCCGCCGCCCTTACCGCGCCGGCGCGCCTGGCCGCCTGAAAGAGCCCGCACCCATGCTGATCAGCTCCCTGCTCGATACCGACCTCTACAAATTCACCATGATGCAGGTGGTGCTGCACCATTTTCCCGCCGCCCAGGTCGAGTACCGTTATAAGTGCCGCACCCCCGGCGTGCAACTGGCGCCTTATGCGGATGAAATCCGCAATGAAATCGCCGATCTCTGCACCCTGCGCTTTCGCGAAGACGAACTGAACTACCTGCGGTCCTTGCGCTTCATCAAGAGCGACTACGTCGATTTTCTCGACCTGTTCCAGATGAACCCGAAATACATCACGGTCGAGCCGCAGAAAAATGGTGAAATCGAGATCATCGTCAAGGGACCGTGGCTGTACACCATCCTGTTCGAAGTGCCGGTGCTGGCGATCGTCAACGAGGTGTATTTTCGCAATACGCAGAAAAGCCCGGACTACGCCGAAGGCCGGCGCCGCCTGGCGGAAAAGATCGCCCTGGTGGCGGGACATGCCGACCTGGCCGACATGCGCATCGCCGACTACGGCACGCGCCGCCGCTTTTCCAAAGTCTGGCAGGACGAAGTGCTGGTCGCGCTCAAGACGGGCCTGGGCGCAAACTTCGCCGGCACCTCCAACGTCTACTTCGCCTTCAAGCATGGCCTGGTGCCCCTGGGGACCATGGCGCACGAGTACCTGCAGGCCTGCCAGGCACTGGGGCCGCGCCTGCGCGACTCGCAGACCTACGGTTTCGAGAAATGGGCGGCCGAGTATCGCGGCGACCTGGGGATAGCGCTGGCCGACGTCTATGGCATCAACGCCTTTCTCAACGATTTCGATATGTATTTCTGCAAACTGTTCGACGGTGCCCGCCACGACTCCGGCGACCCGTTCCAGTGGGGCGAGCGCCTGATCGAGCATTACCGCAAGAACCGGGTCGATCCGCGCGCCAAGATATTGGTGTTCTCCGACAGCCTGAACATGCCGCTGGCGGTGCAGCTTTATGAGCGCTTTCGCGGCCGCTGCATCACCGCCTTCGGCATCGGCACCAATCTCACCAACGACCTTGGCTATACGCCGTTGAACATCGTGATGAAAATGGTCCGCTGCAATGGCCAGCCGGTGGCCAAGCTGTCGGACTCGCCGGCAAAAAACATGTGCGACGACGAACGTTATCTGGCGTATTTGCGCCAGGTGTTCGGCATTCCGCAACCTGGCGAGGCCGCGCAGGCATAGAATCTTTCCCGTTCCTTTTCCGAAAGTCCAGCATGCCTCACGTCACCGCCAGCGACGGCGTCAAGCTCTTTTACGAAGAAACCGGTACCGGCATCCCGATCGTTTTCGTCCACGAATTCGCCGCCGATTTCCGCAGCTACGAAACCCAGGTGCGGCATCTGTCGCGCCAGTACCGCTGCATCACTTTCAACGCGCGCGGCTACCCGCCTTCCGATGTGCCGCCGTCATTCGAATCCTATTCGCAAGACAAGGCGCGCGACGACATCCTCGCCGTACTTGAGGGTTTGAACATAGCCAAGGCGCACATCGTCGGCATTTCCATGGGCGGCTTTGCCGTGCTGCACTTCGGCATGCAGTACCCGGACCGCGCGATTTCGATCTCGGTGTGCGGCTGCGGCTACGGCGCCCAGGCTGACAAGCGCGCCCAGTTCCAGGCCGAGGTGATGGCCACCGCGCAGGCGATGCAGGACCAGGGCATGAAGGTGGTGGCCGAGACTTACGCCATCTCCAGTACCCGCGTGCAGCTGCAGAACAAGGACCCGCGCGGCTACCTGGAATTCAAGTCCCAGCTCGCCGAGCACGACGACCTCGGTTCAGCCAACACCATGCGCGGCCTGCAGGCGCGCCGCCCATCCCTCTACGAGCTGACCGAGCGCATGGCGAAGATCAGCGTTCCGGCGCTGATCGCCGTCGGCGACGAGGACGAACCCTGCCTCGAACCCGCGCTGCTGATGAAGCGCACCATTCCCACCGCGCAGCTGGTGGTCTTCCCCAGCACCGGCCATGCGCTGAACCTGGAAGAGCCCGACATGTTCAATGCCATGCTGGACCGTTTTTTCCACCTGGTCGAGTCCGGCCGCTGGCAGCCGCGCGACCCGCGCAGCAAGGCGACTTCGATCCTGGGCGACAACAAGAAGTAAGCCGCATCACGTAACCAATAAGCAGGAGGAGACCCGCATGCCCCACGTCACTACCCCCGACGGTGTCAAACTGTATTACGAAGAAACCGGCAGCGGTACGCCGATTGTTTTCGTCCACGAATTCGCCGGCGACTATCGCAGCTGGGAGGCGCAGGTGCGCTACTTTTCACGGCGCTTTCGCTGCATCGCCTATAGCGCGCGCGGCTACCTGCCGTCGGATGTGCCGCCGAACGCCGACTCCTATTCGCAGGAACATGCGCGCGACGACGTGCTCGCCATCATGGATGGCCTGGGTATCAAAAAGGCCCACGTGGTCGGCTTGTCGATGGGCGGCTTTGCGACCCTGCATTTCGGTTTGAAATACCCTGAGCGCGCGCTCTCGCTTTCGGTGTGCGGGTGTGGTTCCGGCGCCCATCCGGACCGGCATGAAGCCTTCAAGGAAGATTCGGAAAACAATGCGCGTTTCATCCTCAAGGAAGGCATGAAACGCTTTTCCGAAACCTACGGCCTCTCCGCGACGCGGGTTCAATTGCAAAACAAGAATCCGCGCGGCTTCGCCGACTTCCAGCGCTACCTCGGCGAACATGACGCCACCGGTTCGGCCAACACCATGCGCGGCTACCAGAGCCGCCGCCCCTCGCTGTACACGCTGATGGAGCAGTTGAAGACCATCCAGGTGCCGATGCTGGTTGCCACCGGCGATGAAGATGAAGCGTGCATCGAGCCTTCGATCATGCTCAAGCGCCTGGTTTCCAGCGCTGCGCTGACCGTGTTCCCGGCCTCGGGGCACCTGATCAACCTCGAAGAGCCGGACCTGTTCAACGCCACCATCGACAGTTTCCTCGACCTGGTCGAGTCCGGCCGCTGGCAGCCGCGCGATGCGCGCAGCAAGTCGGCGATGCTGGCGCGCGACCTCACACGCTAGACACGATCCCGGGGCCGGCGTTCGCCGGTCCGTTCGCTGCGCCGCCGCAATTCTGGCCTGCTTTGGGAGCAGGCCAGAAGTTACAATTGCCCGCTTCACCGCTGCACATCGCAGCACATTCCTCACAGTCAAATCATGCCCCGTCTAAGCCAACGCTCCACCTCCCTCGGCACCGAGAACGCCTTTGTCGTCCTCGCCGAAGTCACCGAACTGATGCGCAAAGGCAAGGACATCATCTCCTTTTGCATCGGCCAGCCGGATTTCCCGACGCCGGTCAACATCCAGGACGCCGCCGTCAAGGCGATCCGCGAAGGCAAGCACGGCTACACACCCTCCGCCGGCATCCCCGAGTTGCGTGAAGCCATTGCGAAAGAAGTGAATCGCATGCGCGGCCTGAATGTCTCGGCCGACGACGTGGTGGTTGGCTCTGGCGCCAAGCCTTTCATCGCCTATGCAATTCTGTCGACCACCGATTTCGGCACCGGCGACGAAGTGATCTACCCCAACCCCGGCTTTCCGATCTACGAGTCGCAAATCATTGCCAATGGCGCGGTGCCGGTGCCGCTCGGGCTGAAGGAAGCGCGCAAGTTCGCCTTCGACCCGGTCGAGCTCGAAGCCAAGATCACGCCCAAGACCCGGCTGCTGATCCTCAACACCCCGCACAACCCCACCGGCGGCTCGCTCTCTGCCCAGGATTTGGCGGACATCGCCGCCATCATGCGCCGTCATCCGGACGTGTGGATCTACGCCGACGAAATCTATTCGCGCCTGGTCTACGACGGCAAGTTCCAGTCCATCGCCGCGCTGCCAGACATGCTGGAGCGCACCATCATTTCCGACGGCGCTTCCAAGACCTGGGCGATGACCGGCTGGCGCATCGGCTACGCGGTCAACAAGACCCTGGCGCCGGTGTTCACCCGCTGGGTCACCAACACCGAATCCTGCGCCTCGCACATCAGCCAGTGGGCCGCGGTGGAGGCCTTGAACGGCCCGCAGGACGCCGCCGAGATGATGAAGCAAAGCTTTCTCGAGCGCCGCGACCTGATCGTCGGCCTATTGAACAAGGTGCCGGGCATTTCCTGCCTGGTGCCGGGCGGCGCCTTCTACGCCTGGCCGAATGTCACCGAAGCCTGCCGCATGACCGGCTGCACCGACTCCGAGGATTTCCGCAAAAAGTTGCTCAACGAAGCCGGCGTCGCCGTGCTGGCCGACATCCACTTCGGCGCGCGGGTGGCGGGCGAAGGCCAGCACATCCGCTTTTCCTATGCGGCGTCCAACGAGGCTATCAAAAACGGCGTGGCGCGGATTGCCGACTGGATCAAGAAGAACGCCAAGTAAGCGCGCCGGCCTTTGCCGGTTCCCGCCTCATCAAGAAAGGCTTGCCGTGAAATCAGCTTTCCGTTTTTTCTCCAGCCGCCTGCTGGCCGTGCTCGCAGCGCTTCTGCTGACGCTATGCGCCGCGCCCGCCGCCTGGGCGCAGGCTACGCCCAAGACCAAGGTCGTGTTCCAGGTCAGCGATGCCGACCCGGCAAAGTGGAACCTCGCGCTCAACAACATCAAGAACGTGCAGACCGACCTGGGGGCGGGCAATGTCGAAGTCGAGCTGGTGGCCTACGGCCCCGGCATCGGCATCCTCAAGGCCGAGTCCTTGGCCGGCAACCGCGTGCGCGAAGCCCTGGGCAGCGGCGTGGCGGTGATGGCGTGCGAGAACACCATGCAGAACCAGAAGCTCACCAAGGATGACATGCTGCCCGGCATCGGCTACGTGCCGGCCGGCGTGGTGGAACTGATCAAGCGCCAGCAGCAGGGCTGGGCCTACATCCGCCCCTGATCAGGCGCCGCGGGCGCGTCAATCGCCGGCCAGCAGCCCAAGGCGGGCCGCCAGCCAGCGCGTGGTGGTGGCCTGGATCAGGATGGTCATCAGGATGGCGATGAAGGTGACCGCCGCAATCGCTTGCGCGCCCGGCACCTTCATGCCCAGCAGAAGGCCGGCCAGCGCGGCGGGGATTACCCCGGTCTCGCGGGTCCAGCACATGAAGAGCAACTCGTTGATGCTCCAGCGCGCGCGGCGGTCCGGCCAGGCGCAGGCGAACACCGTCAGTGGCCGCGCGATCAACATGAAGACCAGCACCACCAGCACGCCGCCGCCCAGGTACTGGCCGATGACCGCAAAGTCCACCTGCGCGCCCAGCAGGATGAAAATGAACATGCGCATCAGCAGGGTGGTCATGGCGACGAATTCGTTCAAGCGCCGCGCATCGTCCGGGCCGATGTCGAATCCGAAGGCGTCGCGGTTGCCGATCATGATGCCGAACACGAACACCGCCATGAAGCCGCTGGCGTCCACGCCGTCGGCCGAAAGAAAGGCGCCGATCACCGCCATCAGCGTCACCAGCGGGGCGTATTCGGTGAGGAAGTTGTAGCGCTCGTGGCCGATCAAAAGCGCCGCCAGGTAGCCCAGCGCCGCGCCGATAACGATGCCGAAGCCGGCCTGCTTGGCGAAATCGAGCAGCGATTGCGCGAGCGAGAAATCCCCTTTGCCCAGCGCCATCCCCAGCACCGCGAAGGCGAGGATGGCGCCGACGGCGTCGTTGAAGGCGGACTCGCTCATCACCGTCTGCGCCAGGCGCTCGCGGATGCGGACCTGGCGAAAGATCGGGACCAGCGTAGCCGGGTCGGTGGAGGCGATTACCGCGCCCAACAGCGCCGCGGTGACCCAGGGCAGCCCGAGCAGCAGGTGCGCGGCCAGCATGCACACCGCCGCCGTGATCAGCACGCCGATGGTGGCGATGGCCGCCAGGGTGATCCACACCTGGCGCAGCACCTTCAGGCGCACCGAGGCGCCGCCGTCGAACAGCAGATAGCACGAGCCGAAAATCAGGATGATCTGGTTCAGCGCCGAGTCCGCGCGCAGATGAATCAGTTGCGCGCCGCCGGGCCCGAAAGCCATGCCCGCCAAAAGGAAGACGGCGATGTCGGGCACCTTGAGTCGCTTGGCCAGCAAGGCCGCCACCGCGCCGGTGGCCAAAATAATGCCGCACATGAGCAACACCTGCTTGGCGGCTTCGGTCGAGCTGGAGGGTTCCACGGGGGATTATGGGAAGTGAATGGTCATACAGCGGATAAGCGCATTGTCGCAGTCCCGCCGCCAGAGTCAAGACGAAGGGACGCGCGTACGCGGAATGCACCAGCCGCGCGCGCATGGGCCTTGGCCGGTGTTAGACTCCGGGCCGTTTGTCGTCCGGCTTTCGCGGTTCGGCTTTTCACCTTGATTTCCAGGCGCGGCTCCCGGTACGGGAGCGCGCCGGCAACGGAGATTCCATGAGCACCCTGGCCCACCCCGGCTCCAAAGCCGGCAATTCCCTGTCCCTCAACATGAAGCTGCTGGCCCACCATGAGCTGGACGGCTTCGGCGGCATCGGCGAAGGCATGGCGCTGCAAAAAACCAAGGACGGCCGGCGCAT
>DATAZV010000549.1:0-3542 GCA_036271855.1 Burkholderiales bacterium
GAATCTGATAGGCGATGCCGGGGCGGTCGGGCACCCCCAGCACGGTGACTTTGGCCTCGTCGCGGTTGAACGCGATGCCGGAGATGATGGCTTGTTCCATGTTCTGGTCTTCCTCGAAGGTGATCAGCGTGCCGGACTTGGCTTCCTCATCAAGCGGCATCGCCGGGTCGGTGAGGGAAGACAGCACGCGCAGGGGGACTTTGTACTTGCCGGCGAATTCGACCGAGCGGATCTGCAGCACCTTCGAGCCCAGGCTGGCCATTTCGAGCATTTCCTCGAAAGTCACGGTCTTCAGGCGCCGCGCGGTGGGCTCGACCCGCGGGTCGGTGGTGTAGACGCCGTCGACATCGGTATAGATCAGGCACTCGTCGGCCTTCAGCGCCGCCGCCAGGGCCACCGCCGAGGTGTCGGAGCCGCCCCGGCCGAGCGTGGTGATGTTGCCCATGTCGTCCATGCCCTGGAAGCCGGCGACGACCACGACGTAGCCTTTCGCCAGGTCGGCGCGGATCGCCTTGTCGTCGATGTCCATGATGCGCGCCTTGGTGAAGGCGCTGTCGGTCAGCACCTTCACCTGGGCGCCGGTGTAGCTCTTGGCTTTCAGGCCTTCGGCGTGCATCGCCAGGGCCAGCAGGCCGATGGTCACCTGCTCACCGGTGGAGGCGATGACGTCGAGTTCGCGCGGATCGGGGTCGCTGGTGATCTCTTTGGCCAGGCCGAGCAGGCGGTTGGTCTCGCCGGACATGGCGGAGGGCACCACGATCATCTGGTGGCCGGCGGCATGCCATTTGGCCACGCGCCGGGCGACATTCCTGATGCGCTCGGGCGAGCCGACCGAAGTGCCGCCGTATTTGTGAACGATTAACGCCATATCTTGCTTTGGATAAGGTTAAACCCGAAGTTAAGCCCGGAGTCGCAACCGGAATCGGGCCGGAACGGAAAATCCGCTCGCGGATAGCGCCGGGCGCGGCCTGCGGCGCCCTTTCCTGGAGGCGTATCCCGCCCGGCACGAAATCCCGGGCCGCCTGCCGCAAAACACCCGGCGCCCAGGGCGCCGACGCGGCCGGATCGGGGAAGCGAAAAGCCCGCTATTTTACCGTATCGACGTAGCATTGTTAATCCATGCCGCTGACAATGTTAAACCTTGTAAATTGGTCACGATTTATTTACACCTTCTCTGCAAAGAGCATATATTTATGCCGTGGTCATCGCTAGCAGCACTGCGTACGGGGGTTTGTGGATACGTTGCCGGTGAGAAGCCACAGCTCGGGGAGGCCGAGTTGGAGAGGGGGGCGGGTCATCCGCCATTTGAGTGCAGGCCGTAAATCAGGAAAAAAAGCCATGGGACTTTTTGAAAAATTCGATCCGCGTGAGATTCGCCAGCGTCTGGGGCTGAATCAGGACCAGTTCTGGACCAAGATCGGTGTCACCCAATCCGGGGGTTCGCGCTACGAAAGCGGGCGTGAAATGCCCAAGCCGGTACGCGAACTGCTGCGCCTGGTACACGTCGAGCAGATCGACCTGTCGAAGGTGAAAAAAGAGGACTTCGAGGTGCTCGAGTACCTGAAGAACCGCCAGCCGGATCTGTACAAGAAGTTGCGCCGCTCGGTGCAGGCGCAACAGCAAGGCGTTGAGAAAGTTGAAGAAGTCGCGGTCTGAAGCGGCTTTTTGCGCTGCACGGGGCCGGGCTCTGCTATAATTCGCGCTGTTCGGGGCGTAGCGCAGCCTGGTAGCGCACTTGCATGGGGTGCAAGGGGTCGCGAGTTCGAATCCCGCCGCCCCGACCAATCGTTTTAAGCAAAAAGCCGCAGAAATGCGGCTTTTCGTTTTTAAAAATCACGTTTTGTGGTTTTGTTTTTGAAAACCACAAAACGTGATTTTGTTTTTAAAAGCCACGTTTCCGTGGCTTTTGTTTTTCGGCAGTCTTTACAACGACGGCGGTGCCGTCAGACCGAAAAGCGCATCACCGCCGTCTGCAAGCCTTCAGCCAGGCCTTCGAGGCGCTGGGCGGAGTCCTTGGTATGGGCGACGGCGCCGGTGTTCTCTTCGGCCATCTGGGCGATGCTCTCCACATGGCGCGCGATGTCGTTGCTGGCCTGGCTTTGCTCCTTCAGCGCCGAGGAAATCTCGGAAACCGAGCTCATCACCTGCAGCGAAGTCGCCGCCAGGCTGGCGATCGACTCGCCGGCTTCCTGCGACAGGGTCAGGCCGGAACGGGCCCGCTCCACCGAGACGTTCATGTCCTGGAACACCAGGTCGGTGCTTTGCTGGATTTTGGCGATGGTGGCGGCGATTTCCACCGTCGAGTTGGTGGTGCGTTCAGCCAGGCCGCGCACGGCATCGGCCACCACGGCAAAACCGCGGCCGTTTTCACCGGCGCGCGCCGCTTCGATGGCGGCGTTGAGCGCCAGCAGGTTGGTCTGCTCGGCGATGTTCTTGATCACTTCGGCGATGGTGGAAATTTCGCGCGACTGTTCCTGCAGGGTGCGCACCAGGCCGGCGGAGCTTTCGATGCCGGAGGCGATCGCGGTCATTTCCGAGCTGGCGCGGTTGACCACGCCACGGCTTTTTTCCGACAGCTCGCTGGATTCGCCGGTACGGGTGCTGGCCGACTGCGCGCTTTCCGAGATGTGATTGATGCTGACCGTCATTTCCTCCACCGAGGCGGCCATGGCGGCGGCGGCGGTGCTCTGGTTTTCGGTGGAAACGGCGACCTGCTCGGCGGTGGAAACCAGCGCGGCGGCCGCGCTTGAGACTTCGCCGGCGCCGCCCTGGATCTGCCTGACCAGGCTGCCAAGGCTGTGCTGCATCTGGTGCAGGGATTCGAGCAGCACGCCGAGTTCGTCGCGGCGCCCGGTCTGGATCTGGTTGCGCAGGTTGCCCTTGGTGATTTCGCCGGAAATGCCCACCGCGGTGGCCAGCGGCACGACGATGGAGCGGGTGGCCAGCCAGGCGACGATGGCTGCCAGCACCAGGGCGACCAGGGTCGCAGCGGCCAGCAGCATCACGCCCTGGCTGGATTTGGTGGCAGCCTGGTCGCCGGCAGCGGTGGCCATGGCGATTTCGGAATCGGCCAGTTTGGCCAGGCTGGCGGTCAGGTCGAGCTGGGCCGGGCGCACCTTTTCCAGCAAAAACGCCACCGCGACGTCGCGCTTTTCCTCTTTGTACTTTTTCAGGAATTCGTTTTCCAGCGGCACCGTCTTGCCGCGCTGCTCGAGCACTTCGGCGACCCGGGCTTTGCCCTCAGGGGAGGTGATGGCCTTTTCCAGCTTGCCGATCATGGCGGCGCGTTTTTTGGCGCTCTCATCAAGCCGTTCCATCACCAGCGCGACCCGCTTCGGATCATCCAGCAGGGCCAGGGTGCGCATGTCGCGCGCCGATTCGTTCAACGTCACCTGCAGTTGCAGGGCGCCGATGGTGTTGGGCAGAAAATGCATCGTCACATTGTCGACCGACCCGTTCAGGTCGCGGATCAGCGAAATGCCGAAGCCCAATGCCGCCGACAGCAACAAAGCCACCAGGCCAAAACCCAGACCGAGACGTAC